>SVSY01000095.1 GCA_015064065.1 Oscillospiraceae bacterium
GTTATGGACGACCATATCGTGTATTCCGAGCGCTTCGGGGTATTCGCGAGTTATGCGTAT
This sequence comes from Oscillospiraceae bacterium, assembly GCA_015064065.1. Classification (GTDB taxonomy): domain Bacteria; phylum Bacillota; class Clostridia; order Oscillospirales; family CAG-272; genus HGM12713. Next base: position 61 of record SVSY01000095.1, read on the forward strand.
TATATCCTCGATGAGCTCGGGTTCGGGTGCTGAGCCGAGTATTGAATTTTTCGTCTCGTTGAGTATCTTTATGCCTGCGATAAGGACTATCACTGCAACTATCGCGCCCATATACGCGTCGGTATTGAAGCCCGTATATCTGCACACTATCGCCGAGATAAGCACGGCAGAGGTCGCTATCGCGTCCGAGAGGCTGTCGGTCGCCGCCGCCATTATGACCTCGGAATTTATCTTCTTTGCCGCGCCGCGACCGAAGATGAAGAGCCAGAGCTTGAGCGCTACCGAGATCGCAAGAATTATCATAACTATCAAGCTGTAATCGATCTTTGTCGGCGACATTATCTTTGAGAACGAGTCCATAAGCAGCTCAAAGCCGACGAGCAGCACCAAGAAAGAAACTATCATCGAGGCAACGTACTCTATTCTTGCGTGTCCAAACGGGTGGTCGCGATCGGCGGGCTTGCCCGATATCTTAAAGCTGATAAAAGAAACGACCTGCGCCCCCGCATCCGAAAGATTGTTCACCGCATCGGCGGTTATGGAAATAGCTCCACTTATTATTCCCGCAAATAGCTTTATTGCGGCAAGTAAAAGGTTTGCCACGATTCCTACAACGGCTACCGCGCTACCGCAGGCACGGCGCACAGACGGAGAGCTTTTTCCATCTGCATCATAACCCTTTACGAAAAGTCTGAAAAATAGATCTGCCATAATTCTCCTGTTAAAATCTGAGATATAAAAAGGGATGGTATCCCGAATTTACAATATAAGCCACGCACAGCAAAAATGCCGCCATGGGTAAAATAACGTTCAGTATCGCCGCGCTTTTTGGAAAACGATCACACACGATACCGTAAAGGCTTTTGGGGAGTGGAGTCGCTCCGAATATCAAAATCGCCGCGACAACGAGGTATCTTGAGAGCTCGTATAGCGTGAGATACGAGCAAAACCCATTCGAACCGAAGCCAAATAGCCGCGCTACGTATCTTCCACCCTCGTAAAGCGAGAGACTCTCGCCATCGGTCGCGAATATCACCCAGCCTATCGCGATAAGAAATATTGCATACGTGTGCCGTAAGAATGTCGGAAGTTTTTCCAAAAACCATTTAAGAAAGGCTTTCTCCAAAATAAGCACGAGCGCAAAGTAAAGACCCCACAGCAAAAAATTAAGAGTCGCGCCGTGCCAAAGTCCCGTAAGTGCCCAGGTGATGAGCAGATTTCGGTAGGTCTTGATCTTCCCCGCTCTGTTTCCGCCGAGCGAGATATACACGTATTCCTTAAAGAATGACGATAGCGTGATATGCCACCGCCGCCAGAATTCAGTTATACTTTTTGATATATAGGGATAATTGAAATTTTTCGGAAACGAAAACCCGAATATCCTGCCAAGCCCGCACGCCATATCCGAATATCCCGAAAAATCGAAATAAATCTGCATAGCAAAGAAAAATATTCCCGCATAGGCATCGACAAAACCGCCGCGATGCGCAAAAAACTCCCAAGCCTCTCCTGCAACGTCGGCAAGCAAGACCTTTTTGGCAAGACCTATGCAAAACGTGCGTATACCGCTCGCCGTTGCCTCAACAGTATGCTTTCTTGTGCGAAGCTCGTTGTCAACGTCGCTGTATCTGACTATCGGTCCCGCGATAAGCTGGGGATAAAGCGTTACGTACGCACCGAAAGCTATCGGATCGCGGCTTGCCTCAACACTTTTCCTATAGACGTCTATCACGTACGACAACGCCTGAAAGGTATAAAAGGATATTCCTATCGGCAAACTTTGCGAAAAAAATTTAAAATAAACGAGCTGACCGACGTTATAAATAACAGCGAGCCAAAGAATAGCGCGCGCCAAGACTTCTCGTTTTTGAAATTTTTGTATCAGTACACCGAGCAAAAAGTCGATCGCTACCGTAAGTAGCATTATCTGCAAAAAGCTCGGCTCTCCAAAAGCGTAAAAGCACACTCCCGAGAGCAAGAGCCAAAAATTTTTGAGTGCGCGCGGCAACAAAAAATACACCGCTACGCTTATCGGCAAAAAGAGAAAAAGGAATTCAAGTGATGAAAAAAGCATTTCTTCCCCCAAAACTGTCTATGTATCCTTTTTCTCTTTTGCAAAAATCTTAAAGTATCTTGAGCGCTTCCTCTGCCGCGCTCAAAATTCCTATCCTTCCGCTCTCGTAGGTGAGTCCGCCCTGAAGATAAGCGGTATAAGGCTCGCGCAACGGTCCGTCGCAGGAGAGCTCGATAGAAGAACCCTGCGTGAACGCACCCGCCGCCATTATGACCTTATCCGTGTATCCCGGCATCTCCCACGGCTCAGGAGTAACGAAGGAATCTATCGGCGAGCCCGCCTGAATTCCTCTGCATATAGCGCAAAGTCCCTCGGGCGAATGGGTTATCACCGACTGTATTATGTCGTATCTCTTTTCGTTCCAAGCAGGCTCGACCTCAAAGCCGAGTCCCTCAGGTCCGAACATATACGCCGCAAGATGTGCGGTCTTTATTGCCTGTGCCGTCGTGTGCGGCGCATAGAAAAGTCCTTTGTACATACTCTTGGTCTGTCCGAGAGTTGCACCAACCTCAAGTCCGCAGCCAACGGAGGTAAGTCTGTAGGAAGCAAGCTCGACAGCCTTAGCGCTTCCCGCGATATATCCGCCGCTCTCTGCCATTCCGCCGCCGGGGTTCTTTATAAGCGAGCCGATTATCATATCCGCTCCGACAGCCGTTGGCTCGCGCGTTTCTGTAAACTCGCCGTAGCAGTTGTCTACCACGATATAAGCATCGGGGCAAAGCGGACGAACGAAGCTTATCACGTCTCCGATATCGTCAACGCTAAGCGTTTTTCTGTTGAGATATCCCTTTGAACGCTGTATGAATATCACCTTTACGCGCTCGCCCTCTTCTGTGAGCACCCTCTTGATAGTATCAAGGTCGAAGCTTCCGTCGGCATTGAGATCTGCCTGACGGTATTCTACGCCGAAATCGCGGAGCGAGCCGTTGCCTGCCTCTCCGACGTTGCCTATGACCTCGTCAAGCGTATCATAAGGCTTTCCCGCTATCGAGAACATTATGTCGCCGGGGCGCAAAAGTCCGAAAAGACCGATGGTCAGCGCGTGCGTGCCGTTAGCTATGCTGTGGCGCACGAACGCCGCTTCTGCCCCCATAACGTCTGCCCATACAGCGTCGAGCACTTCTCTTCCGCGGTCATCGTAGCCGTATCCGCTCGTCGCCATAAACATAGATTCGCTCACGCGGTGCTCGCGGAATGCGTTCATTATCTTTTGAGTGTTTTCAAAGGATATTGCATCTATATCGGCAAATATCGGAGCAAGTGCTTTTTCCGCTTCTCTTGCAAGCGTGAGTATCTTATCCGAAAACTGCATTTTTTAACCTCTTGCGAGAATATATTTTTCGATAAGCTCGATGCTTGCCTCTACGTCGCCAAGGTCACAGCTCTCAACGCCCGAATGGATATAGCGTGTAGGTATCGAGACCGCGCCTGCCATAGAGCCGTTTGCTATCATCTGCATAGAAGAGGTATCGGTTCCGCCCGCAAGAAGCACTTCCTTCTGTACGGATATTTTATTCTCGCGTGCAACGCAATCAAGCGCCTTTATTATCTCCTCGTGGCAAATTACCGAGGAGTCCTTTATCTTTATTGCCGCACCGCCGCCAAGCTTGCAAGCCATAGGAGATGCGTTGGGGGTGTCGCCCGTTCCCGTGACGTCTACACAGATAGACTCGGTGGGAGCGACGTTGTAGGTAGCGGTCTTGCTTCCGCGGCAGCCTACCTCCTCCTGAACCGAGAATACGTAGTAAACGTCTGCATCAAGCTCTGCTTTTGCGAGTCTTTCTGCGACCTCGAGCAGAACAAGACAGCCTACTCTGTCGTCTATAGGTCTTCCCGCAACTCTCTTGCCCGAAAGCTTGTAGAGGTCGGGAGCTGCCATAAACGCGTCACCAATACGCACTCTGCGCTCAGCCTGAGCTCTGCTCGAAGCACCGATATCTATAAACATACTGTCGGGTCTGAACTCGTCGGGCTTGGTCTTGGAATTGGGAACGAGAACTCCAACGACTCCATTCTCGGACACCATTTTGGTAAATGCCGAAGCAATAAAGTTGATACCGCCGATAGGCGCTATACGTATAAGTCCGTTGTCCTCAATGAAATTGACGATAAATCCTATCTCGTCCATATGAGCGCAGAGCATTATTCTCTTGTTACCCGTGCGTCCCTTCTTGAGCGCGATAAGGTTTCCGAGCACGTCGACCTCAACGCTGTCGACTACGCCCTCTATTTTATTTTTAAGCAGATCTCTTATCTGCGACTCACGTCCCGATATCGAGTGAGCCATACATATTTCTTTTAAAGTTGTGTACAAATTCATTTCTCTTCTCCCTTTTAGGAAACGATACCGTTATCGCGTATAAATTTAGTAAGCTCAGTAGCGTTGAGCTCGTGTCCCTCGATAGTGGGATGTCCCTCTCCGCCCTTGTTGTTTGCAGTAACGACACAGATATAAAGATCTGTCTCGCCGGCAGCCTTAAGCTCGTTTATAGCCTCTTCGATGGCAGTAACGTAGGTCTGGTTGAGTGCAACTACGTTTCTTACCCAAACTACAGGCATATCCTTGCCGTATGCCTCTCTTACGAAAAGTATAAAGTCCTTGATATCCTGCTTGAACTCATTGACGTCTACCTTGAAGCCTGCATCGTTAGTTCCCTGATTTATAACTACGATATCGGGAACTCTCGCACTGCTGAAATCATACATTTTCGTAGCACTGCGGTTATACGAGGTAGCCTTGTAGAAATCGGGCATCGGGTCGAACCAGCTCTTCGTGATACCCATAGCCGCCTCGGCAACTACGCTTACGTCAGCGCCAAGTGCTTCTGCCGCAAGATATCCGTAGGTCTGTGTGCCGTCCTCGTATATAGATCTCTGTGCGCTTCCGCCGCCGCTGGGATAGGTTCCGTCTGCCTTAGGAATATTACCTACTCCGCAAGAAAGGCTGTCGCCTACGACCTCAATATAAAGGTCTCTCTGGGCGGGAACTTCAGCAAGCTTTCCCGTAAAGGTAAGCTCTATGAGATCGCAAAGAGTGTAGTTGTTCTCTGTCTGCTTTACTATCTTTATGGTGTGCTCACCCGGCTCGGTAAATCTTACCAAGGAAAGCGTAGTAGTTCCCTCGGCAGCTTCATAACGCTTAGGCTGTCTTACTCCGTCAACGTAAACGGTAAAGTAGGAGCTGCTGACTCCCTTGTCGTAAGGAGAGTGTGAGCTTGAGGACTTTATCTTAAGCTTTACAGTACCGTTAAAAGTACCCTTGAACTCGATACCCGACGCGGTGTGGTCAACTGCTATTCCCGAAGAGAGCACTTCGGTCCTGCCAAGGTGTCTTACCTTGTCTGCGTTATCGGCAAGCTTGAGAGTAGTATCCACAAGCTCGTCTGTTTCAGGAGCTTCGGGAAGAAGTCCCTTGCTGTTCATAAACGCTATCACCTCGTCCGCAGCTTTTCTGTGGCCTTCAACGGTGGGGTGACCCTGTGCGCCGCCCGTATTCTTGGTGACAGAGGTTATATAAATACCTGCGCTCTCGCCGCCGAGCTTGTTGATAGCTGCGGTAATTCTGTCAAGAAGGAAGGTTCCTACAAATCCGTGTACCCAAACTATCGGCATATCCTCGCCGTAGCTGTCTCTTACGAGCTCTATAAACTCTTCTGTCTTCTTCTCAACGTCCTCAGGCTTGGACATATTGGGGTCTTTGTCCTTATTAACAAAGTAGTCGTTAGTTCCGAGATTGATGACTACGATGTCGGGGGTACGGATGAAGAATGCGTGATCGTCGGTGTAAGAAGGCATTACCTTTGTACGAGAGTAGGATGCCTTGGTGTAGAAATCGAACAAGGGGTCGTGCCAGCTTCCCGCAATACCGATACCGCTCTCGGAAACTATTGAGTAATCTGCTCCGAGGTCCTCTGCTATCATATAGCCGTAGCTCTGCGAAGCGTCCTCCCAGATAGGTGTCTGGGGATTGGGGCTGGAGTTCTGTCCGATGTTACCCATACCGCAGGTAAGGCTGTCGCCGATAAACTCGATGTAAAGATCATTATCTGCAGGGGGATCCATTATCTCGCCTTCAAACTTTATGCTTCTGAGCTCGCAGATGGTGTAGTTAGACTCGGTCTGCTTCACAAGTCTTATGGTATGCTCTGCAGGCTCACCCTTGAAGTTTGCTATCTTTAGAGTCTCTGAGCCGGGCTCGACGGAGGGTCTTATAGCCTGTCTCTCCCCGTCGATATAAACTGTGAAATAAGTAGTGGTACATCCGCCTTTTACACCGGAGGTGACCATATTTACGTAAACCGCACCCGTCACCGTCGCGGTAAATTCAATACCCGATGCGCTGTGGTCGCAGATGATTCCCTTATCGGAATAAGAAACTCTTCCGAGCGTCTTTACCTTATCGTAATCCGAAGCGAGATCGATCGTAACAGTCTTATCGCTGTCGTTGTTATTGTTGTTATTATTATTGTTTCCCGAGTTGTTGGGCTTCTCGGTAGGCTTCTCCGTAGGTTTTTCAGTAGGTTTTTCGGTTTCTTTCATTCCTTCTGTTGCCTCTTTGCTTTCTTCATTGTTTTCGTCTGAATTACAGGATGCGAGTGACACGGGCACAAACGCAAGAAGCGCAAGGATAAGTGTCATAGAGATGATCTTATAGAACTTTTTCATTTCGGTTCTCCTTCTTAATTAAATTTCAATATATCCGAATTTCTGACTATCGCCTCAGCCAGATCTTTGACCGACTCGTAATCGTCAAGCGCTGCTACGCAAGAGGGTGAGTGGAGGTATCTCGTGGGCACCGACAGTGCGAGTGCCTTGACTCCTCCGTCACTCTTGTGGATATGTCCCGCGTCGTTTCCGCCCGAAACGTATCTTTTGAGCTGTGCGGCAATACCGTTCTGTTTTGCTATATCAAAAGCGGTATCGACAAAATTTCTGTCGTATATCGTGGAGCGGTCGGCGATAGAGATAACTCCGCCCTTGCCAACGTCAGCAACTCTGCGGCAGGGCTCGGTCTCGGGAAGATCGCCTATCGCGGTGGACTCAAGCACTATAGCGTAGTCGGGGTGCAGCTTGCTTGCAACACAGCCCGCACCGCTGTAGCCTATCTCCTCGCGCACGGTAAA
>SVSY01000096.1 GCA_015064065.1 Oscillospiraceae bacterium
AAGCGAAAATCGTCAAGACGATTTTCGGGATCTACTATGCGGTTTTATGTAACCTTTTTGCATAAAAGTAACTTTTGAATTATAACGGCTTTACATAAAATTCCTTTATAGATCCCTCACTCGTCGGTAAGCTCCTCGTTCGCCTTTTTTCGCCTACCTCGGTCGAAAAAAGGTTCGACTCCGTGTCGGTTGTTTCAAATTTCGCTTTTTTACAACAATATCTCGACACTACGCTCAGGATGACCAATAGAGATGAGGTACGGCGGAATTGTTAGAGCTCACGGCTTCTATCCTTGAAACAATTTTCTACAAACCGGTAGGGGAGGGGCTTGCTCCTCCCGATGTCGCGAACAAATCACATCTGCACGTTCGGCTACGCACTTACAAACGACCACCCACAAATTGTAGGGGTCGGCGCCACGACGACCCAAGGTCACAATCAAATCACATCGGCATTTGCGGCTGTTGCCTTACGCTGCTTTTAATCACTTATTAAATTTCTTTAGGGATTTATAAAATTTCAACGTATCAAAATCACGCTCGAGGTGGTGGAGCAGATAAAGCTCTGACGCGCGGCAGAGCAGATCGAGGCTTTGCTTGTCGGTAAGACCGTATGAGAAAATTCTCTGCAGAGGTGCTGACGCTACGTAGCGCATAGCCTCAAGTGCCGACGAGTCGAGCGGGAGCAGAAGATTTCTCGTCTGAAATTCGTCGGTCTCGGAGGAGGCAAGCCCGCCGCTCCGCTTTTTCTGGCAAGCGTCACATATGAGCGCGCCGTTCATAACGTCAAGCCACAATCCGTCGGGGTAATCGGCTCTTGCACATATCGAGCAGGTCGACATATCGGGCACAAATCCCGAATGGTCTGCCGCAAAGAGCTCAAAGGTCGCCTTTGCCTGCTCGCGCGAGCAACGTTTTTTTTCAAGCACGTAGAGCGTGTTGAGTGCCATACGGAGCACCTCGCTCTCGTCAGTACCCTCGCCCGTTATCTCCTCGGCGAGCTGCATTATGTAGGTCGCGAGCGAAAAGGTGTCAAGATCCTCGCAAAGACCGAAAAAACCGTTGTTCACCGAGCCTTCGGCGAGCCAATACTTGTCGTTTTTTTCGTAGAGCTCGAGGTTTACGTAGGCGCAGATACGGCAAAGCGAGGCGTTCTTGCTTTTTACGCTTCGAGCGCCCTTGGCGGTAATATAAAGTTTACCCTCGTCAGCCGTCAGTAAGACGAGCGCTCTGTCGTGCTCGCCGACGTCGGTGACGCGCAAAATAAGTCCGTCGCACGCCTTTCTCATTCTTTTTTGACCTCAAAAATAGTTATTCTTCGTCGCGGTAGCCGAAATTGCTTACCGTTCTTGCGCTCTCGCGCCAATTTTCCTTGACCTTGACCCAGAGATTTAAGTAGACCTTAACTCCGAACATCTTCTCAAGGTCCTCTCTTGCGTAAGTTCCTATGAGCTTGAGAGCCTCGCCGCCCTTGCCGACGATGATGCCCTTGTGCGAAGCCTTTTCGCAGAATATCTCGGCGCGGATACGCACGAGCGTGCCCTCGTCCTTGAATTCCTCGATGACTACAGCCGTTCCGTGAGGTATCTCCTTGTTGAGCGTGCGGAGGATCTTCTCACGGATTATCTCTGCGGCGATCTGACGCTCGGGCTGGTCGGTTATCATATCGTCGGGGAAGAACCAATCCGACTCGGAAAGGAATTTAGAGCATTCGTCCATAAGCTCGGGCACGTTTTTGCCTTTCTTTGCGGCGATCGGCACGAAAGCTACGAAATCGTGCTTTTCGGCATATTTACTGATGGTTTCGGCAAGAAGTTCGCGGTCGTACATATCTATCTTGTTGAGCGCAAGAATAGCGGGAATTCCGCTCTTCTTGAGGTAGGCAATGACGTTTTCTTCGACCGAGGTGATCTCCTTGCCCGTGTCGACAACGAGAACGACCGCGTCGGCATCGCGCATAGAGCTGTCGGCGGTCCTTACCATAAATTCACCAAGGCTGTTCTTAGGGCTGTGCATACCGGGAGTGTCGAGGAATACGAACTGATCCTCGTCCTTGGTGTATATGCCCGTGATACGATTTCTCGTGGTCTGCGGCTTATTTGAAACTATGGCGACCTTCTCACCGAGTATCGCGTTGAGAAGAGTTGATTTTCCAACGTTAGGTCTGCCTACTATTGCTATAAATGCGGTTCTTTTCATATTTTACGTCCTTTTTTGGTGTTTTGTTGGTTTTTACCACCTTTTTGAAAAAAGGTGGCGCCAAAAACTTTTCTGTGGAATAATTTTTAGCATCAAGCTTTATGCTGTTTTGAACTCATTAAAAGTTTTTGATCGACCTTTTTTTCAAAAAGGTCGCGGGGGTGGAGGGGCGAGAAGCCCTTCCAAAACGGTGTTTCTCTTTTCTTAGCTTTTCTCTTTTCACCTTTTGCGTAAAAGAGAAAAGCGGGCAAGAGGTTTTATATTGCTTACGGCTACACACACGCGAACAAATTCTCTCAAACCTGTAGGGACCGACGTCCTCGACTGTCCGATGTCATAATGATTTTTAAAATGCATAAAGTGTCTATTGTTTAAATAACGTCGTAGCCGTTAACCAAATAAAATTTCATTATGCGGCTCGGACAGTCGGGGACGCCTGTCCCTACAATTTTGTAAGATAATAGACGCTTTATACATTTTAAAGGGCTTTGCGGCATCGGGTCGTCGAGGCGCCGACCCCTACCAATTTAAGATAGATGCCGAAAAAACATATACGCTCTTTTTTGCGCTCTCTCCCTCAGTCCGCTACGCGTCCAGCTCCCTCCCGGAGGGAGCCTCTTTGTTTCTCTGCGGCTCGCTTTTACGGCGGCAGCAAGCCACCGCCCTACAACAAATTATGTCAAACCCCAAGCCCCATAGATTCGAGTATCTCGCGCTGTCTGCGGCGCATCTCTGCGTCTTCCTCTTCGCTGTTGACGTGGTCGTAGCCGAGAAGGTGAAGCATCGAATGTACGGTGAGGAATGCTACCTCGCGCTCAAAGGAATGTCCGAACTGCTCCGCCTGCTCGTTCGCGCGCTCAAGTGAGATAACTATGTCGCCAAGGCTTGAGCAGGGCTCGTCCGCGACGGGAAAATCGACTCCCTCGTAGTCGGTCAGAGGGAATGAGAGCACGTCGGTAGGCGCGTCGATGCCGCGGTATTCTGCGTTTATCGCGCGTATTCCCTCGTTGTCGGTAAAGGTGACCGACAGCTCGGTATCCGCGCCAAAGCCCTCGTATTCGAGCGACGCGAGCACCGCGTGACGCACGAGCATTTTAAGCTTGTAGGTTATTTCAAAGCTCTCCTGCGAGTTTGTGAAATATATCATTCTTTTTGCTTTCATTTCTTGTCTGCTCCGTTTCTGTCCGACTGAACTCTGTACTTTTTCGCACCCTCGTTCTTCTTGTCTCTCTGTTCGCTGGCAAGCTTGCGTTCATAGCTCTCGTAAGCAAGGATTATGCGCTGAACGAGCTTGTGACGAACTACGTCGCGGTCGGTAAATTCGTGTATCTTTATGTCCTCAACGCCGTCGAGTATGCGAACAGCCGTTGCAAGTCCGCTCTTGACTCCGCTTGGCAGGTCGGTCTGGGTAAGGTCGCCCGTGATGACCGCTTTGGAGTTAAAGCCGAGACGCGTCAAAAACATCTTCATCTGCTCGGGGGTCGCGTTCTGTGCTTCATCAAGAATGATAAAGCTGTCGTCAAGCGTTCGTCCGCGCATATATGCGAGCGGTGCGATCTCTATCGCGCCCTTTTCAAGCAAACGTTGGTAGTTCTCCGCGCCCATCATCTCAAACATCGCGTCGTAGAGAGGACGGAGGTAGGGGTCTATCTTGCTTTGGAGATCACCCGGCAGAAATCCGAGCTTTTCGCCCGCTTCTATCGCGGGTCGGGTCAGTATTATTCTATTTACCTGCTTCTGACGGAGCGCGCGCACTGCCATAGCGACGGCAAGGAAGGTCTTACCCGTGCCCGCAGGTCCGATGCCGAAAACAACGGTATTTTTCGAGATAGCCTCAACGTATTTCTTCTGACCGACCGTCTTTGCTTTGATAGGCTTGCCGCGCGTGGTGATGCAGATGCAGTCGCCGTCAAGTCCCGCAAGCTCGCTCTCGTTTCCGTCGCGTACCATCGAGATGACGTAGCCGACCTGCTGCTCGGTCAGAGTCTCGTTCGAGCGCGCGAGCTTGATGAGATATTCGATAGCCGCTGCCGCAAGTCGCACGTCCTCAGCGTTCTCGCCGCAGACGTTTACAGCATCGCCCTCGTCGCCGCTTCGGTTGCGAATGCTGACAGAGAACGCCTTCTCAATCATGCGCGTGTTGATGTCAAAGCTGCCGAACAGCCTCGCGGTTATCTCGGAATTTTCTATTTTTACGTTTTTTTGTTCCATATGGTTTCCTTTTTGTTGGTTTTAGTTAGTTTTTATTCGTTTTATTTTCGCGACTTTCTTTCGGAGAAAGGTGGCTTCGGTCAAAAACATAGTCGTCTCGGTCGCGAACGCGTAGCGCGCTTCCGATACTCCTTGTTTTTTCCTATTTCCACCTCGGCTTCATCGTCCGCAGGACGCGCCGAGGCGTAAATCAAAGAACTTGCTGCAAAGAAGTTTTTTGGAACATCAAGGTTGGTTTATGCTGTAAAAACGGCAGAATGAGTAATTTTTCTAATGTAGTGTTCTCGGACAGCTCACCGCTACCGAGAACACTTTTTTATTTTAATTATATATTTGCACGGCTATTATCTTTGAAACAAATTCCCACATTTTCGGTAGGGCTCGGCGGTCTCGCTGCGTCTTCTATCTTTGAAACAATTTTCTACAAACCGGTAGGGGAGCGCCTTGGTGCTCCCGATGTCGCAAACAAATCACATCGGTACTCGCGGCTACGCACATTTACAAAATAACACTAATCTTGTCATCCTGAGCGTAGTCGAACTTTTGGAAGGAGGAGCGGTAATATAGCGACTCCGCACAAAAGCGAAAATCGTCAAGACGATTTTCGGGATCTACTATGCGGTTTTATGTAACCTTTTTGCATAAAAGTAACTTTTGAATTATAACGGCTTTACATAAAATTCCTTTATAGATCCCTCGGTCGTGGGCGAGCCACTCCCTCGCCTTTTTTCGCCTACCTCGGTCGAAAAAAGGTTCGACTGCGCACGGATTTATTGTTTTGTACCTCTTTCGCTCATAATATCTCCGCGCTCCGCTCAGGATGACGAACAGAGTGGAGGTGCGTCCACGTATTTCAACTTTCAATCGTCAGCTTTTTCCTCACTGCGATATCCTCGATACACTTTATCTTACAGCGCGCGAGGAGATACTCGTCATAGATCTCGAAGTCTATTTTTTTACGCAATATCTGCGCCCTCGAAAGCTCGGCTGCGATATATCCGTCGACGGCGGCGTCGGCGATATTTCTTAGCGTCTCGTCGTCGCGGCTGACCTCTTTGTTTTCGTACTCAAGATAGCGCACCGTCATCACCCCGAACGGCAGCTCGGTGTTGCGCGGGGCGGATAAAAATTCTTCTATTATTATTTTATCACAAGTAGGGGGTAAATTTCTATAGTTTGTGAAAAATTTTATTCTTTTTTTGAAAAAAATAAGGTATTTTTCGCATTTTACCTCGCCCGTGTAGCGTTTTTGCTCCGCTTTTCTGGGAATTTTGATCTCTTTGGTGCGTACCGTCTCTGCGAGTACCCGCCCTTTCGGGTTGCAGTAGCGAAATCCGTTTTCCTCGTCGCCGTAAATTCCGCCGATAAGAAGCTGCCCGCGACTGACGCTCTCGCCTATCTCGACGGCGATATTTCCGCCCGCGTTCTCAAATCCGACTATCTTACCGTCGCGCTCGGCGACGAGATTTGAGGCGGCGGAAAGCTCTTCGCCGTCCTCGTCTTCGGGCGCAAGATCGAGCTCGCGTATCTCTACCTCGGCGACAGTTCCGATTATATTCACGCTTATCCACGCGATGTCGTCGGAGTATATCATTATGCGGTTCTCAAGCGTGTCGACGTCGATATCGCGCCGCTTAGTGCCAAGATCAAGGCCGCAGTCACTAAGCACTGCCTTGACCTCGCGCTCGGACAGCCGCCGCTCGCCGTCGATACGGATATCCCATATAACGCTCTGCGAAAGAATTATAAGCCAGAGAGAGAGCAGAAGACCGAGCAGAATACCGTATCTTTTACGGTATCTGAGGACGAGCGAGAGAAGCCCGTGCGAGCTTATCGAAATGAACTCGATATTTTCGGCACGCGCGGCTTTTTCAAATTTAAAAACGTAAAGAAAGGGCACAGAAAAGCAAAGAGTGTCACCGTCGAGTCGGGTCTTGGAATAGGGAATGCTATTCCTTTCGCAGAGAGCCAAAACGCGCTCACTGTTTTCGCTTTGCGTGCTGTAGACGCGGTATCCCGCAATAAATAAAAAAGGGTGGGGAAGCTTCATTTCGTCTCTCCAAAGCTTACGGAGTCGATAGTTCCCTCGACTCCGAGCGCACCGCGGTTGTAGGTCGAGCAGGATAGCTCACTGCCGCATACAGAGATAAATTCGCGCTTTTTCGATAGCGAGACGCGTATCTCGGTGGGTGTGTAGAGCAATATCGAGCCGCCGCCGCGTATCTTCACGAAGCAGCGACCCTCTATCTCGACCGCGTATCCGCCGATAAGCGACTCGGGGGATATGTCGAGCATGCGGCAAAGGCGCTCACGCCGCGTTATTTTAGCTTCTTTTCTATCCTTTCTATCCTTTGACATATCTGCCTCACTTTGCATATTTTTTTACTGCGAGATATAAAATTTAGCAGTATTCAAAAAATATTTATGCCGAGGGAGAGCAGAGAATGACCGAAATAAAGCCGAGAGAACAAAAAAAGAGCAGAGCGGGGCGGCTGTCGCTCTCCGAGTCGCTATTCTGCATTACGAGCGCGATGGCTGTCCTGCTTACGCTTTGGCGCTCCGAGCTGACGTCTGCGGCGATGCTCGGCGCGATGAAGAGCTGTGTCAGCGCGGTCATACCCTCGCTTTTTCCCTTTATGGTGTTATGTGATATATTCGTAAGCTCGGGCGCGGCGGATATTATGGCGCGAATTTTCGGCAGCCCCTTCGAAAAGCTCTTCGGTATAGGGCGCGAGGGCTCGACAGCCGTTCTGCTCGGGCTTGTTTTCGGATTTCCCGTGGGAACTAAGAGCGCGCTCTCGCTTTATGAGAGCGGGAGGATAGGAAAGAGCGAGACC
>SVSY01000097.1 GCA_015064065.1 Oscillospiraceae bacterium
CTTGTATTCAAGAATGATATCCTTGCCTGCAATACCTATATCCGCAGCGCCGCGCTCGACGTAGATAACGACGTCCGAGGGTTTTACCCAGAAATATCTGACTCCCGCTTCCTCGTTTTCAAAAATAAGCTTTCTGCTCTCTTCACGTATAGAAGGACATTCGTAACCCGCTTCTTCGAAAATAGCGTATGCTTTTTCACCAAGTCTACCCTTGGGAAGTGCTATGTTAATCATTTGTTTCAAGGGTAACGAGACCTTCCTTTCTTAAGTTTACGAGTCTGCGGTATCTTACGCTTGCATCTATAGCGGTAAGCGTTCTGACAGATGCGCCGTCCTTACCGAGCTGCTTTGCCGCGTTGATTATATCTCCCGCCGAAACGTCATTATCATAAATGAGCATATAATCCACGTCATATTCAGCTCTATCGTATCCAAAGCGTTCGAGCTTATCAAGATATACCGCAAAGCCTCTAGCCTCTGTTTTTTTACCGAAGCGTTCCATAAGACGATCGTATCTTCCGCCCGAAAGTATACTGTCGGAAATACCGTTGATAAAGCCTTTAAATATCACACCGTCGTAGTAATTCATATCGTTTACGATAGAAAAATCGACGTATAGTCTCTTCGTAAGGCCGTATTCCTTCATAGCCGCCAATATAAGCGAAAGCTCGTTGTAGGCTTTTTGCATTTTTTCACCCCTTACAAGATGTGCTATACTCGTAAGAGCATCCTCAATCGGCAGATACATCGCACAAACTGTGCAAAGCTCTTCGCAAAAAGCGCTATCTATTGCCTTCTTCTGACAGAGCGCACGTATTCCCGAGACGTTTTTTGAACCAATGAGAGAAAAGAAATCCGACATCTCTTCATATTCAACACCGAGATTTTCTAAAAATCCCTCGAGAAATTTCATATGAGAAATATCAAGGAGATAATCCTCACTTATCTCCTCAAGACTCTTCATTGCGAGCATCAGCACCTCGCTTTGTGCAAAAACGTCTATATTTCCTATAGACTCGAGTCCCGTCTGCATTATCTCTCTGAAGCCGTCTCCGCTGTTAGTGGTGCGGTAAACGTGCTCGTCATAGAAAAGCTTATAAGAATTTTTTACGTCTGCAACGACGTTTTTGATTATAGAGAGCGTAACGTCAGGCTTGAGTGCCATAAGCTTTCCGTTAGTATCGGTAAAGGTGAGAAGATTTTCGCTCACCAAAAAGCTTTTATTCTTTGCGTACAGGTCGTATTCTTCGAATTTGCTGACGCTGTACTGTGAATATCCGTGCTTTGTATAAAGCTCGCGAAGCTTATAGCTTGCCTTTTCATTTGCGCGGAGTACCCTATCTGAAAATATCATTTTTTGTCCTCCAAAATGCTGTCGAGAGCCTTTTTGTATCCCCCTGCACCGTAAAGATAGGAACGGTTGACACGGCTTATCGTAGCTGTGCTCGCTCCCGTTTCTTCCACGATCTTATTGTACACTATCTGTTCAGAGAGCATTTTCGCCACTAACATTCTCTGTGCTATATCAAGAACCTCTTTTTTTGTCATAAGATCTTCTAAAAGTGCATCGCAATCCTCCTCCGTCTCAAGAGAAAGTAATGCTTTAACTAAGAGCTTGTAGCCTTCATTTTCAGAAAAATTCATGGTTGTCTCCTTTTTGTTTTAATACTTTACTATGATAACACATTAAAGTGTTTTTGTCAACAGCTTTTTTTATTTTTATAAAATATATTTCCGTATATTTTTCAGAGCAATATCTGACCGTTTATTTTCAGGCGAAAACGCATACCAAGGCGTTCGGCTGCCTTTCGACAAAGTATCATTCGTTTCATAAATATCTCAAAGTAGTCCATTACCGAGCTGTAGTTGCTGTCTATCTCAAGCTCAAGCAATATTTCTCCCCTATCCTCGCTTATAGCGAGATTTGAATGTGTAACGGAATAGTTTACTCTGTCGTGTATATCGAAAGTCGATTCGTCGCGGTTGCGCACTCTGCTACGTCTTACGTCGGATTTATCAGCAAGTATAAGCGCCGCTGACATTTCATTAACGGGCACTCCCGTTCCCTCGTCGTGATTTCCTATCGCCGTAACGACCGTTGCTATATCGGCAGCCTCCATTCCCATATTATCGAGAATTCTGAACGCCATAATAGCGCCGCTCTGCGAATGATCGACGCGGTTTACAAGATTTCCTATATCGTGCATATATGCCGCAATTTTTGCAAGCTCGATATCCTTCTCATCAAACCCGAGCGTTTGCATAATATATTCTGTGACCGAGACTACTTTTCCCACGTGGGCAAAGCTATGCTCGGTGTATCCAAGCGCGATAAGCGAGCTATCTGCTTTACGTATATATTCGGCTATCGCCTCGTTTTCTTTTACTTCTTTGAAGCTTACCATCATTTACCTTTCCTTTTAAACAATTTTTCAGCAGAGTCGAGCGGCAGAGTAAAGAAAAATCTGTACACCGAATATGCCGCCACCAAAACACCTAGGATGGCTGTCAGTGCTATTTCGGGTCCCGTCCATATTATGCCCGCTCCAAGTCTCGGTACAACTCCGCCTGCAAAATTATAGAGCGCGTGGATAAATACGCACAGCCATATGTTTGACGTTTCAAGCAAAACAAGACAACACAGCCCTCCGATAAGAGCGGAATATCCTATCTGTAAAAGTACAGCTCCGGGCGAAGAAACAAAAACGTTTACAAGATGTACCGCTCCAAACAAGACGGACGACCAAAAGATAGCCATAAAAATGCTAAGCTTCGTTGCAGTTCTCTTTTTGAGCAACAGCATCAGCGCACAACCGCGGAATGCCAATTCTTCAAAGAGTCCGACGCACAAGCAGATAAACGCGTAAAAGACTATCTCGCCAATATCTGCATCAAGCGTACAGTCACCTGCCAAAAATGATACCCACGGGAAGTTATTCACCGCTATTACAAGCGCGGGGATAACAAAAACAAGCTTTTTCAGGCTTTTATTACCAAGCGGATGAAGTACAGAGCTAAGCGAGAATTCGACCATAAACACAAGTGCGACAAGTGCTCCCAAAAAGCGAGAGGCACTGCTGTATATCTCGGTCAGAAGCTCGCTTGGCGAGCTTTGAGTTCTATACCATATCTCAAGCACCACTACTGCGGCAAGAAGAGTCACCAACGCGATCTTTCTGAATACCTCTCCAAAGCGCTGTTTTTTTGAGGTCGTTTGAAGCTCGTTATTCATCTGCTTTGCTCTCCGAAGCGGAGCTCTGCGCTTTTTTCATTATGGCTCTCTGACCAAAAAAGAGAGCTACCGAACCGACTATCATAATAAGCGCTATCAGCTGTGAGGGACTAAGAAAATCTACTATCGTGCTGCCTCTGTCATCGGTTCTGAAATATTCAACGACAAATCTCCATACACCGTAGGTCACCATATAAAGCGGAAGATTACAGGACTGCTTCTTCCATATTCTGAACGTAAAGAAAGCAAAAAGCGCGAAGAGGAAAAGCGCCTCGTAGAGCTGTATCGGCACGGCTTTTGCCGAAATAGCCGGCATATAAACGGCATACCAAGCGTCGACTATCTTTCCGTGGCAACAACCTGCCATAAGACATCCTATTCTTCCGAGTCCGTGTGCTATGGCGATAGAAGCCGCCGCGATATCCGCTACGTCAAAAAAGCTCTTTACGTGCATCTTGTCTTTGAAAACAAAGTGTCCCACGCCAAAATAGATCGCAAGGAAAAACGCCGCTCCACCTATGAGACCGCCGTAAAAGGTCGCTCCCGTATTAGTATCGATAATAAAGCCTCCCCTGCTCTTTATATCATAAAATGCCTGAAAAACAACAGCTGAAAGGTATCCCAAGATAATTCCGACAAAGGCTGAAACGATGGTAAGATTTTGCACCTTCCAATTCATTTTCAGCTTATCCGAAAAGGTTCTGAAGACCACTATCGCGCCTATTATTCCAAGGCAAAGGAACACTGTATAAAGGTCAATATCAAAAAATATAGGATAAGGGTACATAGAGTCCTCCTTATAAAAAAGCTTTACAAATAATTATACCGCATAAAGACACAAATGTCAATGTGCGGTATAATTATTTTTATGAAATTTAGCGATTTTTATTGAAATTTATCGATATTATCGATAACGTACTTGAACATCTTGTTCTGCATATACTTTCTATTTCTTATAAGGTAATCTCTTATCACCTTTATATTTACAGGCTTCTGAGACATAACATTTTCTATTGCCGTCGCAAACTCGCCATCGCCGTTTGCACGAAGCCCCTTGCAGATAAATGCCACGGTATCGTCCGAAGAGTTTTCAAGGCACTTCCAACCTGCCTCCGCGTCTTTTTCAGCAAGCCCGAAAAGCAGCTTATACGCCACGAGAGGTCTGAATTCATCTTCCATTTCAAGATAAGGATCGTCGAAAACTCTGTCGTTCCATATTCTTCCCTCAGAGGTCGCATATCCCGAAAGATATCTGTTCATTCGAGAATTTATATGTTGAAACGTAAGCTTCTGCACAGACATATTTCTCTTTGTCTGCGTATTATAAAGAAAGTAATTCGGATTTTTGTCGATAAGCAGATAAACGAAATATCCAAGCTCCACGCCAAGCACGAACGCAAGAAGCGAAACGATGATAAGTATTACTCTTGGCAGAGTTGAAATATCGAGGGTCAATCCCAAAACGAAGAGAACTATAGCAACTATCAAAAAGAATACCGTTGCAATGCCCAATGCTATCTTTAGTGTATTTCTATTCATATGTTAACTCCTTATTCCATACTATACCATATTATTATAACACACAGAGGCAGGATTGTCAATTCATTTTAGGACAAATTTCAAAATTCAATCCAACAGTTCAAGCTCAAACGCGATCTTCGGCTCGACTTTATAGGAAAGTGACTTCACAAAGAGTTCTTTAGCTCCCTCGACGTCTCCGTTATAAAGCTTACCGTAGCCGAGCATTCCATAAAGTGTCGCAAGTCTGTTCTTTCTGCTGTCTCCGATAAAGCAATTGTACAAACCGCCCTGCTGAACGAAATACTTACATCCGCGCTCAAGCTCTCTTTCCCACTTGAGTATCGCTTTTCTCATTATCTCCTTAGCCTTCATCTCCTGACCGCCGAGACGCACCGACATAGCAGAATAGTAGACGAATTCTCCGCCCATATTCCACATACCCTCGTTCTTCATAGTAACGAGCTTGGAGATAATCTTCTCCGCCTCTTCGGTTCTGTCAAGACGTTTAAGAGCCTCTGCCTCGTAATACAGATACGGCATCATAACGCTTTCGTTCCAAAAACCTACGTTAAGATTTTCAGGCATTACCTGAGAAGCCTTAAAGTCTGCGAGAGCATCCTCGTATCTTCCTTCGCGGAGCGCTATCCTTCCGCGAGCAAAGCAAGCGTACATATAGGGCTCGGCGGTTGAGTATTCTGCTCCCTCTCCGGGTGAGAAGATATGCGATCGCATCGCTGCCTCTGCCTTGTCATACTCGCCTGCGGCATTGTAGGCGCGTGCTATAGTAAGCTGTATCTGGTCGGTAACCACGTCGGGTTTATGCTCGTCAAGGAACTTAGCTCCCTCAGCGTAGGAAGCACCCGATTGCTGCATAACGGTCGCCATTTCCGAAAGAAGCGTTGCGTCTTTATCGTGAAGCTCGACAGCCTTGCACATAAGCTTATACGCATCGCCGGGTCTGCCGAGGTGGTTAAAGTAAGCGAGAGCGAGATTTCTGTAGCTTATGTAGAAGTCGGGCATATACTTGATAGCCTTTTCCCAGAGTGCCGCCGCATCCTCGTAGCATCTCGAATTATACTTGATACAGCCGAGCAGATATGCGGCAAAGCCGTCTTTCTCGTTTGCCTTGAGTGCGGCTTCGAGAACCTTTATCTCTCCTGCTCTGAGCGGGAAAGCATCAACTATTCTCTTCTTGGGTGCTGCCTTTCGATATCTTGCCGCCATACGCTCATTTCCCACAAGATCATAGCAGTATGCGAGAGTGTAATTGAGCATAGCGTTAAGCGGATCTGCAACGAGTGCACCGCGCAAGAGTGCGATAGCTTCGTCTGCAAAGCCTGCGTAAAGTATATCGAAGCATACGTCGAGCACTGTCTGCGCAGGATTTGAATTCAGTGCCTCGTAGAATGCCGTCTTTCCCTTACCCGTTATAACGGTGAGCGCATATCGAGCTAAGTGATTGAGAGAATCTCTCTTAAGAATATCTCTACACATAGCCGCGGCGTTACGAATATCACCCTGTTTATAAAGTGCAAGAGCCGCATACACGGGCGCTACGGGATGTTTAGCTTCCTTGGATATTGCCTCCATAGCGTGAGTATACATAGCCTTGTAGTCCTTACGCATACCGTCGATAGCCGCTATAGCAGTCATCGCGGGGGAGATAACGTTATTGGACCAATAAGCTCGATAAAGCAGATCGTATGCCTTATCGTACTGACCGAGCTCGCGCATACAGATTCCGCGCAGATAATTTACGCTTCCGTCGTAGGGGTTCTGGTTATATCTGCATTCAAGCTTGTATGCCCTATCGAGATATTCGAGCGCATCCTTAAATCTGAGCGTGCGGGTATAATATTCGCCAAGCTCCTTGAGAGCGGGCAGATAATTCGGATCGCGATTAAGAGCCTCAAGATAATACGTATCGGGCTTATAAAGCGAGTTTCTGTACTGATCTACGTGCTTGCCTGCGGTAACGATCTCGCAAGGAGTCACAAGCTTATCGGGAAGCGGAGTTCCCTTGTTACTCTCGGGGATATGTACGTAGTCGGGCAGCTCCTCCGTGTAATCAAGAAGAGTCTTTCCGTTTTCCGCCTTGATCTCTACCGTGAGAAGCTCGTCTGCGGGATAGTCGAACGCATAAGTAACGACTGCGGAAGGCGTCATATCAACGCACTTTTCAAGCAAAGCTCTTCCGTCAGCACCTTTTACCTTAATAGAAAGTCCGTTTTGTACCGAAGTAACGTTTACTCTGAACTCACCCTTTTCTCTGTCAAGCGCAACAGCCGCATCAAGCGTTGCGTTGGTCGTATATCCTATTCCCTGCGTAGGATACCAGAACTGTGAGAAGCACTTGGTCTCGTAAGGAGCAAGCCAAGAGAAATCGGGCTGGTCGTCGGTATAGCAACCTGCCATAAGCTCTGCATACTGTCCGTCTGAATCGGTCGGCTTCTTTTCCCAGTT
>SVSY01000098.1 GCA_015064065.1 Oscillospiraceae bacterium
ATGCCTAAGAGCACTTACGTAAAAACCCTCGTGCGTCTTGGCATACCCTCGGGTCTTACGCAGGCGATCTTCTCATCGGCTATGATAATCGTGCAGTCGCTGACAAACTGCTTTGGTGAGCAGTTTATCGCCGCTAACGTCGTTATTATGAGAGTAGACGGCTTTGCTATGATGCCTAACTTCTCGTTCGGTACTGCGCTTACTACCTATGCAGGTCAGAACGTCGGCGCGGGATATTATGACAGAGTAACTAAAGGAGCAAAGCAGGGAACTCTTCTTGCTGTCGGTTGCTCAACCGTTATAACCGTGGCTATCCTTATCTTCGGAAAGGGGCTTATGGGCGTCTTTACAGATACTGCAGAGCTTGTAGAGCTCAGCTACAGACTTATGTTTATTCTTGCCGCGGGATATATAGCCGTTGCGGTCACACAGAGCCTTTCGGGTATAATGAGAGGTGCGGGAGACACGATGACACCTATGTGGATATCGCTTATCACGACTGTTCTCATAAGAGTTCCCGTGGCATACGGTATCTCCTTCCTTACAAGAACTGCAGAGCTTCCTTACGGAAGACAGGAATGTATACAGATATCTCTGCTTGCTTCCTGGGTGCTCGGCGCGATACTTACCTTTGCGTTTTACCGCCTTGGTAAGTGGAAGAAGAAGGCTATACAACAATAACGAAAAAGAGAGGATTTTCAGGTCCTCTCTTTTTTTGTTAAGTTATGCTCTTGCGGCTGTTGATCATGACTTTTGTAGTATTTAATTTTATAAAAAAGAGACAAACGATTCTTGGGTAAGCTCATAGTCTACAGAAGAGCGCCAATTTCCTAATTGATCTTTCCAAGAGTCCTTATTTATTTGAGTTTTTTTAAATCCAAGTTCTTCATAAACGTGCTGAGCTCTACGATTGTTTAGATCTGTGTCGAGAATGATTTTTGAATAACCTAATTTATTAAACAAAGTATCAATAAATAAACTTAATATAATTTTTCCAAGACCTTTGTTTTGCATTGAAAAATCGCAAATTTTTATTCCGATTTCGCAAGTGTCAACATTAATTTCTCGATAATTCATCTCACCGATTGGGATGTTTTTATAAAAAATGATATGCCTTTGATTTTTAGGTAATTTTCCTGTTTCATTGTTTAAAAGTTGTTTCCTGATCTCGTTTGCAGTAATTCCTAATCCGTTTGGAAATCCGGCATGCTCCATTACTTTTCCGTCGTTCCACCAAGTACAAAGTTGTTCAGCATCTTCAACGGTTGCGTCTCTTATTAACAAATCCTTATATGTTAAATTCATAAATTTGCTCCTCATAGTAGCTGTTTCAATATTTCTGTGTGCTAAATTATATCATAAAATATTACGAAAAACAATAGATAAACTAAAAGACTCTTGAACCTGATAAAAATTTACAATTCAAAGTGCTTCTATTTTAATAAATGACTTGAATTTTTAGCGTAAATGCGGTATAATAAAATGAATATTTATGTTATAAGGAGACATTGATATGGGACTTGGTGAAAAGATATTTGGAACTTATAGCGACAGACAGCTAAAAAAGCTTACTAAGGTCGTTGACTATATAGAAGAGCTTGCTCCTAAGTATTCGGCTATGACGAACGAGGAGCTTTCGGATACAACACGCGTTCTCAAGGAAAGACTCGCAGCAGGCGAGACGCTTGATGATATACTTCCCGACGCATTTGCGGCTGTCAGAGAAGCAGACGACCGAGTTCTCGGAAAGAGACCCTTCCGCGTTCAGCTCATTGGCGGTATAATTCTGCACCAAGGTAGAATAGCCGAAATGAAAACAGGTGAAGGAAAGACTCTCGTTGCAACTATGCCTGCATATCTCAACGCACTTTCGGGCAACGGTGTTCACGTCGTTACCGTAAACGACTATCTTGCCCGCAGAGACAGCGAGGAGATGGGAAGAGTTTACGAATTTATGGGTCTTAGCACGGGTCTTGTAGTCCACGGACTTACTCCCGAAGAAAAGCAGGCTTCCTATAATGCAGATATCACCTACGGAACGAACAACGAGTTTGGATTTGACTATCTTCGTGACAATATGGTGGTCTATAAGGAAAGAATGGTTCAAAGAGGACACAACTTTGCCATTGTCGACGAGGTTGACTCTATACTCGTAGATGAAGCGAGAACTCCTCTTATTATCTCGGGCGCAGGCGAGAAATCGACCGAGATGTACGACAGAGCAGATGCATTTGCTCGCAAGCTTCGCAAATTCGTCATCAAGGAGATGGACACAAAGGAGAGCTACGACGATATCGAAGCGGATTATATCGTAGACGAAAAGGCGAACAATGCAATACTCACTCCGAACGGCGCGAGAAAGGCAGAGGAATTTTTCGGTATTGAAAATCTTTCCGACGCAGAGAACTCCGAGATAGCGCATCATATCAATCAGGCTATCCGCGCTCACGGTATAATGAAGCTCGACGTTGACTACGTTTTAAATGAAAACGGCGTTATGATAGTCGATGCATTTACGGGACGTCTTATGCCGGGAAGACGTTATTCCAACGGTCTCCATCAGGCTATCGAGGCGAAGGAAGGTGTAAAGGTAGAAAAAGAGAATAAGACTCTTGCTACTATTACTTTCCAGAACTACTTCAGAATGTACAAAAAGCTTTCGGGTATGACGGGTACTGCGCTTACCGAGGAAGCAGAGTTCCGTGAAATATACGGACTTGACGTAGTTGAGATACCTACGAACCGTCCTATGATAAGAGTAGATCACAACGATATCGTTTATAAGTCGGTAAACGGAAAATACAATGCCGTCGTCGAGCAGGTAAAGGAATGTCATGCAAAGGGACAGCCCGTGCTCGTCGGTACGGTCTCCATTGACAAATCCGAGGAGCTCTCAAGACGTCTTAAGAGAGAGGGAATAGCTCACACGGTCCTTAATGCAAAGCATCACGATAAGGAAGCCGAGATAGTTGCACAGGCAGGTAAATTCGGTGCAGTTACCATTTCTACCAATATGGCGGGAAGAGGAACGGATATTATGCTCGGCGGAAATCCCGAGTTTATGGCTAAACGCGAGATGCGTAAGCAGGAGATAGACGAAGAGCTTATCGCTATGGCAACGGGAACTGCAGTGATAGACGATGAGGAAGTTATCAATGCACGTGAGATATACCGCGGCCTTTACGAAAAATTCAAGGAAGAGATAGCTCCTGAGGCAGAAAAGGTAAGAGAGGCGGGCGGACTTTATATTCTCGGTACTGAAAGACACGAGAGCCGTCGAATAGACAACCAGCTTCGCGGACGTTCGGGACGTCAGGGTGACCCCGGTGAGTCAAGATTTTTCATCTCGCTTGAGGACGATCTTATGCGACTCTTCGGTTCGGAAAGAATACTCGGTATGGTAGACAGACTCGGACTTCCCGAGGATACTCCTATCGATGCCAAGATGCTCTCTAATACCATAGAGGGTGCGCAGAAGAGAATAGAGGACCAGAACTTCAAGCGCCGTAAGTACGTGCTTACCTACGACGACGTTATGAATCAGCAGAGAAACATCATCTACGGTCAGCGTAACAGCGTTCTCAACGGTGAAGATATCGGCGAGACTATCCGCAAGATGATAAGTGCTACTATAAAGGAAAACGTTGCTTCACATCTTCACGGAGACGATCGTACCCTTTGGGATTTTGCGGGTCTGCGTGAGCTTTACAAGAACGTGCTGACGACCGAAGACGACTTTAAGGAATATGAGGGAACAGACGAAAAGGTCAAGGTCGAGCATATAGAAGAGATGCTTCTTGACCGCGCGTTCGATCTTTACGACAGAAAAATGGAGGAGATCGGCGAGGAGCGATTCAAGGAGATCGAGAGAGCTATTCTGTTGCAGAACGTAGACCGCAATTGGATGGAGCATATCGATGCTATGGACGACCTCAAGGACACCATAAGACTTCAGTCCTATGCACAGCGTGACCCCGTTAACGAGTATCGTATACAGGGTGCGGATATGTTTGACGCTATGGTAGCCGATATAAGAGATACCACGGTAAGAATGATACTTTCGGTTACCGTTAAGACTCCCGAGGTAAAGCGAGTACAGCTTGCCAACCCGATAACCGAGGGCTTTGAGGGAGACGGTACGAAGAGTGCTAAGAAGATAAGCATAGTAAAGAAAAAAGCCGATGAAGTGGGTAGAAACGATCTTTGTCCCTGCGGATCGGGAAAGAAATATAAGAAGTGCTGCGGAGCACCCGGAGCAAATAGCAACGCATAAAAATAATATAAAGAAGGGGGGATAAGCATGGGATTTGGAATACTTTTGCTGGGATATTTTACAGCTACCGTTATGTCGTTCAATATCTTTGGAGCATTTTTTAAGCTCGTGGGCTACGTGCTTGCGTTTGTGGGAATAAAAAAGCTTTCTCAATACCATAAGAGCTTTTCGGTCCTTGCTGTATCCTGCCTTTCGGTGATCGCTATATCCGCGTGTTGCTCGCTTGGAGATATGTCTGATTTTCTTTATACTAATCTTCTTGCTCCAAGTAGATTCATCTCCGAGGCACTTGCCGATACGTTTAGCTATATCAGATACACGCTTGAGCTGGTCTTCAACGTTTTACTTTGTACTGCGGTCGCGGCTATATCTAAAGAGACAGGTGCACCGAAGCTCGTTTACATATCGATACGTAATCTTGTGATTTATTGTATCTATTTTGTACTGCAGGTGATCTGTTGGATGCCTTTTGAAGAGATAAGAAGCTTTCTTAGTGCAACTGCGTTGCCCGTGTGGGTGCTTATTCTCAATTTGCTTATACTTATACTCAACGTATTGATGCTTTTTTCTGCATATACGAAAATATGCGACGAGGGCGATGTTGAGATGAAGCAAAAGCCATCGCGTTTTGAATTCGTAAATAAAATGCGCGAGGAGAGGGAAGAAAAAGCACGGCAGAGAGCAGAGAAATATAAAAAAGTGCCCCCTCAAAGCGTTAAAAAAGAGCTTTACAGCGAGGAACAGCAACGCAGGGCAGAGGATGCAGAGCGTAAGAAAAAGAAGAACAGATAGGAGAGATACGAATGTCGGGATACTTAAAAAATGTAGACCCCAAAAAGCGCAAGAAAACGGCAAAGATACCGTGGAGCGCCATAGCACTTGCGTTTGTGTTCATATTTAACCCGAATATAAGCATAATTGACCCGCTTCCCGACGTTTTCGGTTACATAATACTCAGTGCGTCCCTTGTGAAGCTTTCGATGATATGCGACGGGCTTACAGATGCAAGACGCGCGTTTGAGCGAATGATACTTATCGACGGAGCAAAGATATTGGCGCTTTTGTGGGTGTTTGGTATAGAGGCTACGAGCGAGCGTAACTCTTCGCTTTTGCTTTGGAGCTTCGTTTTCTGCGTGCTCGAGATAGCATTTTTAGCTCCTGCATTTTCAAAGCTTTTCGATGGATTTAGCGAGCTTGGAAACTTCCACGTCAATACGTCGGTCCACGCATCAAAGCGTGCGGGCGGACACAGCTACACGGATAAGCTCAAAAGGCTGAGTGTGTTTTTCGTCGTACTTAAGGCAATTATGGCAATGCTCCCCGAGCTTATGGTGCTTGCGACTTCCGACTACGATGAAGGCTCGCTCTTCTTTGGAATGTACAGATATGTTGGAATTGCCCGCGCTCTTTGCTTTATTCCCGTTATGATCGTCGGAGTTATATGGTTATTCAAGGCGGTGTGCTATTTTAACCGTATCAGAGCGGACAGAGTCTTTTGCGACAGTATATCTGCTGCTTACGGTGAAAAGGTGCTTCCTAAGGAAGGCGTGTTTGCTATCAGAAACGTAAAGATAGCGACGTGGTTGTTCGTGGTTGGAGTTATACTTACCTTTGATTTTAATCTCGACGGGGTAAATATCTTTCCTGATATTTTAGTGCTTGCCTTTCTGATTCCTTCGTTTTTGTATCTTGCAAAATCAACGAAGCTTTCGTGGCGTGCACCCGCCGTTATTGCTGTGCTTTACGGAGCAGCATCCTTGCTCTCGATGTCGTCTTATGCCTATTATCACGCCAATTACACGTACAATGCTATGGAAAAGAGCGAGAAAGCTTTTTTTGCGTATCTGTTTTACGTAGGCAGTGTTGCACTCCAAGGAATAATTTTCGTATGTATGCTTGCGATTTTTATAGGTGCTGTGAGAAAGGTGATCGGTGCTCATACGGGGTACGTTCTTGGACGCGAAATAGAGTCGGAGGGTGAGAAGCTGCGTATTTTAGAGGTGCATAACGAGCTTAGTAAGAACTTTGTTCACGTTCTCGACGTTGCGGTACTGTACGTTCTGTCGGATATACTCAATTCACTTTACGGCGCGGTATACGCGTTTGCCGATAAGAATATGGGTTGGTTCGGTATCGTAAACGCACTTTGCGCGGTGTTCTTCGTCGCTGTGTCGGTAAGAGCAGTGAGCGAGCTTCGCGAGGCAGTGCAGACAAAGTATATGCTCGAATAAAATTTTTTAGCAGCATAAGAAAAATCAAAAAAGGTCTTGAAAAAACAGAAAAAATCTGTTATAATATATAGGTCTTATTTAAAAGAAGCGGTGAGCTGTAAAATAAGGCCATACTATCCGGGGAATTAGCGGAGCCCTGTACCTGAAATCCGCTACAGCAGGGGGGAATTCCTTTCTTGAGGGTCAACTCAAAACGGCTGAGCCGTGCCTGCTGCGTTGACGAGCGGGTCTTGCGCAATCGGGAATTGTGAACCATGTCAGGTGGGGAACCAAGCAGCATTAAGCAGTCTACCCGATGTGCCGCGAGGCAGCCTGCTCTGAGCAGGAGGTACGGAGATCGCGTGGCGACGAGATTCGAATTAAAGGTGTATGGTCTTACTTTACAGCTCACTTTATTTTAACGGGAGGAAATTTATGCATCAGGCATTATATCGCAAATGGCGTCCGCAGACCTTTGACGACGTCTACGGTCAGGAGCACGTTACCTCTATTTTAAAATACGAAACAGAGAATAATAAATTTTCTCACGCCTATCTTTTTTGCGGATCGCGCGGAACGGGTAAGACTACCTGTGCAAAGATCCTTGCAAAAGCGGTAAACTGTACCTCTCCCGTC
>SVSY01000099.1 GCA_015064065.1 Oscillospiraceae bacterium
CAGCCGTTGTGTTTGTTTTGCCGTTCGATTCATAGAACAGACCTCCGAATAAAAATTTAAAAACCGCACGGAGACATCCGTGCGGTAAAATTTTTCATCTTTGGCGTGCACTTTCCAAATATGAAACCATCTCCCTACGCCGGCATTATCCGTATCAGGTTAAAGGGTTCGGCTCTCGCCATCTCAGCCATTATAGGCACCCCTGATCTCTATGCGGTTTTCATACGCTTATTATACAACGCTTTTTACTTTTTGTCAACAGTTTTTTTCTCAATAGTGATAATTTATTCCTACGCTCTTGATATCCACTCCCTCAAGAAGTGCCTCATCTATCACTACTCTTTCCTTATAAGAAGCAACGTAGTCTGTCATAAGCTTGCTCACAAGGTCGCCCATAAATATATAAGTTCCCGTGCTCTTTGCAATAAAGAGGTCCTCGTATTCCTCAAGCGCATACGCGGCTTCCTTAGGCTCGTAGCGCATAATTACGTGCAGACCGTTATCAGAACGCACCATCTTGCACTCTCCGACCTTCATCTCAAATACCGCCTTCTGCACCTCGGGCAAGGGATAATAAGTATCCTCCGTGATATAATATCCGTCGGGATATTTCTCGTAGCTTTCGTCCTCGGTATTATTCTTTACAAGCATATCAAAGTTGATGGTATCACCTTCCTTGACCTGCTCGAAAACAGAGGTCGCCTTTTCTATGATCAGCTTTTCCTTGTCTCCGTCGTAATCCTTGGTCACGGGATCGCCGTTAGAGTCAAGCAGTATCTCCCTCTCTGCATCCTTTACCTTATACGCTATTCTCTCTTTTCCGTTTTCATCGGTATATACGTAGACGCGGTCGCCGTTCTTGTCGTAGACGTCGTTGCCGTTAGCGTCCTTTTTCTGTGTCTTCGTGGTATCGTAGGAAACGTGTCCGTTTTCGGTATAATAGATGTTATCACCGTTCTCGTCGGTCTCGTATACGTACTCGTAGGTATAGAAGAAGACCTGCTTGAAGCACGCGTAGGTCTCCTGATAATACTGCTCGACAAGCTCTGCGCTCACCTTAGAGCCGTTAGCACCGAAGAGATACTCGCGAAGATACGCAATTTTAGCCTCGATGATATAGGACTCTCTGAGCACGTCGTAGTTTGCGCCGTATTCGGAAAGTATGCTGTTGAGCGTGGTCTTTGACCCGCCCGCAACGTTCTCGATAAGAGCTTCAAGCTCGCTGTCTATCTCCTCTATATGAGAATCGGGAAGCGTGAGCTCCTTTTCTTCAAAAAGCGCAAGTGCGGCGATATAGCTCTTTGCGGTGTCCATTACCATATCGGTATACATAGTATTATAGGTGGTCTTATCGTACGCGTCAACTATGGTATCCCAAAATTCGTCTTTCGTTGCGCTTGAGCCGAAGTAGTCGGCAGAGCAAAGAGTTCCCTTCATTCTGGAGAGATAGAGCTCGAAAAGATTTACCGATATCTCGCTGTCGTCGAGCGTAAGCAAAGGCTTTCCGCTTTTTTTCGCACAGCCCGCAAAGCAACACGCAAGCATAGCGCATACAAGACAAAGCGTGATTATTCTTTTTAACGACTTCATTTATTATTTTCCTTTCGTTTGAAGATCACATATATTCTTTGAGAAGCACTTCGTATTTTTCAAAGAGTCCAAGCAGCATATCGGGAACGTTATCCCCTCTCTGCTTTTTGAGTATTATACAGGGTGGCTCGGACATAGTCACGCGTATCCTGCCCTTATATTTCGGGTCGTCGGTAAGCTCGGACCATACCTCGAAATCAAACACCGATGGCAATATTCTTATCTCGCTCTGCTCCTCGACGATATTGAGTATTCCGCATCGCATAGCCGCCGCACGCACGAGCGCGATAGTCAGCAGATCGAGCGTTGCCTTCGGAATATCTCCGTATCTGTCGATAAGCTCGTCGATGATATCGTCTCTGTCCTCTCGTGTCTCCAGCATAGCGATACGCTTGTAAAGACCCATTCGCTGTGCCGAATACGGAACGTATTTTTCGGATATAAAGGCATCGCTCCTGAGAGTTACGGTACATTCGGGCTTGGGCTCGACCTTCTCGCCACGCTCTTCGAGCACCGCCTCGTTAAGAAGCTTTATATAGAGCTCGTATCCGACGGCATCGAGGTGTCCGTGCTGTTCTGCGCCGAGCAGATTTCCCGCACCTCTTATCTCAAGGTCGCGTATAGCGATCTTAAAGCCTGCGCCAAACTCTGCGTAATCTCTTATCGCTTCAAGACGCTTCGTCGCTATCTCGTTGACCGTCTTATCCTTGGGATAGGTGAAATATGCATACGCGCGTCTCGACGAGCGTCCGACACGTCCTCTTATCTGGTGAAGCTGTGAGAGTCCGAGTCGCTGGGAATTTTCGACTATGAGCGTATTTGCGTTGGGAATATCGACTCCCGTTTCTATTATGGTCGTGCAAACGAGAATGTCTATCTCGCCTGCGAGCATCTCGCTCCAGATATCCTCAAGCTGTTCCTTGTCCATCTTTCCGTGTGCGACGGTTATTCTTGCCTCGGGAATAGCCTTTGCAAGCTTTGCCGCACAGCTATCGATACTCTCAACAAAGTTGTAAAGATAGAATATCTGACCGCCGCGCCGAAGCTCTCTGCGTATAGCCTCAAGCAATATCAGCTCATCGTATTCGAGCACGTAGGTCTGCACGGGAAGTCGGTCACCGGGGGCTTCATCAAGCACCGATATATCGCGTATACCGCCCATAGCCATATTCAGCGTTCGCGGGATAGGCGTTGCAGTAAGCGTCAAAACGTCGATATTCCCCGCCATCTGCTTGAGCTTTTCCTTCTGAGTAACGCCAAATCTCTGCTCCTCGTCGACGATGAGAAGTCCAAGATCGCGGAATTCTATATCTTTACCTATAAGTCTGTGTGTTCCGACGATTATGTCGGTCTCTCCGCGCTTGAGCTTGCGAAGCGAATGTGCCTGCTGCTTGGGCGTACGGAAGCGAGAGATCATATCTACGTTGACCGAAAACGGTCTCATACGGCTGGTAAGTGTCTGATAATGCTGAAGCGCGAGTATCGTAGTAGGAACGAGTATCGCTACCTGCTTTCCGCCAAGCACCGCCTTATACGCCGCGCGCATAGCTACCTCGGTCTTACCGAAGCCAACGTCGCCGCACAAAAGTCTGTCCATTGGCACGGCGCGCATCATATCCTCTTTTATATCCTCAATAGCCGCAAGCTGTCCCTCGGTCTCGTCGTATTCAAACGCCGCCTCGAAATCCGCCTGCAGATCGTCGTCTGCGGGGAAAGCAAAACCCGGACGTCTTTCGCGCTCGGCATACAGCTTGATAAGGTCTTTTGCGATATCCTTCACTGCCGCCTTCGCACGCGCCTTTGCTCTTCCCCACTCCCCACCGCCGAAGCGCGAGAGCTTTACAAGGCCGTCGTCGGAATGTGCGCCGATATATTTCGAGACCATATCGAGCTTATCGGTCGGCAAAAAGAGTCTGTCGCTGCCTGCGTAGCGGATATTTATATAGTCGCGGCTCACGCCGTCGACCTTGAGATTTTCTATTCCCATATACTGACCTATACCGTGTATCTCGTGTACCACGAAATCACCGACCTCAAGGTCGTTATAGGAAAGTATAGTCTCTGTTCCGTTCTTCTTTTTCTTTTTTCTCTTGAGCTTTGACGATGCCGTATACGCGCCCTCACGGTTCTCGGGAACTGTTGAGAGCACTGCAACTCTGGGTGTGGTAAGCTCATAACCCTTTATCTGATTTTTCCAACCGACGAGCACGAGTCCCTTGGGCAGTCCGTCGATACTGAACTCTCCGCTCTCGGTCTCGGTAAGTGCGTTTATACCTTTATCGGCGAGAAGCGAGCAGAGATTTTTCGCCGCCGCCTCGTTCTCAGCCACAAGATAAATGCGGTAACCTCCGCGCTTATAGTTCTCGATATCCTCGCAAAGAAGCTCGAGATTTTCGCTGTAGGATACCATGTGCTTAGTGCGGAAGGTAAACATCGCTCCAAGCTTTTTGCCCGACATTCCCTGACCGAGCGAGTCGAAATGCACGGTCGCCGCTCCGTCCAAAAAGAGCTCGAGCACATCCGCGCTCTTGGTATAATCTGTGTATTTCGGCGCGATAGTTCCGCCCTCAAGAAGCTCCTCTACCGTCTGGTCGAGATGCCACTGTGCCGCCTTTATCCTATCGTATATCGCCGCAGTTCCGCGCAGGAACACGGTGCTCTGCTTCGGAAAATAGTTGAGCAGGCATACTCTCTCGGGGTATATGAGCGTAAGGTATTTATCAAGAAAATTAAGTTCGCTTCCGCTGTCTATCGCCGCTATCTCGGCAGTCATCTCCTCCATAGCGCGAGCGTCTTTCGATTTTGCGAACCACGAGCTTATGGCACGGCGAAGCTCCTCTCTGCCGCCCTCACCGAAAAGTATCTCGCGCGCGGGAGAGAACTCGACCTTGTCGAGCGTTACAGTCATTCTCTGCGTCTCGATATCGAATATCTCCATGCGGTCGATCTCATCGCCAAAAAGCTCTATTCTGAAGGGCGCGGTCTCCATAGTGGAGTTTCCGTCTATATCTGTAAACCGTGCTACTGCGGGATATATATCGAATATGCCCCCGCGAAGCGCAAACTGTCCCGGTGCATCGACCAGCTCAACACGCACGTATCCTGCCGTCACGAGCTTTGACGCAAGCTCGCTCGGCTCTATTACCGTCTTTCCGTATTCTATTACGGTGTTTGCGGATATAAGGCGTTCGGGCGGTATAGTGTAGCTGAGTGCCGCATCGGGTGTGGTCACCACTGCGTCATACTTACCGTCAAGCACCCCGGACAACACCTTTAGCCTCTCATGCTCGTATTCATGGGAGGCGGTAATGTTATAAAAAGTGAGGTCTCTTCCTACGTAAAAGCCTACCTCAAGTCCCTGTCTTTTCAAAAAGGCGCGCATACGAACGCATTCCTTTTCCTCGGGAAAGATGAGAAGTGCGGTTCGCTTATCGGTCTTTTTGAGGTCCTTCAAGAGCGATGCGTAAACGGCATCGGTCGCGCCCTCACAAAGTCCCGAAACAAGCGTAGGAAGCGGAGTACGCGCGTTTTTCGAGCTTTCTATCGCCCGCAAAAGCTGGGTATATTCCCTATCTGTGCGTACAAGGTCTGTTGCTACGGTTTTGCTCATATTCCTCTGTATCTTCGCGTGTATTTTGGTTATATCTTATTGTTACAGATCTGCATAGCGTCCTCTGTCTTACCCTCAAGCATAAGACAAAGTCCGTCGTAAATTCTCGGATAGTTGGCAGACAGCGCCTCCATATCCTTCGCATCAAAATTGGAGAGAACCCAAGCTGCCATATCGTAATCGGGGTGTGGCTTTGCTCCGACACCTATCTTTATGCGCTGGTAATTCTCTGTGCCGAGGCATTCCTGTATGCTCTTGAGTCCCCTCTGACCGCCGTGACTTCCCTTTCTGCGAACGCGGATACGTCCGACGTCGAGACTTACGTCATCAGAGATGACGATTATATTCTCGGGAGCTATCTTATAAAACTTTGCCGCGGCGCTTACCGCCTCACCCGAGGAGTTCATAAAGGTCTGAGGCTTGAGCAGAAGGACCCTTTTGCCGTTTACCGTCGCCTCTCCCACGAGTGCCGAAAACTTTGCGCGGTCAACACGAGCGCCGCATCTGCCCGAAAGATAGTCCATCGCCATAAATCCCGCATTGTGACGTGTGCGCTCGTATTCCTTACCCGGATTTCCGAGCCCCACCACTATGTATTCAACTGCGCCTGACGCAGAATCGTTGTTATTATTCGAGATCTGCTTGAACAGATCGAAAATATTAGCCATATTTTTGACTCCTAATATATACTTATCCTAAATATTATATTACATAAAACTCTAAAAATCAACCGCCAAAATGGCTTTTTATCTGCGTTCACAAAAAATTTACATATGTATTGACATAAATTTCGCAAAATATATAGTCTTTTGAGGGATTTTATGGTATAATATGCAGTGCGCTAAGGCTACAAGGGTGTTTTGCGCCCAAGAGCTATGCGCTGTAACATCGTCAAAAATTTTTTATTATATGGAGGTACATTCCAATGGCAAAGAAGTATTGCTATCTCTTCTCCGAGGGTAACGCAAACATGCGCGAGATCCTTGGCGGTAAGGGAGCTAACCTTGCTGAGATGACCAATATCGGTCTTCCCGTTCCCCAGGGCTTCACGATTTCTACCGAAGCCTGCACACAGTACTATGAAGACGGCCGTCAGATCAATGATGACATCATGGCTGAGATCATGGAGTACATCGTAAAGATGGAAGGCGTTACCGGCAAGAAGTTCGGTGACCTTGAAAATCCCCTTCTCGTTTCGGTTCGTTCCGGCGCACGTGCATCGATGCCCGGTATGATGGACACCATCCTCAACCTCGGTCTTAACGAGGAAGTTGTTGAGGTCATGGCTAAGAAGTCCGGAAACGCTCGTTGGGCATATGACTGCTACAGAAGATTCATTCAGATGTATTCTGACGTAGTTATGGAAGTTGGTAAGAAGTATTTCGAAGAGCTTATCGACAAGATGAAGGAAGAAAAGGGCGTTAAGCAGGACGTTGAGCTTACGGCTGACGACCTCAAGGAGCTTGCAAATCAGTTCAAGGCTGAGTACAAGGCTAAGATCGGTCAGGACTTCCCCTCCGATCCTAAGGAGCAGCTCATCGGCGCTGTTAAGGCAGTATTCCGTTCTTGGGACAACCCCAGAGCAAACGTTTACCGCCGCGACAACGATATCCCCTACAGCTGGGGTACTGCTGTAAACGTACAGGCTATGGCATTCGGTAACATGGGTGACAACTGCGGAACCGGTGTTGCGTTCACTCGTGACCCCGCTACCGGTGAGAAGAA
>SVSY01000100.1 GCA_015064065.1 Oscillospiraceae bacterium
CTAACGAGAATATGATAAACCTCTCGTTGCCCTCGCTCAGAGTTGACAGCTTTACCAAAGAGCTTATGGAAAAGATCGCGACAGTTCGTTCCTCGTCGCTTACGTTTGCTCCCGAGGCGGGAACACAGCGTCTACGTGACGTTATCAACAAGAACGTTTATGAGGACGATCTTATGAGAGCCGTTACAGTTGCCTTTGCGGCGGGCAAAAATAAGGTCAAGCTCTACTTTATGCAGGGACTTCCTACCGAGACGTACGAGGACCTCGAGGGTATAGCGACACTTGCTTCTCACGTTGTAGACGCGTATTATCAGTGTCCCGAGCGCAACAAGGCGCTCAAGCCGCAGGTTACTATCAGCGTTTCCTGCTTTATTCCCAAGCCCTTCACACCTTTTCAGTGGGAGGCTCAGGATACGCTTGAGATGCTTGCAGATAAGCAGGCGCATCTCGGCTCAAAGATCACCGACAGAAAGATCAAATATACTCACCACGACGCTAAGGTCAGCCGTATAGAAGCGGTGCTCGCGCGCGGAGACAGACGTCTTGGCGACGCACTTGAGCTTGCTTGCAAGGAAGGCTTTAAGTTTGACGCGTGGGACGAGTATTTCGATTACGATAAGTGGATATCTGTACTCGAAAGAACGGGTATTGACCCTGCATTTTATGCAAATCGCGCGTTTGGTCTTGACGAGGTGCTTCCGTGGGATATTATTGATTGCGGCGTGACAAAGGAATTTTTGCGCCGTGAGCGTGACAAGGCGTATGCCGAGAATACTACACCGAATTGCCGTGAAAAATGCAGCGGCTGCGGTGCAAACAGACTTGGAGGTGAGAGAACGTGTTGCCCGAAAGCAAAACAAACGGAAAACTGATCGAAAAGAAGCGAGTAAAGGCACTTCCCGAGCTCGAACCGCCGCGCACCGTGCGCCTTAAGTTCTGTAAATTCGGTACGCTTCAGTATATCTCGCACCTTGACCTTCAGACCGCGTTTAACCGCATCATCAACAGAGCGTGTCTGCCCGTGTGGTATACCAAAGGATTTAATCCGCATATCAAACTCGTTTTCTCAACTCCGCTCAGCGTTGGAACAGAAAGCGTTTGCGAATATCTTGATATCAGAATAGACAGAGAGATGTCCTGCGAGGAGATAAAGGACAGACTTAATGCCGAGATGACCGACGAGTTTTATATCACCGAGGCGTATCTGCCCGAAAATGATTTTTGCGATATAGGCTGGGCGTCATACGAGATAAGCATACACACCGACGGAGCAAGTGAGGAGCTTGCACAAAAGGCGAAAAAGCTTCTTACGACCTCTCCGCTAGTGCTCACGAAAAAGAGCAAATCGGGCGAGAAGGAAGTGGATATCATTCCGTTTATAAAGTCGATATCAGCAGAATATGATGCAAAAAAGGACAGCGTTGATATAAAGACCACCGTAAAGGCATCGTCGACCGAATATCTAAATCCCGAGCTTATCGTCACGGGACTTCGCAAGTACCTCGGCGTACTTTCGGGCGATCCCGTTACAGAGTATTACAGCATTATGCGTACGGCTATCTTCAAGGAAGATATGACGGAGTTCAGATGATGAAGAAAAAGATCTCGATAGACCTGCATCTCCATTTTGACGGCTCGCTTTCTCCCGAAAACGTCAGGGAGCTTGCAAGAACGCAGAATATAGCTCTTCCCAAAGAGGACTCGGAGCTTCGCGCTATGCTGACTGTAGATCCCGACTGTAAGGATCTTAGGCAGTATCTCACGAAATTTGCTTTTCCGCTGTCGTTGCTTCAAAATGCGAGAGCGATAGAGCAGGGCATGTATACTCTTTGCAGAGAGCTTTTAGACGAGGGTTGTATATATGCAGAGATACGCTTTGCGCCTCAGCTTCATCTTGATAAGGGACTTACACAAGAGATGGTGGTCGAGTCGGCTATAAAAGGCTTTGAACGCTCGTCTTTGCTTGGCGGACTTATCCTTTGCTGTATGCGCGGTGATGCGAATGCACAGCTTAATATCGATACGGTTGACGTAGCTGAGAGATATCTTGGTAAGGGAGTGCTTGCCCTTGACCTTGCGGGTAATGAGGCAGGATATGCTACCGAGAGCTTCAGAACGCTGTTTAAAAGAGCGAAAGAGAAGGGTATCCCGTTTACGATACATGCAGGCGAAGCAGACTCGGCAAAAAGCGTTTGTGCGGCTGTAGAGATGGGTGCTTCGCGTATAGGTCACGGAGTCCGCTCGTATGAGAGTGAAGAGACTATGAGGCTGCTCGCAGACAGCAAAATACCGCTTGAGCTCTGTCCGACGAGCAATCTGCAAACGGCAATATTCAAAAGCCTTGACGAGTATCCAATAAAAAAGTTTATGGATATGGGGATATGCGTAACGCTCAACAGCGATAACCGAAGCGTGTCAGGAACGACCGCACGTGCCGAGCTTTCGCTTGTTTGCAAGCATTTTGATATGAGTATCGGAGAGGAGAAATCAATACTGCAAAACTCTGTACGCGCAGCGTTTGCCGACGACTCAGTGAAGCAAAAGCTGCTTTGGCTGATAGAAGAAAACTATCGGTAAAATAAACAAAAATTTTTGAAAAAATTTGTTAAAAACCACTTGACAAATTAAATAGAGTCGTGGTATAATATAATGCCGCATAATTGGCGGGCTTTATAAGTGCGCTTGTCGCCGCCCGTCTTAGCGAGACTAAAAAGAAAGAGAGGTGCTTTTCGTGTACGCAATCATTGAAACAGGCGGAAAGCAGTACAAGGTTAACGAGGGCGACGTTATTTTCGTCGAGAAGCTTAACGTTAACGAGGGTGACACTGTTGAGTTCGGTGTCAAGGCAGTATCCATAGGAGACGACTTCAAGGTAGGAACTCCTGTCGTTGAAGGCGCAGTTGTCAGTGGCAAGGTTATTGCTAACGGCAAGGGCAAGAAGATCTATGTAATGAAGTACAAGTCCAAGAAGAACGAGAAGAAGAAGATCGGACACAGACAGCCTTATACCAAGGTTCAGATCCTTTCCATTCAGGGTTAATTAAATGACCAAGATCGTTTTTTTCAGAAGCGGCGGAGTCTATTACGGCTTCGAGGAGCACGGCCATACGGGATATGCAAGCGCGGGAGACGACATTCTTTGCTCGGCTCTGTCGGCGATGACGATGCTCGTTATAAATACCATAGAGGTGGCTTACGCATCAAACGTAGAATATACGGTCGACGACGGGGCGGCTCACATAATGGTAAGATCCAAGGCGGCGCTTCCGGAGTTTGAAGAGGACGAGCGCAAGAGATATGCAGTGTCGGGAATTTTCCTCTCGTATTTCTATCAGCTCAACGACCTTCGCGAAGAGTATTACGATTTTCTTGACGTAGAAGTCAAGGATATTGATTACGTCTGATTCTGAAACAAGTGCTTCAAGTGTACGTAACAGTACAAAAAAATTACATTAAACGGAGGAACTAATTATGTTGAGACTTAGTTTGCAGTTCTT
This sequence comes from Oscillospiraceae bacterium, assembly GCA_015064065.1. Taxonomy (GTDB): domain Bacteria; phylum Bacillota; class Clostridia; order Oscillospirales; family CAG-272; genus HGM12713. The sequence continues at coordinate 3,498 of SVSY01000100.1, forward strand.
TGCTCATAAAAAAGGTGTAGGTTCTACCAAGAACGGCCGTGATAGCGAATCCAAGCGCCTTGGCGTTAAGAAGGCTGACGGACAGGCAGTACTTGCAGGTAACATTATCGTAAGACAGAGAGGAACCGCTATTCATCCCGGTAACAACGTTGGTATCGGTAAGGATGATACACTCTTCGCTCTTATCGACGGTAAGGTTAAGTTCGAGCAGAAGACTAAGGACAAGAAGCAGGTTAGCGTATACGCTGACTAATTGTCCTGAGAAAAAAGAGACGGTACAGACCGTCTCTTTTTTTATTGCATAGTTTGCATCTTGTAGAAAAGCCCCTTTTTTTCCATAAGCTCCTCATAGTTGCCAATTTCGACGCAAACACCGCCCTTGAGCACTGCTATACGGTCGGCATTGCGTATGGTTGACAGCCTGTGAGCAACGATGAACGTAGTTCTGTTTTCGGTAAGATTGTCTATTGCCTTTTGTATCTCGCGCTCGGAAACGCTGTCAAGCGCGCTCGTAGCCTCGTCAAATATGATGACCGAGGGATTTCTTATGATAGCACGGGCAATAGAAATTCGCTGACGCTGACCGCCCGAGAGATTTGCTCCGTGCTCGGTAAGCATAGTATCTATACCGTCGGGCAGAGAATTGATAAGGGTAGTGAGCTGTGCCGCTTCGATCGCGCGTGCAATATCCTCAGCTGTAGCGTTTTCAACGCCGTAGGTTATATTTTCGCGTATAGTTCCCGTGAAAAGTACGCTGTTCTGAGGAACTATTGCAATGTGAGAACGATAGCTGTGCAGGTCGATATCCTTCATATCGTGACCGTCGACCATAACGTGACCGCCCGTAGCCATATAAAATCCGAGAACGAGATTGAGCGTCGTTGTCTTGCCGCAACCCGATTCTCCGACGAAGGCGATAGTCTCTCCGGCGCGAACGTCGAGTGAAAGTCCGTTGAGGAGCTTCTGATCTGCATCGTAGGAGAATACAACGTCCTTGAACTCGTATTTTCCTTCAAGCTTATCTATCTTTACCTTGTTCGTGTTGTCCTCAACGTCGGTAGCACTCAGTATTTCACCGATAGAGGATACAGAATCAAGACCTTTTGTGATTATAGGCAAAAGTCCAAGAAAGCTCGATATCTGACCCGTGATGCTTGTAAAATAAGATTGGTAAAGTGATATATCACCGACCTGAATAAGTCCTTTGAAGGCAAGGAGTGAAGAGAATATAAGACAGCCAAGCTGAAAGATCTGAGTGGTAGCCCACGAGCAAGCGCCGAATTTGCTCTGCGTAACGTCTACGCGCAGACCCGACGTAGCGACGTCCTTGAGGCTGAGACTGAGTTTTTTCACTTCCTTATCCTCAAGCGCGTGAGCTCTCGTGATCTCGGTCATAACTACCATATCCATAAGCTTTGCCGAGGTATTTTCCATATTTACACGGTAATCCTTGTTGGTAGTTGCCATCTTGGCTCTGAAAAATCTTGCAAGTGTAATGGAAGTAGGAATGCAGAGCAGGAAAAAGGTAAAGACGGTAAGATTTTTGCTTACTACTATGACCATAGCGCTTCCTGCATTAAGTAAAAGTGCGGGAATAGTGACGAATAGCTGGGAAGAGAGCGTATGAACCGTTTCAACGTCTCGCATAAGCTTTGACTGTATACGTCCGCTCTGCATCTCCTTGTGGAATGCTATAGAGAGCTTCTGAAGCTTTCTTACCATAGCTCCGCGCAGTCCTGCTTCGACCTTTCGCATTACCTGACAGTAGCATTTGGTATATAGCGTATTCATCGGAATGTTTAACAATATCAAAGCGAGCATCAGTATTATGAATATGATGAGAAGCGTAAGACTGTATTCGCCCGGGTATGCTACAAAGTTTATGATATACGAGGTAACGATGGGTAAGAGTATAACGGGACTGTGCTTGATCACGTAGAAGAATAGAGCGGTGAGCAGCTCTTTCCAATATCGTTTGTAGATCTTGAGCAGCATTTTAAGCGGCTTTACCTCTGAGCGTACGTACGTGGCAATAAATTCCTCTTCAAGCCGTTCAAGCTCTTCGTCTGTAAAGTCCCTGTTATACGGGGCGGGTCTTATTTTTTTAAAGCTTTTGTGGTTCCAATTTTTCGTCAGTTTTTTCACTGCAGATCACCTCATTTTTACTGTGCGGAAGGGCTTACGGAACAGCTTTTGCCGTTCGCGATAACTATAGCACAAGGGGAAAGAAATGTCAATAGAAAAACGTAAAATAAAAAATATTTTACAGATAAAAAACATCCCGCGTCCGACCGTGCGTCGAACGCGGGAAAATCGTCATTTCTTTATTTTCATCTGCTCAAGCTTTGCTTCCATATCGGCAACGAGCGCGAACTGTGTGCGGCAACGGTCGAGATTATGCGAAGGACGGCTGATGCGGAAATATGTATCTCCTTCGATATAGTCGGTAAGGAAACGGATACCGCATTCGAGCGTCATCATCATAGCTCCTACGGGCAAAAGCTCGATCTCGGTGTCTGTAAGCTTTCCCGCACAGCCTCTCATAAAGCCGTCGGCATAAGCGTGGTAGAGCTCAAGGTCAAGAGATACTTTGGAAAGATCGGTCTCGTCCTCGGCGGCGGTATTAGCACCGAAACGGATAGAGTCGCCGAAATCGTTTACCGAATAGCCGGGCATAATGGTATCGAGATCTATAACACAGACCGGAGCATCTGTTGCCTCGTCAAAAAGAATGTTATTGAGCTTGGTGTCGTTGTGGGTAACGCGAAGGGGAAGGCTGCCGTCCTCACGCGCTTTCTCAAGCGTCTTGCAGAATTCTTCTCTCGCAAGAACGAAATCTATCTCGTCCTTTACTTCTGCAACGCGTCCGAGCGGATCTTTTTCTATTGCCTTGATAAGATTGTTGAAACGGACGGGAGTGTTGTGAAAATCCTTGATAGCCTCGTGAAGAGTGGAAGCATCGAACTCGGAGAGCTGGTTCTGGAAATTACCGAACGCTTCTGCGCAATCGCAGAACTCCTTCATATTGCTTACGCGCTCTTTTGCGACCGTATGCTCGGTGAAATCGTAAAGTCTCCAATACGAGCCGATGCTGTCACAAAAAAAGCTCTTGCCGCTGTCGGTCTTTACCACGCTGAGAGTGCAACGCTCTGCATCACCGCCGACAGCCGATACTTTAGAACGAATGAAATCGGTCACGGCACAGATGTTTTCCATTATCTCGTGGGGTTTTGTGAAAATTTGGTGGTTGATACGCTGAAGAATATATCTTCTTTTGCTTTCTGTAACAGTTAAAAAGGTGTCGTTAATGTGGCCGTTTCCGTAAGGCTCACAGTATTCTACCTTTCCGATGCTGCCAAATGCCGCAAGTGCTTCATGCTTTTTTGCGCAAAGTTCTGCTCTTGTCATGATCTTCTCCTTTGGGTAA
>SVSY01000101.1 GCA_015064065.1 Oscillospiraceae bacterium
GCTTGCAAAGAAAAGAGGACAGAGAGTGTAAAAACATTCTCTGTCCTCTTTCTGTCGGTAGGTACTATATCTATTGAATCTAAAACTGTCCTTAAGAGTACGTCCCATTTCACACCGCATTTTTCTTGCGGTATGCTTATTACTTTGTATGCTTTGCTATCTCGTCGAGCATCTTTGCGCGAAGTCCCATAAGAAAATCGTTGCTTGCGGGATAATCGTCAAAGCGAAGGTCTCTGCCTGCCGCCTCGTCTATCATCGCGACAACTGCTTCCTTGCCGATAAGCGCCTCGAGCGCGCGGCAGATATTGATATCCTGAATAGCTTCAAAGGTTATCTCACCGCGGATAGAGGGATATGCGGTCTCCTTGCCGGGATAAACGATAAATGCGTCTCCCGAAGCAAAGTTGCGGTCGGAGGAGGTGGTAACGTAGGGATTTATCTTATAGAGCGATACAGAGGAATTATAGAAGTTAAAGCCCCAATGCAAGAATCCCTTGATATCGTACTTGTAGAGCTGATATCCGAGTATCTGAGTTCTGCAGGACGGCATTGCGATAAAGGAGTTGGTAAAGACTCTTTCAGGTCCGCAGCAATAGTACGCCCATTGCTCAGCTACGTCGTGCTTGAGGAATTCGTGGATAACTCTTACCGAGGTAACGGGGCACTCTACCAAGTCCTGCTCGCAGAACTCGTAGTGCGAGAGTGCGTCAAAGGTCTTTGCGTTTCCGATAAGAGGCTTGATGATATCTCTTGCGATCTTATATTTGTCAAGATTATCGGGATTAGGCTCGTCGGATACGTGGAAATATGCAAAATCTGCAATTCCTTCGCGTGTGAGCTCCTCGAATATAGCGGCAATATACTGTTTGAGGAAGGAGCGATACTCTTCCGAGTCAGCCGCTACGTGCCAACCGAACATATAGTCGGTCTTGCCGTTTTCTGTGACCATAATGTTAGGCGCGCACTTAGAGCCCCACTGCGAGAAGAGGTGAGCCATTTCGTAATACTTAACTCCGCTTCTCTTACAGATATCGATAAATCTTCTGAATTTCTCAAATCCGAAGATATACTCGTCGCCCTTTTTCTCGATATCGATGAGTTGAACGCAGGGACGGGTCGTACCCACTGCGGTGTCAAGCGGGGGAGTATGTGTCGGAACGAGTATCATATTGATACCGACGTCGGTAGCCGCCTTGATGTATTCTTCGATGAGCTTCCAGTGACGCTCGGAGTATATTTCTGCTTCGTGGATATCGGCGATACAGTCAGCATAGAACCATCTTGTGTACTTGAGCGTCTGCTCGGGCATCTTAGCATCAAGAACGTTTATCTCCATTTCTGTAGTAATGAATGGAGTTGTTTCGTCAATGGTAGTATCAAGAATAAACTTTACGGTATACTTACCCGGCTTGCAATCCTGAGGAATATCGACCTTTACCCACATAACTACGGGCGCGTGGAACAGAGTAACGTAATTATTCTGCTGTTCTATCGGAACGAGCAGGTCAGGGAGCAGTCCGGGCTCGGTGAGAAGGTAGTTCTCATCGGTAACGTTCTCGCGAGAGGGCTTGTCAACTACAACGTCCTTAACGCAGTAAAGTCTGATGTGATCCGAAAGCTCGGATTCTATACGCACCTTTTCTTTTTTATCCCAGATGCCATCTGTCGATATGACTATCTGGTAAGAGAGTCTCTGACCCTGAAGCACACTGTAGCTGTTTGTTTCCTTGTAATCAATGGGCGCGTTAAGACGCACCTTTTCAAGAGCAGATACCTGCTTTAACGTTATTGGCATTTTGTCCTCCTGTGAAGAAAGTTTGTTTAAAAATAAAAGCGCTGAGCTTTAGATTTACTTGTTGATCTTTTTTACAAAAACGCTCGGATTTGCCGCTTTCAGCATAGCCAGCGAGCGTTCGTCCGCTTCAAAGAACACGAGATTTCTCGGCTCGTCCTTGCCGCCCGTCACCAATATCCATATGTTTTCTGCGTTTTTTGAGGATATTGCGTAAAAAGTGCTCTTCGGCTCAAAGTGAGCTGCTCGATTTACGTATTCTTCGTCCGCGGGAGCGATGAGCAAAAGCTCCTTGAGGTCGGCGGAAAGGAGATTTTTTCTTTTCTTTTTCGCGTATATCTTCGCGAGCTCAAAGCTTCCGTACCATATCGAATATTCATATTCGACGTTGAAATACTTCCAGGAAATGAGCATAAGCATAATCGTGCAAAGTATTCCTGCGGCTACGAGGGGCACGAAAATGCTTGGGTTATTTAGCGCAAAGATGAGCCAGATCGAGAAAAAAACGGCATATCCCGTTACCGCGAGCACCTTTTTTAGCTTTATCTTGCCTCCGTCCGAGACCTTTATTATTTTATCGTAGGTTTGAGAATTTGAATTCATACGTACCTCACAGATGTTTATAGACTAATTATAACATAAGCTCAGGCTTTTAGCAATAGCTTTTTTGATATTATTTTCAATATAAAAACAAAAAAGGCTTGACATATTTTTGAATATGGTGTATCATAGTATCGTAGATTGAGATTACGGGAACAGGAGATCGAAATGATGAATGACAGATTGCTTGATATCGTTTGCGACGCGCTTAACGATGCCGAACTGAAAAGCAGGGAGATACCGAATATCGATCTTTACGTGGATCAGATAATAAATCTTATCGCAGAGAAGCTCAAAGAGGGCTCACAGCGATACAGCGAGCGACAGCTTACCAAAACTATGATAAATAACTATTCCAAGGACGGACTTATCACGCCCGTCAAGGGAAAGAAATATAACAAAGAGCAGATATTGCAGATGCTTACTATCTACACGCTCAAGGGCACACTTTCTATCGGAGAGATAAAGCGTCTTTTGCAGGGTGCATATTCTGTAGAAGGCTTTGACGGCGACGCGCTCAAGGAGCTTTACGACAAGCACATCGCTATCAAAGAGGACAACAGGGAATACGCGAAGGAGGCACTCAACGGAATTGTTGAGAGAAACGGGCTTGACGTGGAAAACGACGTTGATTACATCGTTACCGTGTGTGCTCTCGTCTCTCTGAGCGCACAGCTTCGCAATATCGCGCAGACTATGATAGATGAAAAATTCCCCGAGCCCGAAGAACCCGAAGAGGAAGAAAAAGACTCTGAGAAAGCCGAGCGCAAGGAAGAGAAGAAGGCTGAGAAAGCTGAGCGCAAGGAAGAGAAGAAGGCTGAAAAGGCAGAGCGTAAAGAGGATAAAGAGACTGAAAAGGCTGAAAAGAAGCAGAAAAAAGAAGAAAAGAAGAATAAAGACGAATAATAAAAAAGCGGAGCTCTATCTCCGCTTTTTTATATTACCGTATATTCAAGCATTTCGTAATGAAGCTTCGTTCCAACGTCTATCCCGAGCGGAAGAAGAGCCATAGCGATAAAAAGCTCATCGCCGCTCACAACGTCACGCAGGCGCGCGTATTCTCCCTCTATTTTGTCAACAACGTAATCCTTTGGTTCCATAGCCGCATCTCCTTTTATTATATGAGTATTATAGCACATATTTCTGCCAAAATCAAGTTTGTGTTGACTTTTTTGTATGTGTATGATATAATTTATTTGAGAACAGGCCCGAAAGGAGATAGCTATGGGAAGAATGCTTGGTGCTTTTGCCGATGATGAAGAGCTTGACCGCCCCGACTTAAATAAATGTCCCGATTGTAATTGCTTTTTTGACGGTGATATCTGTCCTATATGTAAAAAAGTTTGTCCCGAGGAGATGCGCGCGGGAAATCGCCCCGCTGTAAAACCGAAAAAGAACAAAAAAGCCTCGTATTCGTCGGGAAGAGTTACCTTTGTGGAATGGTATCATTCGTGGTGGTTTATAACCTTAATGGTGCTGTTTTTACCCATCGTTGGTATAATTCTTCTCTTTACAAGCCCGCATAAAAAGTGGCAGAAGATACTTTTTGTAGCTATCGCCGTTGTTTATTTGGCTATTTCTACTATAGGAATAGGCACTATAATATCGATGTTCGAGAAGCCCGTAAACACCTCTCTTAGCAGAGAAGAGTATATTGCAGAGTGTGAGGTGGTCTCGCCCGAGAGAATCTATCGCTCCTTTGATGCGTATGAGGACAAATACGTTACCTTGGATCTCAAGATAATCGAAGAGGTCGAATACTACGACGGTCCGTACTATTCCGGCGATGCCTATTACCTTTGTGAAGCCGAGGGCGGCTCGAGCTATAAAATAATTATCCGCGACTGTATCATCGAAGGAAAACAGCAGTTTATAGCCGGTGACGTAGTGACCGTATGGGGTGAGTGTGACGAGGAGATACTCGTTTGCGGTATGGGAGAGAAATATTCGGAATGGGAAGGCCCTTGTATAAACGTGGCGTACGCGAAAATCAAGTGATAAAAAGGCTGTGATCTAATTCACAGCCTTTTCTATTGCTTCAAGCAGTTTGAAGCGTATCTTGTATTTAGGTGAGTCGGTCTCGGTTATGATAGCGTACTGTGTATCGGTGAGTCCGACCTCTGCACAAGCTTCACTGTCGCTTGCCGCTCCGAGACACATCGGAGGGAAGAGCACGCACCACCAATTTTGTCCCTCGGCTTCTCCTATTTTGACTCTGAGTGAAAGATACTCTCCCGATGGAAAGCAAAAGCTCTCGTAATTCTTCGTGGGGTATTCTTCTTTCCCGAGTTCGATGTCTACCGAGTAATCTTTGTTTGAATTCTGTATTGCGGATAGCGCACTTTCCTTAAGCAGATCAAGATTTTTTATTACTGCCGCTTTAGCCTCGTCGCGAGTACGGCAACCCGAGACGATATCCTCGCTTGCTCTGAGTATCTCGTCCCGTACCAAAAGCTTGAGCGCTTGGTCCTCTTCGCTGTCAGAATTTGCTATTACGTGCAGACGCAGCACGTTTTCGTAGACCTGCGCCTCGCTGTGTATCGGCAAAAGCGAGAGGACCACGCACAGACAGATCAAAGCGAAGGTAACGGTAAGTAATCTCTTATACATAAAAAACTCCTTTTTAAAACGTTCTTACAGAAGAGCATTTGGCAAAAAGGAGTTTTTTATTCACGAAATTTGATTTTTAAAACAAATATATTATCGATGCAACGACGTAAAATATTCCGCAGGCGATAGTAGAAGGCTCTTTGATGACAGAAATATAAGACGCGCGCTTTTGCTCGGGGGTCTTGAGATCGGGCTTGCGGTAATTTGAGGATACACCGTCGTAAAGATACTTTTTGTACAGCTTTGCGGCTTGACGGCAGAACACCGCACCCGAGAGCAAGAAGCAGAAGGTCACGATGAAGATAAAGAATGACGAGCTTCCCGTTATTCTGTACAGAGTGTTCATATATCTTTGACCGAATAGTCCGAATACGTTGTACAGAAAATGCGCGAGCATAGCGCCGATAAGCGAACGGCTTGCGTAAAGCACGAGAGAGAGAACTATTCCCGAGAACAGATATACGAGAATATTTATGGGGTTGAAGTGGAGCAGGGCAAAGAAGAGCGAGGAAAAAGCAATAGCACGAAAGACCCCGCCGTTCTCATATTCATAGCAGAGAATGCCCCTGAAAACGAATTCCTCGCATATCGCGGGCAATATCGCGTAAGCCACGAAGAGATAGAGCCCCGAGCTTACACTGCCGTCGGTCTTTGAAATAAAGGTGTCGTAGAGCGAAAAATTACTTGAGAGCGACTCAAGTCCGTTGAATACCGTGCTAAGCAGAAGCGCACCCGATATCATAAGAAGCGCACCGCTCAGTATAAGCAAAAAGGAGCTTGGCTTAGGCAGACGAAGACGCAATCCCTTTACGTAGTTCTCGCCGCTCCATTTGCACCAGATAGCACCCGGCAGCATAAATATCATAAGCTGGAGAATAACTACGCTGTAATATTCATTTTCTCGGTTTATAAAGGCGACGTCGAGAATTTTCGTCAAAAGCAGAAGAACGTAGACCGCAAGCACGAGCGTGCTCGGAGTGATGATCACGTTTTTGCGTTGCTTTGGAATAATTTCGTCTAATTCGTCCGAGCCGCGCTTTTTGTTAAAGAGCGCTCTCATTTTTTGAGTATATCTCCTGTTCGGTAATAATAATTTTTATCGGTACGTCGGTGTCGTTTCGAGGAAGTCTTTCGCAGACGAGCGTTGAGTGGAGAGCCACGATCGCTGTGCCCCCAAAGCTTGCTAAAAACCTGTCGTAATATCCCTTGCCGTAGCCGAGGCGGTAACCGTCAAGGTCGACGGCAAGCGCGGGAACGATGCAAAGCGTATCTTTAGTCAGAAGAGCACGCTTTGCGCTCTCTTTCGGTTCGTATATTCCGTAAGCGCCTTCGCAAAGCTCGCAGACGTCGCTAACGGTGCGAAAATCGAGCGTGCAGGTCTCTGTTTTTGAGATAGGAAATGCGACAGTTTTGTCATCACTTTGTGCTTTCGCTGCAAGTGAGGTAAGATCGGGCTCGCTTTTCGTAGGAAAATAGAGCAGTATGCAATCGGCGTTTTTGTATTCGTCAAGCGCGCTTATCCTCTCGCATAGCTGTTTGGAATAAGCCGCTTTGTCGTATATGTCGGCGCGAAGATAAGAAAGCTCGACGCGCGCCTTGTGCTTTTGATCGTCGGTGTATGACAGAAGATTTGTGCGCATCAGTCAGCAATTACCGCAGAACGGAGCGCCGATGCCTTTTGCTCGCCGCAGAAGAGCTCCACTATCTTGATGCCCATATCGAGAGCCGCACCCATTCCTGCGGCGGTAAGGATATTTCCGTCGAGCACTACGCGTTCGTCGGAGATAGTAGCACCCTCGAGATATCCCTCAAAGCCCGGATAGCAGATAGCGTTCTTGCCAATAAGCAAGCCCATTTTTCCGAGTATCGAAGATCG
>SVSY01000102.1 GCA_015064065.1 Oscillospiraceae bacterium
GCCACTCCCTCGCCCTTTTTCACCCTCACGGGTCTGAAAAAGGGTTCGACTCCGTGCCGGTTGTTTCAAATTTCGCTTTTTTTGCAACAATATCTCGACACTACGCTCAGGATGACCAATAGAGGTGAGGTGCGGCTGCTATCTTTTAATACCACCCCTCTCAATCCGCTCCGCGTCCAGCTCTCCCCAAGGAGCGCCTTTTTTAGTTCTGCTATTTGCGGCGGGAGATAAACCCCCGCCCTACGTCAAATCCCCTCAAACCCGTAGGGGTCGGCGCCACGACGACCCAAGATCGCAATCAAATCACATAGGCATTTGCGGCTACGAAATATCGGCACCAAAACGAAAAGCCCTTGAAGCGTGCTTCAAGGGCTTTTTTGTTATGTTTATCAGTTGAAATAGTAAGGCTTGCCGGTCTTTGCGGACTCGTAGATACCCTCAAGTATCTGAGTTACGCAATAAGCCTGCTCGGGACGGGTGATAGGATCGGTGTCGTTGATAACGGCGTTGATCCACTGACGAGCCTCGCGGGTTGCCGCGTCGTCGCCCTTTGTTCCGTCGTTGAATGCAACTCCGCCTGCTGCGAAGCTGGGCTTCATAACTACCTGTCTGCCGCCCTTTACGTAGTTGAAGCGGAGACCGTCGTTCATATCTGCACCGCCCTTAGTTCCGCAAACAGAGGTAACTGCCTCGCGAACGTCGAGAGTATTGAGCGCCCAAGCCGACTCGAGAACGATGGTAGCGCCGTTTTCCATTACGATAAAGCCGAACGCGGAATCCTCAACAGTGAACTTTGCGGGATCCCAGTCGCCCCAAGCGTTACCCGTCTGGGTATCGTTGTTGAGCTTGTGGAAGGTAGTACCAACACAGTACTTGGGCTTGTAGTTGTTCATAGTCCAGAGGGTGAGATCGAGAGCGTGAGTTCCGATATCGATAAGAGGACCGCCGCCCTGCTCGTACTCATTGAGGAATACGCCCCAGGTAGGAACTGCTCTGCGGCGGATCGCGGTAGCCTTAGCGTAGTAGATCTCGCCAAGCTCGCCGTCGTCAGCAGCAGCCTTGAGGTATGCGGAGTCGTCGCGGAAACGGCTCTGGTAACCGATGGTGAGCTTCTTGCCTGTGCGTTCTGCAGCGTCGAGCATCTTCTTAGCTTCAGCGGAATTTATAGCCATAGGCTTCTCGCACATTACGTGCTTGCCTGCTTCGAGAGCGTCGACTGTGATAAAGCTGTGAGAGCGGTTGGGGGTACAAACGTGAACTACGTCGATAGTCTCGTCCTTGAGGAGCTCCTTGTAGTCCTCGTATACTTTAGCGTCGGGAGTACCGAACTTCTTTGCGGCAGCTTCTGCGCGGTCAACGATGATATCGCAGAAAGCGACCATTTCGCACTGAGTAATCTTCTGGAGCGAAGGCATATGCTTACCGTTTGCGATACCGCCGCAACCGATAATGCCTATTCTGATCTTTTTTTCCATAGTTAAAATCTCCTTAATTTTTTATTTTTACAAAATAAAAACTCTATAAAACAATTATATCGCACAATTGTCTTCTTGTCAAGAGAAGAAAAATAAAATAAAGATTTTTCGCATAGAAATGCTTTTCGTGTGTCAAAATGGATATAGAAAAATTTTCGGAGGATGGTATGAAAAAAATTATTACACTTTTGCTTATAGTATCTATGCTTGCCGCCATTTTTTCGGGCTGTGCGAAAAAAGACGGTGACGCTGACGTTCACGTGTTTTATTACACCTACAGCGACCCATATATCTCGACGGTAAGAGCCTCGCTCGACAAGGCGCTTGACGGTGCGGGTGTGAAGTATCAGGACTATGACAGCAACAACAACCAGACCACGCAGACAGAGCAGGTGCAGACGGCAATAACAAAGGGCGCGAAGCTCCTTGTGGTCAACATTGTCACGACGGGCTCTGACGACGCGGCAAACGGTATCATCTCGCTTGCAAAGGAAGCGGGTATCCCCGTGATATTCTTTAACCGCGAGGTCTCTGACAGCGTAGTAAAGAGCTATGACAAGTGCGCGTTTATCGGTACGGACGCGAGCGAGGCGGGAAAGCTACAGGGCGATATGATAGGAGATTACGTGCTTAAGAATTACAGTGCGGTAGATCTCAACGGCGACGGCGAGATATCCTACGTTCTTTTTATGGGTGAAAAGGGAAACAACGAGGCGATATACAGAACGAGATATTCGGTAGAGAATGCCAATGCGAAGCTTTCTGCGGGCGGCAAGAAGGCGCTCAAATTCTACGACCCGTCCAACAAGGACAAGTATCTGCTTGACAGAGACGGAAAGTGGTCGGCTCAGGCGGCGAACGAGTATATGACGACCATACTTTCGTCGCACAGCACGGCGAACAAGAATATGGTAGAGCTTATTATCTGCAACAACGACGGAATGGCGGAGGGTGCGATATCGGCACTCGCATCTGCGGGCTACAATACGGGCAAGAAAGGTGCGACCACGATACCCGTTTTCGGAGTTGACGCGACATCGGCGGCAAAGGAGCTTATCAAGGACGGCAAGATGGCGGGAACGATAAAGCAGGACGCCGACGGAATGGCGGCGGCGATATTGAAGACGGTCAAAAACGGAATTGACGGCAAGGCGATACTTGACGGTATGAAGGATTACAACGTCGACAAGGACGTGGCAAAGGTAAGGATAGCCTACGCGGTATATCTTGGGGAAGGCTAAGGATTTTGACGCTTTCGGCAGTAGCCGTACGTGCCCGCCGTAAACACCCCCTCTGTTCGTCATCCTGAGCGTAGTGTCGAGATATCGTTTCAAAAAGCAAATATTGAAAGAACCGACACGGAGCCGAACCTTTTTTCAGACCCGAGAGGGTGAAAAAAGGCGAGGGAGTGGCTTGCCCACGACCGAGGGATCTATAAAGAGATTATATGTAAAGTGGTTACGATTTAAAAGTTACCTTTACACAAAAGGGTCACATAAAACCTCTCAGTAGATCCCGAAAATCGTCTTGACGATTTTCGCTTTTGTGCGGAGTCGCTATATTACCGCTCCTCCTTCCAAAAGTTCGACTGCGCTCAGGATGACGAGATTAGTGTTATTTTGCAAATGTGCGTAGCCGCACGTGCCGATGTGATTTGATTGCGACATCGGGAGCACCAAGGCGCTCCCCTACCGGTTTGTAGAAAATTGTTTCGAAGATGACAACCGCACAAACGTATAATTAAAATAAAAAGCTTTCACGGTAGCGATGAGCTGTCCGTGAAAGCTTCCTTAGAAAAATTACTCATTCTGCCGTTTTCACATCATAAGCCAACCTTGATGTTCTAAAAAGAACTTCTTTGCAGCAAGTTCTTTGGCGCCACCTTTCTCGAAAGAAAGGTGGCAAAAAACCTAACACAAACTAACTACCCAAACTAACTACACGCACCAACTACATACAACCCAACAGAAAGGCAGAAATATGGCAGAATATTTACTTGAAATGCGAAATATAAGCAAGAGCTTTCCGAGTGTGAAGGCGCTTGACGGGGTGAGCTTGAAGATACGTGCGGGCAGCGTTCACGCTCTTATGGGAGAGAACGGAGCGGGGAAATCCACGCTTATGAAGTGCTTATTCGGTATATATGCGGCTGACGAGGGAGAGATACTGCTTGAGGGCAGGCGCGTCAGCTTCAAAAACTCAAAGGAGGCGCTTGAGAACGGAGTTGCGATGGTGCATCAGGAGCTGAATCAAGCGCTCAAACGGAGCGTATCCGACAATCTGTGGCTCGGACGCTACCCTACCGCGCTCGGATTTATCACTCGCGAGAGGGTGATGCGCGAGCGTACGCTTGAGATATTCAAGGACCTTGAGATCGACGTCGACCCCGACACGATAATGAGCAGAATGTCTGTCTCGGAGCGGCAGATGGTCGAGATAGCCAAGGCGGTATCCTACGACTCAAAGATAATCGTGCTCGACGAGCCTACCTCGTCGCTCAACGACCGCGAGGTCGAGCATCTTTTTCGGATAATCGAAAAGCTCAAGGCGCGCGGCTGCGGAATAATATACATCTCGCACAAAATGGAGGAAATACTGAAGATATCCGACGACGTCAGCGTAATGCGCGACGGAAAGCACGTTGCGACCGAGCGTGCAAGCGAGCTGACGATGGACAGGATAATAAAGCTTATGGTAGGGCGCGAGCTCAAGGAGCGTTTTCCGCAGAAGAACAACGAGATAGGCGAGGTCGTGCTTGAGGTCGAGGATCTCACGACGCGCTACGCGCCGATACGCGACGTATCCTTCAAGCTTCACAGCGGAGAGATAGTCGGAGTTGCGGGACTCGGCGGCGCGGGGCGCACCGAGCTACTTGAGAGCATATTCGGTATGTGTGAAAAAAAGAGCGGCAGAATGCGTCTAAGAGGAAAAGAGATACGCAACGACAGTCCGCGCGAGGCAAAAAAGAACGGCTTTGCGCTTCTGACTGAGGAGCGGCGCGCAAACGGCATATTCGGCATACTCGATATCACCGACAACACCGTCATATCGGGACTGTCGAAATACCGTTCGGGCGGAGTATTCCTCAATGAGCGGAAAATGAAGAAGGACACCGAGTGGTCGATAAAGTCGATGAGGATAAAAACGCCCTCGCGCTCGACCAAGATAAGAACGCTGTCGGGCGGAAATCAGCAGAAGGTGATACTCGGCAGGTGGCTTCTGACAGAGCCCGAGATACTGCTTCTCGACGAGCCGACGCGAGGCATTGACGTGGGCGCGAAATACGAGATATATCAGCTTATCATAAAGCTTGCCGAGGAGGGTAAGTGCGTGATGATGGTGTCAAGCGAGATGCCCGAGCTGCTCGGTGTCTGCGACCGAATACTCGTTATGTCGGGCGGGCGTCTGTCGGGCGAGCTTGACGCAAGCGAGGCTACGCAGGAAAAAATAATGGAGCTTGCCTCGCGCTTTGCGTGAGAGCGGTTTGGAGGAGAAAATGAGCAATTCTGAAAATAAGATTTCAAAATGGGAGCCAAAAAATCGCTTTATGGCTTTCAAGCAAAGCTCGCCCGACGAGAAGCGTCGGGCGATAAAGGAATTTTTTATAAACAATCTATTGTATATATTGCTGCTTGCGGCGATAGTGGGAATACAGATATATGATTCGCGCTTTCTGTCGCTGTCCTCGATAGTTAATATAATCTCGCTGTCGGCGGCAAATCTGCCTATCGCGCTCGGTATTGCGGGCTGTATCATACTGACGGGAACAGACCTCTCGGCAGGACGTATAGTCGGACTTACGGCGTGCATTGCGGCGTCCTTGCTTCAGGCGAGCGGATACGCAAACAAGATGTTCCCCTCGCTTCCCACGCTTCCGATATGGGCGGTCTTTGCGCTGATAATCGCAATAGGCGCGCTCGTCGGCTTCATCAACGGATTTTGCACGGCAAAATTCAAGCTCCACCCGTTCATAGTAACGCTTGCGACACAGCTTATAACCTACGGCGTGCTGCTCATATATCTTATGCAGGGAACTAACAACGGTCAGTCGATATCGGGACTCGACCCCAAATATACAGACTTTATCACGGGAAATATGTTCAAGCTCGGCGGTGTGGCGATACCGAACTATATCTTTTACGCGATAGGAATAACCGCTGTGATGTGGTTTATATGGAACAAGACTGCCTTTGGCAAGAATATGTTCGCCGTGGGTTCAAATCCCGAGGCGGCGAACGTGTCGGGCGTGTCGGTGACAAGGACGATAATACTCGTTTTCGTGCTTGCGGGAATAATGTACGGCATCACGGGCTTTATCGAGGCGGCGCGTATCGGCTCGAACAGTGCGGCTACGGGACTCAACTACGAGCTTGACGCGATAGCGGCATGCGTTATCGGCGGAGTATCTTTCGTCGGAGGAATAGGAAGGATACGCGGAGTTATTCTTGGTGTAGTACTGCTCCGCATAATATTCGTCGGACTTACCTTCCTTGGAATAGATTCGAATATGCAGTACGTTATCAAGGGTATAATAATTCTCGTAGCGTGCGCGATAGATATGAGAAAATACCTTGTGCGTAAATAGGGGCAAAAAGAAAAAGGGCAGAGAAGCATAGCTTTCTCTGTCATTTTTCTACGACGGTAATCATCAGTTTTCTGTCTCAGAACTGCTCTTTCATTTTCTCTACACAAGCAGAGCAAACGCGCTTTCCGGCGAAATAAACGATGTCATCAGTGCTGTTGCAGAAAATGCAAGCAGGCTGATATTTCTGAAGGACTATCTTGTCGTCATCTGTGAATATCTCGATAGCATCCTTCTGTTTGATGTCAAGTACCTTTCTGATTTCGATCGGAAGAACGATCCTTCCCAATTCATCAACCTTGCGTACGACTCCGGTGGACTTCATAAGTTTCTCCTTTTAATATAAAATAATTCGGGGGAACTCGATTGCACGCCTTTTGTGTCGGCATTAGTCGAATCACAAGTATATTATAAATGAAAAAAATATCTTTGTCAATATGTGAAAAATAAAAAATTATAATATTTTGTAGTATTATGCAAAAAAAATTGACCTAAAAGCACTAAGTGGGGCGAAAAACCATCAAAAAAGTCGAAAAAAGAGGGTTAAAAGGGGAAAAGACGTTGTTTTGGCAGTAGCCGCACGTGCCGATGGGATTTTTTACGACCTTGGGTCGGCGCCTCGACGACCCGAGAGTGTAAAGCCTTTTAAAATGTATAAAGCGTCTATTATCTTAAAAAATTGTAGGGACAGGCGTCCTCGACTGTCCGAGCCGCATAACGAAATTTTATTTGGTTAACGGCTACGACGTT
>SVSY01000103.1 GCA_015064065.1 Oscillospiraceae bacterium
GGAAGGCTTCGTTGCCGCAGATATCCCCGGACTTATCGAGGGTGCGGCAGACGGTGCGGGACTTGGTCACGCATTCCTCCGTCACGTTGACCGTTGCAGACTTCTGCTTCACGTTGTTGACATCTCCTGCTTTGAGGGCAGAGACCCGATAGACGATATCAAGAATATCAACTACGAGCTCCGCAGATACAGCCCCGCGCTTGCAGAGCGTCCGCAGATAATCATTGCCAACAAATCGGATATGCTCGATACCGACGCGGTCGATGTAGCTGAGTTTGAAGAGTTCGTGGCGGACAACGGTTGGGAGCTTATGTACGTCTCCGCCGCTACGGGTAAGGGTCTTGACGAGATGGTACAGCGCGCCGCCGAGCTTTTGCGCGAGCTGCCGCCTATGCTGGTCTACGAATGCGAATACGAGCCCGAGGACGCATACGTCGGCGCATCTCACGACACCACCGTGCGCCGCGAAAACGACGTGTTCTACGTCGAGGGCGAATGGCTCTATAATCTTGTCGGTCAGGTCAACTTTGAGGATTACGAGTCGCTAAATTTCTTCCAGCGTGTGCTCAAGAAGAGTGGCGTGTTCGAGCTTCTTGAAGAGAGGGGCTGTACCGACGGTATGACGGTTTCAATATACGATTTTGAATTTGATTACGTAAAGTGATCACAGAAAGGAGAAAATATGAATATTTGGCACGATATAGACCCCGCCGTTATAACTCCCGAGGATTTTTCTGCAGTTATCGAAATTTCAAAGGGAAGCTGTTGCAAGTACGAGCTTGACAAATACACGGGACTTTTGAGACTCGACAGAGTTCTCTACACCTCCACGCACTACCCCGCGAATTACGGTTTTATCCCGCGAACCTATGCCGACGACGGCGACCCGCTCGACGTTCTCGTTATCTGCACGCAGGAGATACTCCCGATGACGCTTATACGCGTTATGCCTATCGGTGTTATGCGAATGCTCGACGGCGGAGCGATCGACGATAAGATAATTGCAGTTCCCTTTTCTGATCCGACCTACAACCATATTCGCTCGATAGACGAGCTCCCTCCGCATATTTTCGACGAAATAATGCACTTTTTCTCGGTCTACAAACAGCTTGAAAACAAGCAGACCGCCGTTAAGGAGCTTCTTGATGCCGCTGATGCAAAGCGCATCATCTCAGAATGTATCGAGAACTATAACAACACGTTCACAAACAAGTAATTATGGTACGCTTTATATTGATAAGACACGGCGAAACTGAATACAACAAGCTCCACATTTTTCAAGGGCAGTTTGACTCCAAGCTTTCAGAGCTCGGATACAAGCAGGCAGAGATGGTAGCACGCCGCATAGCGTCCGAATTTGACGTTGACGCTATATATTCAAGTGACCTCTCAAGAGCCGTGAACACCGCAAGAGCTATCTCGCGCGCTGTCGGTCTTGACGTTACTACAGACCCCGCATTTCGCGAGGTCGACGTTGGAAGCTGGATGCATCAGAAGGTCTCGGATGCGCTGAATAGCGCTCCCTCGCTTGCCCGCGAGCAAAAAGAACACCCGGGTACGTTCAGATATCCCGACGGAGAGACCTTGCTTGAGGTCTACGAGCGCGCGTCGGCTAAGATCGAAGAGATCGCAAAATACAGCGATGGGAAGACAGTCGTGATCGTCGCGCACGGCGGAACTATACGTTCACTCGCGATAAAATGGCTTGGGTATCATATAGACGAATATCATAGATTGCCCCCTGTTCCAAACACTTCAATTACCGTAGTGGAATACGAGGGCGGCAAATTTACACCCGTACTTATCGGAGATAATTCTCACGTAAAAAAATAAGCAAAAAAAGAACCGACACAGTCGGTTCTTTTTTTATCACAGATTAGTAAAGGCTGAGAGGAACTCCTGCAAACGCTTATTGTCGCTTGCGAATATCTCGTCGGGAGTACCCTCTGCGGCGATTATTCCCTTTTCCATAAACACTATCTTATCCGAGACCTCACGGGCAAAATTCATCTCGTGCGTGATTATTACCATAGTCATATTCTTTGCCGCAAGCCCCTTGATGACCTTGAGTACCTCACCCGTTATCTCGGGGTCGAGCGCACTTGTCGGCTCATCGAAGAAGAGTATGTCGGGATTCATCATAAGCGCTCTCGCTATAGAAACTCTCTGCTGCTGTCCGCCCGAAAGCTGACAGGGATAAAAGTCCACCTTATCAGCAAGTCCCACAGAGCCGAGAAGCTCGCGCGCCTTTTGATCGATAGCGTCGTATTCTCGCTTGAGCTCTTCTCTGCCGAGCTTTTCACTCTTTATCCGCTCCTTTGCGCGCAGACGGGGCGCGAGCGAGAGATTTTCGAGAGCCGTATACTGCGGAAAGAGATTGAAGGATTGGAAAACGAGTCCGAAGGTAGTTGAATCTCCAAGCTCTCGCTTGCTTCCGTCTATCCAGACCTCGCCCTCGTCGGCTTCCTCAAGATTGTTAAGGCAACGCAAAAGCGTAGTCTTTCCACTTCCCGATGAGCCTATTATCGAAAGCACCTGCCCCTTCTCAAGAGTAATATCTATTCCCTTGAGAACTTCGACTTTTCCAAAGCTCTTAGTCAAATTTTTGATTTCAAGAAATGCCATACCGTCCTCCTATCATATCTTGTAGTAAGACAGCTTCTTCTCAAAATAACCGAACAGAAGCGTCAGCAGACCGACGAATATCAGATAGAAGACAGCCGTGTAGAAAATCGGCCAGATAAGTCCGTAGCTTGCGAAAAGCTCGGCTGCCATAAGCACCTCAGTAATTGAGATAACTCGGGCAAGCGCGGTATCCTTAACAAGCGTTATAACCTCGTTTGACATAGGCGCGAGTATCCTCTTAACGACCTGCATAAGTATGACCTTAAAGAATACCTCGGAGCGCTTCATTCCGAGCACCTGACCCGCCTCGTACTGTCCGCGCGGTATACTTTCGATACCGCCTCTGTATATCTCCGAAAAATAGCACGCGTAGTTTATAACGAACGCAACGATTACCGAAGGAAATCGATCAAAGCCTCTGAGTCCGAATAAAAGTCCGGGGACGTAGAATACCACGAATATTTGAAGCATCAGCGGCACTCCGCGTATTATCCATACAAAGACCTTTGTAACAAAAGCAAGCGGCTTGAATTTTGACATTGAGCCGAACGCTATCAAAAGGCCGAGAGGGAGCGCCATCACAAGTGTAAGAATAAATATAAGACAGGTCCATTTCAGTCCTGCAAGCAGGCTGAGTGTAACTTCCCAAAAAAGCATTTTTACCTCTTGAGATTATTCAATAGTTACCTTAAGACTGTTCTCAAGACCGTACTTCTTTGCGATCTCAAGGAGCTTGCCGCTGTCGTTGAGAGTCTTGATAGCCTCGTTTACCTTTGCGGTAAGCTCGCTTCCCTTCTTGAAGCCGATAGCATAGTACTCAGCCGCAAGCTCGATATCCTCAACGATGACGAGATCTGTATAGTCGCCCTTGCCGCATACGTTCTGTGCGAGAAGGATATCAACTACAGCAAAATCAGACGTACCCGAGTTTACCTCGAGGAATGCCTTGTTCTGTGCGGGAAATTCAACGAGCTTGCCGTTCTCGCCAACAGCCTTTTTTGCATAATCAGCGCCTGCGCTTCCGCCTTCAACAGCGGCGGTCTTGCCTGCGAGGTCAGCCTCGGTCTTGTAGTTAGCAAGATTTTCGGACTTAACGACGATACACTGCTGATTGAGCATATAGGTATAAGAAAAGTCTACGAGATCCTTTCTTTCAACACCGTCGTCAGAGGAGTTAGCGGTAAATCCGTTCCAGATACAGTCGATCTTGCCTGCATTGAGCTCGGCATATTTCTGAGACCAGTCGATTATCTGAAATTCCACGTCCATATCGAGAAGCTTTCCGACTTCCATAGCAAATTCGCTTTCAAAACCGGTCCAATTGCCCTCAGCATCCTGCTCGTTCATATTTTCAAAAATAGTAACGCCGCATACGAGCTTGTCGTTGTTACAAGAAGAAAATGCAAACGTTGCGCCTGCACACATAATAATTACAAGTAAAAGAGAGATAAGTTTTTTCATAATTTTTTCATCCTTTTTCGTTTTTGTACTTTACCATAGTAAAGCGATGCTATAAGAATACCACACTTTCCCAATTTTGTCAATACGTAATCTGTATTTTCTTTTGAAAAGATGTAATTTATTCAAAGGGCTTCGGCCTTTGTCGCTTTGACGCTTATCTGCATAGTATATCTATAGAGCAACTGTGTTGCTTCAATGATATATTTATACAGAAAGGTTTGATCGTGATGTATAAAAACGATAATTTTATGGCGCGCGAGGATTGCAGCGAGGCTCTTCTCCGCACGCTCATAGACGGAAGAGCTCCCGAGCGTTCTGCCCGTCAGAGTTCCCCTTCGTGCGACTCTGACGGCAAGGATACGCAGAGAACGTGGGGCCTTGCATCGCACCCGTTGGCTTCGGTCTATGCGCCGATGCAGGAATTTAGGGATCTGTACGATCTTGATACCGCGCTCAAGCAAGGAACGATCTTTACAGAGCTCGATCTGCCCTTTATGGGAAGACAGATAGACAAAGGAGCTAGTTGCCGTGGTTAACCGTATGAACAGATACACCCCCTGCAACAGCAATAACGGCACTTGCGGCAGAGCCGAGGGTCCAAACAATTGCACTATGGGGGGCGCAAACGCACAGCTTATGGCGAGACTTCGCAAGGTGGACTTTGCGCTCGTCGATACTATTCTGTATCTTGACGCGTATCCGCACTGCAAAAATGCGATGGAGCATTACAAAAAGCTTGTCGCTGAGCGCAAAATGCTGATCGAAAAGCTTGAAAAAAGCGGTATGCCCATAAATGCGGTCGGCAATCTCTCGGATAGCTGGAATTGGATAGATTCCCCTTGGCCCTGGGAATATGAAGCTAACGTTTGATCGCAGAAAGGAAAAGTACGACTATGTGGACCTATGACAAAAAACTTCAATATCCCGTAAGAATAAAGAATCCCAATCCCAAGCTCGCAAGTGTCATCATTTCACAGCTTGGTGGACCTGACGGAGAGATGGGAGCTTCGATGCGCTATCTTCATCAGAGATATAGCTGTCCTTACGATAAGGTAAAGGGCATTCTTACAGACGTCGGCACCGAGGAGCTCGCGCATCTTGAGATGGTGGCAGCGATAATCCATCAGCTTACCAAAAATCTCACGCTTGAGCAGATCGATGGCACGCCCTTCGCAGCATATTTCGTCGACCATACGACAGGAGCATATCCCGTCGCCGCTTCGGGTGTTCCCTTCGATATGAAATACGTCGGCGTTAAGGGAGATCTTCTGACCGACCTTAACGAAGACCTTGCGGCAGAGCAAAAGGCTCGCACGACCTACGACAATATTCTCCGTCTTTCCGACGATCCCGACGTAAACGACGCGATAAAGTTCCTTCGCGCACGCGAGATAGTACACTATCAGCGTTTCGGAGATGCTCTCCGCATCGCCCAAGATCAGCTGGACAGCAAGAATTTTTATGCCATCAACCCCAGCTTCGACAAAGGAATGAAACGATAATCTTTCAGGACGGCTTGAAAATCAAGCCGTCCTATTTACTTTTTTGGTGGAGTGTGGTATAATTAAAACGAAAAAGTTATAAAAAAAGGGGTATATATATGAGCAAACACAGCGGAAAAGAAAAAAGGATAATTGCATTAGCCTATCTTCATAGATACGGATGGATAGCTATAGCATTTCTTTTAACATTGATTTACCCAAAATTCCTTTTTATAAGCTTCATTGCTTTTTCAATTTGGTCATTTGTAGGTTATAAGTGTAGATGGAAACATATTTTTTGCTCTTACCAAAATGCCTATCATATAAAAATGACGCCCGATTCAATTGATTGGAATTGGATAAAGAAAAGTGATGCATACTTAATCCCAATCATTTTCTTTATTATAGGAATTGCCGGGGTGATCATCATTTAAAATTACTCCATGTTGATTGTTTCGGCGACGCCCTCCGCATCGCCCAGGATCAGCTGGACAGCAAGAATTTCTACGCCATTAACCCCGGCTTCGACAAAGGAATGAAGCGATAATCTTTCCGGACGGCTTGAAAATCAATCCGTCCTATTTACATTTCTGTTTTGGTGTGGTATAATTATTAAAAAAGCAAGGAGAGCTATATGAGCAAGGAGTACAGATTTTGTTACCACGGCACAAAAGAAATGCTTTTTCATCAATGCAATCAATGCCGCTATGTAAATGAGTATATTATCAGTACGCTTGGTGGAAAAATAGAATTTGGCATAGAACGTGCCGGACATAGTGGTGGATATTGGTATACTCCAAATATCATAGAATATGAAGATAAGATAGAGCTTGTTGGAACAATTCAGTATATCGGTCCCAAAAGTGATCAAGGTTATCGTTCTAAATTAAAAGATAAAATAATAACAGTTTTGCTATTTATTATTTTTTTCCCTGTTGTATTGCTAACTTATCTCATAATTAAGCTTATTGATTTTGTTAAATGGTTGAGTGCAAAAATAAGTAAAAAAGAAAAAAAGATGAACCCTAAGACCAAAGAAGAAAAATTGTACGATTTAATGATAAATCATTTGGGGTGTTCTAACGTAGAAAATACTTCATGTTGATTGTTTCG
>SVSY01000104.1 GCA_015064065.1 Oscillospiraceae bacterium
TAAAATTTTTCATATTTGGAAAGTGCACGCCAAAGATGAAAAATTTTACCGCACGGATGTCTCCGTGCGGTTTTTAAATTTTTATTCGGAGGTCTGTTCTATGAATCGAACGGCAAAACAAACACAACGGCTGACTACGTCCGCCGTAATGCTTGCGCTCGCTATGGTTCTGGCTATGGTGTGTGCGCTTATTCCATTTTTAAATCTCCCCTTCGGAGGAGGATTTACGGTCGCGAGTATGCTTCCTATCGTCATAATATCTTATATGTACGGTATGAAATGGGGCTTTTTCTCGGCGGCGATCTACTCGGTAATACAGATAGTTATGGATCTGTATCTCGGTAAGGGCTCGACGCTCATAGCTCTTTTTATGCCTAACAGCGAGGATTATATGGGGCTTGGAGCGGCGATAGCGATACTTATTATCGACTATCTCGTAGCATACACTCTGCTTGGATTTGGCGGCGCGTTCCGCAAGGTGATAAAAAACAAAACGCTCGCGCTTGCGCTTGGAGTAGTACTTGCGCTCTCGCTAAGATATCTCGCGCACATCGTGTCGGGATATATCTTCTACGGCGCGTGGGCAGAGTGGTTCTTCTCGCAGGATAATTTCTATGCGATCGGCGGCTGGATACTCGAAAAGTTCAGCGGAAATACGCTCGCGCTGATATATTCTATCTTCTATAACGGTCTTTATATGATACCCGAGATCGTTATAACTACCGTTGCAGCACTTATCGTCGGCAGATTGCCCGTTATAAAAAAAGCGGACGCAGAATAAATAAAAAGGGAGCATACCAAACGGTGTGCTCCCGATTTTTTATTGTTTTATACGCTTCTTTTTAAAGTAAATTACTGTGAAGATGACCGCGCTCACGACCACTACAGCCGTCTCTACGAAAAAGAGAAGCTTGAATACGTTAAAAGGTTTTACTATGTCGATTATTATGGGCTCGGTTTCGGTGGCAGAGGGGAGCGTTTCTGACGGTTGTTCGGTGGCAACGGGGGAAGGATTATAAAGTGTAGCATAATCGGGATATTTTTCCTTCAAGGCTTCCTCGCCGCCGACTAAAAACTGTGACAGTTGCGAATATGGGGTAGAGCTCAAACAATCGAGTTCACTGAAAGAACAGTCGTTTCCGTTCGTTTTTAATATGCGATACAACATTTCCGAAAACTCTTTTTCAGGAAAGACAAACTCAAGCTTTCCGTTTGTGCCGCGATGACTGAAATATATATAGTTGCCGTGATTTGTAACGCAGTATATAATGGCTTTTTGGTAGTCATCAGCAAAGAAATATACGTTTGATAGCTCTAAAGTATCTAAATCTTTAGTCACGTTAGCAGATGAAAAAATTGTTTTATAGTTTTTTAAAAAATCTTCATAAACCTCAAAATTGTTATCTATTGCAAATGTGGTTTGAGTTGTGGGATCTCTGTAAAAATATGCGGTTGCTCCGTAAGGCTCACAAACATCATCGCCGATTAAAACAGGTTTTGTGGCATATACTATTTTGTAAGTCCCTTTTAACGCACTTGATATGTTTGCCGTGCTGTTATCCGACATGATCCTCAAAATGTCATTTCCAAAAAATACTTTGTACAAAGGAACCATTGAAAAATCCCCGCCTAAGTCTTCTTTTGTACCCTCATAGTCCTCGGGATAGATCTCCCAATACGCGTCAAGGTCTCCTAAGATCAACTCAAAATCCGGGTCGCTTTTTACGTCAAGAGAGTCTTTATAATCAGCATCTAAAATAGGGTAATTATTTGGGATAGTAGTTTCAATGGCTGAAATAGCAATTGTGCAAAAAGACAGAAGAAAACAACAGAAAGTAAATGCATATAGATTCTTAATTGTTATGAGTTTTATAATGTATTTTTTCATATTTGTTATTGTTTTATACGCTTCTTTTTAAAGCGAATTACTGTGAAGATGACCGCGCCCACGAC
This sequence comes from Oscillospiraceae bacterium, assembly GCA_015064065.1. Classification (GTDB taxonomy): domain Bacteria; phylum Bacillota; class Clostridia; order Oscillospirales; family CAG-272; genus HGM12713. Next base: position 1,954 of record SVSY01000104.1, read on the forward strand.
TACGATCGCGGTTTCTACGAAAAAGAGAAGCTTGAATACGTTAAAAGGTTTTACTATGTCGATTATTATGGGCTCGGTTTCGGTGGCGGAGGGGATCGTTTCTGGCGGTTGTTCGGTGACCTTTTCGGTAGATTTAACAGGCAAAAATTCGTCGGGTGTAAAGTTGGGATAAAGTTCGTCTATAGCAGCCTGACCTCCGACTACATATTTCGCCGGGTTATTATCACGAAGAACGGTCAGAATAAGATCTAACCTTATAACTCCTTCGTTCATAGTGGTTATTGTGTTATGATCTATGTTGTAGTTGCTTAGATTTCCTAAAATGTTATTCCGTTCGGTCAATATTTTTTTTAATACGTCTACGGGGAAAATAAATTCCAGATTGGAAGCAGTTGAGCGAGACATAAAACAAATATATTGTCCGTCAGCGGTATCATACCATATATACTTTTGATATGCATAGTCGTTGAAGCAATAAATATTTTTAATTTCTGTTTGTGCTATTTTTTTTGTGATATCGGCAGAAAGAAACAATTCTTTCGGGTTTGAAACGTTTTGATATAGACTGCCGTAATCGAAATGGTGATAAGGGCTTGTGGCGGAAAAATCAATTTCTTGATCTATGCGGTCAACAAACCACGAATGGCAGAAGGTTTCGTCTTGGTCGGTGATCTTATACACGTATTCTATGCGATCTAATGCACTGATGATAGCGGTGATATCTTTGCGATTGAGAAGAAGATCTTGAAAGTCTCCGTAATATACTTTTGCGACAGGTTCAAGCTGAGGTTGCGGGAGATTATCCTTTTCGTAGTTGTGATTTATCACAGACTCGATTTTTTCGAGATCGTCTTCGTATCCTTCAAAGTTTCTTGAATCGTAATTTGGATTGCCGTAGTGACCATCATACCAAGTCGTTGATGCCGCTGAATGTATGACCGAAACAGAGAATAAAACAGATACGGTGCATAAAAAGGTACATATCTTTGTGATGCTTTTTTGAAAATTAGATTTCATAGTTTTCTCCTTTGAATCAAAATTTATTCAAATGAGGCGGGAAAAGACAAAGGTATCCCCACGGAATTACGGTCAAAATACTGCGTAATCATCGTCGGATACCTCCTTGCGTTTTATTTTAACTTGAATTTTATAGCAAAATCTCCCAAATACATTATAACACTCGCTCTCTGCTTTGTCAAGTATGAGTTTACAAACCGACTTTTCTGTGTTAGAATATATAAAAAGAAGCTAAAAATTTTGTTTTGGAGTGTAATATCCTTCGAAAAAAGTTTACTTAATATATGACGGTCGATATTAAGATAAACGAACTGCAAAGGAAAGGAGGAAAAATGGAAGATAGTTTGATAATCGATATGCTGTTTGAGCGCAACGAGCGTGCGCTTGAGCAAATAGACGTAAAATACTCGCGCCTTTATCTGTCGATAATAAGGGAGATGCTTTGGGACGAGAACGACGTATCCGAGTGCGCGAACGACTGTTTGCTTGCGGTATGGAACAGCATACCGCCCAACCGCCCCGACAATCTGCCCTCTTACATATGTAAGATAGCGCGCAGGCTTGGCATAAACAGATACAGATACAACACCCGACAGAAGAGAAGCGACGGATACACGGCGATGCTCTCTGAGCTTGAGGACTGTATCCCCGACAGAACCGAAACGGGCTTTGGAGACAACGACATACCGCCCGAAAAATTCTCGCGTCTGCTTGAGGAATTTATATCCTCTCTTGACGCAGAGACGAGAGTTCTGTTCGTTCGCCGATACGTGTATTTTGAATCGGTGGCAAGCCTATCGGACAGGTTTCAAATGAGAGAAAATCTCGTGGCTGTAAAGCTTTACAGGGCAAAACAGCGTCTCAAAAAATTTCTTGAAAAGGAGGGCATATATATATGAGTACTCGCTCTATAAGTGCAGACTATATTTCTGCCGCGCTCGGTGAGCTTGACGATCGGATATTTGCCGAGGCTTATCTTACCGACAGCGCGGAAAAAATGAAAGAGTTGATAAGAAAAGAGAGAGGCGAGAAACTGCGTTCTGCCTTCTGTGTACGCAATCTGAAAAGAGTCGGAGCGCTTGCGGCGTGTATCGCTGTTTGCGTTGCAATAGCGGCGGCTGTGCCTTTTGCGGTCAACGTCGCAAAGCACGTTTGGAATATAGGTAACGATATTCAGATATTCCCACCCGCGACGGACAGCACTAACGGTACGCTCGTGCCGCCCTCGGATGATATAGTTATCGACGGTATAGGCAAGCTGAATTACTATTCCGCACTCAGCATTTTTTCTGACTCCTTCGAAGACTCGAGCCTCGGTAATATAGCTTCACCCGACGGTTCGCTCGGCTCAAGCTTTGATGAGGACGGTATTTTTACAGTCACAGAAGCAAGCTTTATGCGTATATACGTAAGCGAAGGCTCTTTCCTTGCTGAAAAGCTGGGCACGGGCACGGTCGACGTTGCGATAAGTAAAAATAATATAGCGGATATGATGACCTTTAAGTGCGGCGATAGATTCTATTCCTGCGCGTCAACCGACGGAGACGGATGTTTCTACAGTTCAAACACGGTAGAAGGCTTTGAAGTGTACTTTGGAGACGATGAAAAGGGATATAAGTTCGAGCTTGCGTACGACGGCGGAAAGGTTACGGGAATAAGAGCTACCGCACTTGGAAATTCAGGGGGGGAAGAGACCTTGATGAGTGCCGTAGAAGACAGCGCAAAATTCTTTACGGGTAAAGTGTCGTTTACCGTATCCTCGGTTGAAAACTTTATCAACGGCGTGTCCGACGGCGCGGCTATAAAAATACCGAATGAAGATAAAAACTGCACGCACACATACGGTGAGTGGACGGACGCAGAAGATATGAGATGCGATGAAAAGGGAAGTATAGAGCGTATCTGTTTGCTTTGCGGATACGCAGAGAGCAAGACCGTCGTTGGAACGCATTCCTTCGGTTCGGACGGTAAGTGTATCTATTGCACTATGCCAACGCCTACGAATGATCTTATCTTCGAGGCTGTAAATGACTCCTACTGCACGGTCTCGATAGGTGTAAATAAGAGCGAGATCATAGCCATTCCCGAAAGCTACAAGGGTCTGCCGGTAAAGGTGATCGAGAGCTTTTCGGATTATGTAAGCGGCAATTCTACTCTTAAGGAGATATATATCCCCGCAAGCGTTACAGAGATATCCGAGGCGGCATTTGCGAGCGCAAGAGAGCTGAGGATCGTGCATATAGCCGAGGGCAGTCAGCTTGAAAAGATAGGAAACGAAGCGTTTTACATGTGTCGAAAGCTTGAAAAAATAGAGCTTGAAAACTGTGAGGGTAATCTTAAAAGCATAGGCTACCGCGCGTTTTCATATTGTCAAAACCTTAAGTCGATATATATTCCCGAGGGTGTGACAGAGATACTCAGCAACGCGTTTTCGGACTGCGAATTGCTTTCTTCGGTTTATTATCCATCGACTGTTACAAGCGTTCAGCCCTATGTTTTCGCTCAATGTCATTCACTTAAAAATATTGATTTTATGAGCAATTCCGACACGATAGGCGCGTTTATGTTCAATAATTGCAGCGGACTCGACGTTATTCGCGTTCCGAAGGAAATAAAGCATATATATGAATATGCTTTTGCGTCAAGCTCCGCGACTCGCATAGAGCTTCCGTCGGATATTGTAGAAATGGGAGCATCTGTATTTTCGGATTGCAAGTCGCTTGAGACTGTAGTCTGGTCTGACAGTATAAATATCATTCCGTCAAGCACCTTCCGCTTTTGCAATGCGCTCAAGAGTGTTGAGAATATATTTCATATTACGGAAATATCTTTCAATGCGTTTGACGATTGTAACGCTTTGCAAATCATTGATCTTACAGGGACTAAGATAACTAAGATCGACGACAACGCTTTCTCGGATTGCAACAGGCTTGAGGAAATAAAGCTTCCCGAGACGCTGAAAGTGCTTGGCAGCAATGTGTTTGGTTATTGTGTGAGCCTTGAGGCGATAGAACTTCCGGCGAGTGTTACTGATATGGGGTACGGTGCGTTCAATAATTGCTCGAGTCTTAAGCGGATCGATCTGTCGCACGTAAAGCAAATCGAGTCTATGATGATGTTTGAAAATTGCACCCTGCTTACAGAGGTATTGCTTCCTGATACGTTTGATAAGGTGGGTGGTTCAATGTTCCGGGGCTGTGTGTCTCTTCAAAGTATAGTGCTGCCCTCGACCGTGTACAAAATAGAACGATTGGCATTCTATGAATGTCCTTCGCTCATCAACGTAACGCTCGACGTCGATAGTCCGTGGTACTACCTTGATCCCGAGCAAAAGTATATTCCTGACAGCGATACAAGCTCCCCCGCGGCGCTTGCAAATGCACTTGCCAATACGTACGCAGAGATGGAATGGCAAAGAGTTGTCTAAATAACCTTGACAAAAGAAAAAAAGCGTGATATAATCGTAGTGAACTTTATTAAACGGTCGCGCGGTATGTTGCCGAAAGGTATTACCGTGAGGAAAGTCCGGGCTTCATAGGGCAGGATAACTGATAACGTCAGTCAGAGGCGACTCTCGGGAAAGTGCAACAGAAATAAACCGCCCGAAAGGGTAAGGATGGAAAGGCGAGGTAAGAGCTCACCCACTCCTACGGTAACGTAGGTTTGCTGTAAACCCTATCCGAAG
>SVSY01000105.1 GCA_015064065.1 Oscillospiraceae bacterium
CGATACCGATAGCAGCTGCTGCATCGGAAGCCTTAGTGCAACCCTTCTTGATTGCGATAGCCGCACCTACAGTGTACGCCCACTTAGCGTTTTCAAAGCAGATAGGCTGGGTCTCCTCAACGATCTTGTAGGGGTCGATGCCGTAAGCGTCGCAGATCTCCTTGCACTCGTCGATGGAGTTGATTCCGTATTCTTTAATAGCCGCGAGGATCTTCGCCTCACGTCTCTCGTAACCTTCAAACTTAGCCATTATACATTACCTCCTTTAATTACTCTTTACGGGGGTCAATGTACTTTGCAGCATCATTGAATCTACCGTATGTACCCTTGGATTTCTCGTATGCTTCGTTAGGCTCCATGCCCTTCTTGATGAAGTCGGTCATCTTTCCGAGAGATACGAACTCGTAGCCGATAACTTCGTTGTTCTCGTCAAGTGCCATTCTTGTGCAGTAGCCCTCGGTCATCTCGAGGTAACGAACGCCCTTTGCCTTGGTTCCGTACATAGTACCGACCATAGATCTCTCGCCCTTACCGAGATCTTCCATACCTGCACCGATAACGAGACCGTTCTCAGAGAAAGCGGACTGGCTACGACCGTAAACGATCTGCAAGAAGAGCTCTCTCATTGCGGTGTTGATAGCGTCGCAAACGAGGTCGGTATTAAGAGCCTCGAGAAGAGTCTTGCCGGGGAGAATTTCAGCAGCCATAGCTGCGGAGTGAGTCATACCCGAGCATCCGATAGTCTCAACGAGAGCCTCCTCGATGATACCGTTCTTTACGTTAAGAGAAAGCTTGCAAGCTCCCTGCTGAGGTGCGCACCAGCCCACACCGTGAGTGTAAGCCGAAATGTCGCTGATCTGCTTTGCCTCAACCCACTTGCCCTCTTCCGGAATGGGAGCGGGACCGTGCTTGGGGCCCTTGGTTACGGTACACATTTCCTGAACCTCACGGCTCATTGCGTACTCGCAAATGTTTTCATTGCACATGATTTTTATCTCCTTTATAAATTATTTCTTATCAGAGAAGCTTCTCTATCGCGCGTGCATAATGCTCGCCGACAAAGCGTGCTCCGTTTGCATTGGGGTGTACGCCGTCGCCCGAATAGTAAGCGGGTTCGGGCTGAGTTTTAAGTGCCTCGTCGAAGAGCTCATCGAGCGGAACGTACACGTCTGCGTACTCGTCGGCAAGCTTGCGGACGATGGGGAGAAGGCGTGCGAGGTCGGCTCTTACCTCTTCCTTGTCGGTGCAGTCGAGAAGATAGGGCGCAAGTATCATTATCTTTGCGTCGGTATCTTTCTTGAGGCGTTCGAGTATGCAGCGGTAATTGAGCTCGATCTGCTCGTCGGTGGTGGTGACCATATCCCAATTGTATCTGTGCCAGAGGTCGTTGATACCGATAAGTATCGAGATAACGTCGGGCTTGAGTGCGATAGCGTCGGGATAAAGTCTGTCAAAGAGCTGTCCCGTGCGGTTTCCGCTTATTCCGAGATTGATGAACTCAAGCTCGAGCTCGGGATGAGCTTCTTTTATGAGCGGAGCGGCATAGGCGGGATAGCCGCCGCCGAGGTGGTAGTAGTTTCTTCTGTCTCTGCCCGCATCGGTTATGCTGTCGCCCTGAAATAATATTCTTACCTTTTTCATGATGCTATTACTTTACGATAGAGCCGTAGACCTCACCGAATGCGCAAGCCGCGTTGGACTCGTCGGTGTCGATGTGCATAGCGAGAGCGAACTTGTCGCTTACTCTTACTACAACGTCGCCGAAGATAAGGGGACGTGCAGTGTCAAGCTTTACGTTTACGATCTCCTTGTCGGATACGCCGAGCTCTGCAGCGTCAGCGGGAGTCATATGTATGTGGCGCTTAGCGGCGATAACGCCCTCTTTTACCTCAACAGATCCGCAAGGACCTTCGAGAATGCAAGCGCCGCTTCCTGCGATGTCGCCAGACTCGCGAACGGGAGCAACTACGCCGATGGTGCGTGCATCGGTGAGCGAGAGCTCGACCTGATCTGCGGGACGGGTAGGTCCGAGAATGCTTGCCTTGAGCGCGCCCTTGGGGCCCTTGACCGTTACCTTTTCCTCGCATGCGAACTGACCGGGCTGACTAAGGTCTTTTTTGTTTGTAAGGGTGTGTCCCTTGCCGAAGAGGATCTCGAGTGTTTCTGCAGTTACGTGTACGTGTCTTGCAGAGGTCTCAACCAAAATTTTGTTTGCCATAACCTTTTTGTTAATCCTTTCTGTATTTTTTATCATTTTTACTTTTTTGTCTATTTATTGACATAGTTGCTTATATTATATCACATTTTTTTGCTCTTGTAAAGATTTAAGAGAGATTTTTCTGTAAATAATATCTTATAAATCGTTTGTTTTTTTATTAAAATCAAGGATACGGAGGGAATATGAATACGGCAGAACAAAAAAAGAGACGCGAGAGCAAAAACGAAAGGCTTGCCGCTACAGAGGATCGCCGTGAAAATGCGTCCGACGGTGCAGTCACGACTAAGTCGAAGAGCAGGATACACTGCCTGTCGATAATCGGGCAGATAGAGGGTCATTATATTCTTCCCGAGGGGCAAAAGGCAACGAAATACGAGCATCTTATTCCCGAGCTCGTAGATATAGAGGAGGACGACTCTATCGGCGGGTTGCTCATCGTTCTGAATACTATGGGCGGCGACGTTGAGGCGGGTCTTGCTATTGCCGAAATGATAGCCTCGATGAAAAAGCCGAGCGTCTCCTTGGTGCTCGGGGGAGGTCATTCTATCGGTGTCCCTCTCGCTACCGCCGCGAAATGCTCGTTTATAGTTCCCTCTGCCACGATGACTATCCATCCCGTACGCGTAAACGGGCTTGTGCTCGGCGCTCCGCAGACCTTTCATTATTTCGAGGAGATGCAGCACCGCATAGTCAAATTTATCTGCTCGCATTCCGCCGCTTCTCCCGACGTTATCCGAGAGCTGATGATGCGCCCCGATGAGCTTGCTACCGACATCGGCTCTATCATCGACGGAAACGAGGCGGTAAGGTACGGTATAATCGACGAGGTCGGAGGACTTGCAGACGCTCTAGGAAGGCTGAAGAAAATGATAGAGGGAGCAGAGTCTTTTGACACCGAATAAAAATAAAGCCGCTTTACCGAATGATGTAAAGCGGCTTTTGAGGTATCCTTGCTTCAGGGCTTTGGATTTTTGTCTTTATTATTTATCCCAAACGAGAGTTCCGTTTTCCTCGCGAATGGCTATAAACACGGGGGTCTCGCGTCTACCGTCGGCGGCACTGTTTGGGGAATGGATAGAGAGATACAACTGACCGTTGAGCGAGGTGAATATCATTCCGTGACCGCCGTCGTACTCTCCCGCAAGGGTCTTGGAATAGAGGAGCTTTTTGTCCTGCGACCAATTTCCGTCGACCTTGCCGTTATCCGAGCGCGCAATACCGACGCAATATCCGTCGTTTGCGAAATTTGACCAGATCATAATAAGCTCACCGTTTTGGCACTTATAGAGCCAACAGCCGTCGGTGACCTGTCTGTTCGTCCATTCGGGATCGTCTGCACGGAAGAGCTCTATGGGCTCGCTTATGAGCGAGGTGAGGTCGTCCGACATCTTCGCCGCCGCCATTCTGCCTATTCCGTCGTCTGTGCTGGTCCACTCGTGAACGAATACCATCCAAGGCTGACCTTCCTCGTCGATATAGAGCGTAGCGTCTATCGAATCCCAATCGGCAGGTGTAGCGTGACCGTTCGATATCTCGACGAAAGGACCTTCGGGGGTCGGCGATTTGAAGATCGAACAGCCTCTGTGTCCCGTCTTTGCCGACTTGTAGGTAGTGAACATATAAAATTCGTCCTTGTACTTATGGACCTCGGGTGCCCAATAGCAGTCGGCAGCGTCCTCGGGAACGGTGACAACTCTGCCAAGTGCTTTCCACTCGCCTCCAAGGCTTCCGCTTGTGTTCTTATATGCTACCCAGCCTGTGCCGTAAGCGTAGTAGGTATCGTTGTGTACGACTATGCAGGGGTCGCGTAGTGAGGGTATTTTAGATACTATCATAGAATCCTCCTTTATCTTACCCGAAGTATTATCGGGAAATCGTCCTTCATTATTCAGCGAGTCGACGAGTATTTCGAAAAGCGTGCCCATAGTGAGCGGATTGCTGTACGCTATTATTGCGCTGGCGCCCCTCTCGTCTTCCGTAAGCTCAAAAAGATATTCTCCCGCGTTAAGCTCTGCGTATACGTTCTTGCTTAGCTGTCGGGATGTGTTTCCGACGAGTATCTCGTTTTCGCTGACGTCGGAGCTGTCATCCTTTATCTCTACTATCGCGCCGGAATTTCTTCCTATAACGTCGGCTATACGTTTGACGTTAGCCAACTCGTTTTCGGAGGCATTCGACGGGTACACGAGTGAGAATGACGAGACGTCCTTGCCCGCGAGCTTTATTGTGTCGGCGGGATAGTCAGTGTAGCTTCCGATGCCGCCCTCGCTGTTCGGGATATATACTACCTGACCGTCGATAAAGCTAAGGCAAGAGCAAAAATGCTCAGCCGCCTCAAGCGCGCGCTCGGGGCTGTGCGAAAAGACTGCTATCCCGTTTTCCTCAATGCTGACAGTATAGTCGAGATAGGTCGGAGTTTTTTTCTTTGCCGAGGCAGAGGACGGACGGTTGGTCTTTCCGACGGCTATTTCGAATTTTTCGTCCTGCTCCTTCGTATCAAGACCCAATGCGTAAAAGCCTATCTGCTGATAGGAGCGCGAGTCGAGCTCGGATATGCGGTCGAATATCTTTGACGCCGCGTCGCGATAGTCTGTGCTGTAAACTACCCTGCAGCCCGCGTCGACCGAAAGCACTACGGCTCCGTCGGGAATACTCTCCACAGGCTCTTCGGTGTCGGCAGGAGGTGTGTTCGTGTCGGTTGGAGTCGTATCTTTGCCCGAAGAGCAGGCAACGAGAGCAGAGAAGAGAGCCATACACAAAACAAAGATAAATATTTTTTTCATAGCGCTTCTCCTTTCCTTATTGCTCTTTGCAGAGCTGATAAGCTATTCGCTCGCCCGCGCGGACGAGATATACCTTGCCGCAACGCACAAATCCGAGTCTTTCGAGTCCGCTTTGCATCGGTATATTGTCCTCGTGGGTGTCTATTTTGAGATTGCTTGCTTTGCTAAGGCAGTATTCTACGCAGATGCGCAGCATTCCGCCCCTCTTTCCCGCGCTTGCAACGCGGTGTATGACGGCATAGGGCAGGTCGTTGAGCCAAGCGCCTTCGATATTTGCATAATCGGGGTCGCCCGACGTGATAAAAGCGAAAACTCCGTAAAGCTCGCCGTCCTCTTCAATGACGTGAAGCACAGAGCTTTCGATGTCGGCTCTGACTGTCTCGGGGTAGGGATATCCGCCCTGCCACTGAGTAGGATTGCCGCTCTTTCGCATAAAGCTTCGCGCTCCCTCGTATATTTTAAGTATTTCTTCAATATCGTCCAAAGTCGCTTTTCTTACGGTCATAGTGCCACCTCTTTTCTTGCTGTAATTGATTATATCACAGAAAGATTTTCGAGTCAAGCAAAATTTTGGAAGACAGTGATTTTTGGCTTGACAAAGCGCTATGCAGGGTATATAATAGACTTATCAAATACTTTGGAGGATAACGTGATGTCTGAAAAAATAAAGGTAATATCGTTCAATCTTCGAATAGCGGTAAAGGGTGACGGAGTGAATTACTTCGACTACCGCCTGCCGAGAATAGTTGAATTTATGAATAGCGAAAAGCCCGATATCATAGGCTTTCAGGAGGTCAACGCTCATATGAAGGACCTTCTCAACGCCTCTCTTACCGACTACGTGCTCATCGGCTGCGGAAGAGAGAAGGACCGCAACGGAGAGTCTGCTCTCATCGGCTACAGAAAGGACCGCTTCGAGCTTTTGAGCTTTGAGAATTTCTGGCTCTCTGCAACGCCCACGATACCCGGAAGCAGATACGGATTTGATCAGAGCTGCTGCCCGAGAATAACCAGCGCGGCGCTTCTCAAGCTCCGCACGGCAAGCACTCCTTTCTGGTTCGTCAACACGCATCTCGACCATGAGGGCAAGCTCGCGCGCGTGCTCGGAGCTATGCAGATAATGCAGTTCGTCAGCTCAAAGGCAGAGCCCTGCGTTATTACGGGAGACTTCAACGCACTGCCCGATTCTCCCGAGATAAAGCTTATCGTCGAGAATAAGGACTATCCTATAGTCGAGGCGACCTCGAAGGTCGAGAGCACCTTCCACGCCTTCTCGCCTAAGCTCCGCGGAAAGATCGACTACGTCTTCACCTCGCTTAAGTGTGACCCCGACGAGTCCGTGCTTTACGAGGACGAGCCTGTCGACGGAGTATATCTCTCGGACCACAGACCCGTTGCGGCGTTCGTTGAGGTCGAATAAAATATACGCAAAAAAGCGCGGTATCTGCCTACCGACAGAATAAATATCCACCCGCCATTGAACAAGTTCGTTAAAAACGGACAATAGACAAAAGCCCCCTTGATGTGGTAGAATTAAAGTACCATATCAAGGGGGTAATTGTATGCCAAGGCAATATACAAATTTTGAGCAATATGAAGAAACAATATTGCAAAT
>SVSY01000106.1 GCA_015064065.1 Oscillospiraceae bacterium
CAACGATGATTTCGGAGAAAAATACGGTATCGGGCAGAGCGTTCCGCCGTGGGTCATCATAGAAGTCATCGAAAGCACCATTCCAAAGCAATGGAACATAGGCACCTGTATCATCATACGGTCCGCTGTTGAAAGATCCATTCTATCCCCTATTGTTTTTCCGTTGTTCACGATGTTTCTATGTGTAAGCATTACTCCCTTGGGGAATCCCGTAGTACCCGAGGTATACTGCATATTACAAACGTCGTCGGGTCTTACCAACGAAGCACGTCTGCGTACCTCCTCACGAGGAACGAGAGAGGCTCTTGAAAGCATTTGCTCCCACGTAAGACATCCATCCATAGAAAATCCAACGGTGACGACGTTACGAAGGAATGGCAAATTTTTAGAATACAAGTGCGAGCCGGCAGTAAGCGTTTTCAGCTCAGGGCAAAGCTCTTCAACTATCTGCTTATAGTTGATATCCTTGCAGTATTCTATCATAACGAGCGTATGCGTATCAGACTGCTTCAAAAGGTACTCTATCTCGTGTATCTTATACGCGGTGTTTACGGTAACGAGAACTGCACCTATCTTAGTCGTTGCCCAAAAGGTAATAAACCACTGCGGTACATTCGTTGCCCACACCGCCACGTGATCTCCCGCCTTTACTCCGAGCGAGATCAGTGCAGCCGCACACTCGTCGACGTCACGGCGAAATTGCTCGTATGTCCTCGTATAATCGAGCGTGGGGTATTTGAACGCGTATTGGTCAGGGTATTTTTCTGCCATAGTATCGAGAACGTCCGAAAAGGTTGCGTCGATAACGTCGTATTTTTTCCAAACGAAAGTACCCGTCTTAGCGCGATTATAATACGAATGCTCGAAGGTCTTTTTCTCACGTCCGAGCGAAGAGATATAATTTGCAAAATGTGTCAATACGATATCAGCATCGTTGATCTCCTCGTTCCACGCCGCACAGATAAAACCCTCGTAATTAAGAGAAGAAAGCGCGCCTATCAGCTTTTTAACGTCCAGCTCTCCCTCGCCTATCAGTACGGTCCTTCCATCCTTCATATCACCGAGGCGCACGTATTTGATATATGCTCCGAGATTTTTGATAGTCACCTCTGCCGTTTCACCCGCGTCGAAATAAGTGCCTCTGACGTTCCACGAAGCGCCTATCGCCGAGGAAGCAAAATGATTGATTATAGCAACTACGTTTTCGGTGTGCGCAAGGTATCCGACAGTCTCAAAAAGTATGCCGACGTCAGCAGCCTCGGCGCGTTTGAGCACGTCTGCAATCTTGCCGTCCAACACGTCGAACGAAACTTTTTTCTCTACGCGTACTATACGTTATCCACACCCGACCTCGCAGCCATATCTACGTATTTCTGAATATGCTCAGTCGTGGTCTCTTCACTTTCTATAGGCGCAGGCATACGAAGTGCCGAGACCGAAAGTCCTCTGTTGACGAGCTTTCTTTTTGCATCGGCGATACGGTCGTGTCTTAAAATGCTGTCGTAATGCGTACTTCTTTCGGAAAGTGCGTCGTATATCTCAAATCCTTCAAATCCGTAATCGTAAGCATATCTGCAAACGTCAAGAAATGATGCTCTGACCACGTTTTTGGTGGAAAAAACTATTTTCATCGCTGATTACGCCTCCTCGAATACTATCTTATTGAGTGCGTTGATATACGCTCTTATACTTGCCGCAATGATATCGGTAGAAGTTCCGTTACCCGAATACAGCTTTCCGTTGTAACGCAATCTTACGAGTGCCGAGCCCAAGGCTTCTTTACCCTCGGTCACCGACTGCACCTGATAATCATCAAGCTCGTAGTGATGACCCACACACTGCTCTATCGCACGAAAAGCAGAATCGATAGGTCCGTCTCCCGCACTTACTCCGCAAATAACGTCGCCGTTGCGCTTCAAAACGATCTGAGTCATAGAGCTCGCAATATTGCTGCTCGTGGTCGTATAATTTTCAAAATGATAGGTCGACGGAGCTTGCATAGCATAGCTTGCTATAAGTGCTTCGAATTCCTTCGCGCCTACCGCGCCCTTCTTCTCACATACCTGCAAAAGAGCCTTATGCACGTTTCCTACGTCAATATCGGAAAGCTCGTATCCCAATACGGCTGCCGCCTCTGACACCTGAGTTGCCGTCGCGTCAAGCTCGAAAAGTATCTTCTTTCTTTCACTTACAGTCTTCTCCGCCTCATTTGGATCATGGCTTATATTAGAGACCATATCGTCTATACTCGAATGTATGTTGGTGCTGTTGAGCTTTATCTCTGCGCCTATCTGTGCACCGCAGGCACTTATTGCATCGGATATTTCTCCCGTCAAAAGAATATCTTTTCCGACCATAGCACACTTTATTCCGTCCGCACCGCTCGTTATTGCCGAAAATGCAGCCGCAACAGCCATATTTATACGGTCGGATACCTGAACGTACACGGGTACGTTAAGCACCTCCTTGACCTTTGCAACAAGCTTGGCAATCTGCTCGGGAGTAGATACACCCGCGTTATCGCAAACAGTGACCGCACAAGCACCCTTTGCTTCGGCTTCTTTTATCGCGGCAAGGAGAAAATCCTCGTCAGCACGAGTAGCGTCAAGTGCGGAAAATTCCACATCGCCGCAAAGCTCTTTGGCAGCCGATACCATCTCGCCTATCTTTTCAAGCATCTTAGCCTGTTTAACGTGATATGCATACTCCATTTGAATAGTTGATACAGGAAGCTCCACCTGAAGACAGGGCTTTTTAGCATCTTTTATGCATTCCCACGCCCCTGCGACCGCCTCTGCGCTAAATCCTACGGGAATTACCAAGGCCGCGTTTTGAACGTTCTTTGCTATGGTTTTATATACTATGGAATCCTCTCTGATATTTTTTACCGCAGGAAGCTCAATGCGGTCTGCACCGAGTCGGTCAGCACAATTTGCTATAGCCGATTTTTCACGAAACAAAAGAGAGACCGCGCGGTCCTCCGAAATTTTTTTGAGGGTTATGTCTGCAACGTTGATCTTTTTCATTTTTATAACTCCTTTTTGAATTGTTAACGTTAAAATGTGCAATACCAACAAAAAAACGTCTCCGTCTCTTTGTCAGATCAAAGAGACGAAAACGCCGATAACTTCGTTTCCGCGGTACCACTCTTCTTCATCCCGAAAGGGATGCACCTTAGATGCAAACACATCTTGACTCTGTCACGGGAGTTCCCGTTTGCCACTACTGTAAGCTTTCATGGCAACCGCTCGGCGGTGAGTTCGGCAAAGCTCCCACTATGCCTCGCACCGACCGGCATTTCTCTGAAAGTGAAGATCCTGCATACTATTCCGCTTCATCGCGTTTCAAAAATTAGAACAGAGCTATTATAGCATACGTTATTTTTCTTGTCAAGAGTTTTTTGATTTTTTTTTTAAATTCTTCGTATTTTCAGCCCTCCGCACGTTGCTATCGAAAAAATAGATGCTTATTATTAAAACCATTCGCTTGACTAATACTCGAATGCGGTGTATAATTTTGTCATAACAAGGTTACCGCATAAAAAATCCTCCAAGACTAAGAAGGACTATCGGCGGACCACGGAGGTAACAAAATGCAAGACGCACAACTTTACACCGTCGTTGCTCTGTGTGCATACGCTATAGCAATGACAATTATCGGCTGTATCAGCTACGGAAGATCCAAAACGCTCGACGGATTTTTAGTAGGAGGAAGAAGGATCGGCGCATGGTCGAGTGCTTTCGCTTACGGAAGCGCTTATTTCTCTGCAGTCGTTTTTATAGGTTACGCGGGACAGCACGGTTGGAACATTGGCATCGGTGCTATCTGGATAGGTATAGGAAACACGATCATCGGCTGCCTTCTCTCGTGGCTCTTGTTTGCGAACAAGACCAGAAAGATGACGAAAAAGCTGAATGCACGCACTATGCCCGACTATTTTGAAAAGAGATATTCCTCAAAAGGAATGAAAATATTGGCAGCTATCATTATATTCGTATTCCTCGTTCCCTACTCCGCCGCAGTTTACAAAGGACTTGGATCGCTCTTTAGTGCCGTCTTTCCCGGAGTTGAGACTTGGGTATGGATGCTTATAATCGCTTGTCTTACCGCCGTATATCTCGTTGCGGGAGGCTATATCGCAACGGCATACACCAATCTTATTCAAGGCGTTATTATGATCGTCGGAGTCGTTTGTCTTGTCGTTGCCGTGATTTCTAACAGCGCGGTCGGCGGCATCTCAGGACTTATCGAAAATCTCTCGAATTTCGAGTCCCTGCCGGGCGACCCCAATCCCACGACAGGCGAACAGCTCACGAGCATCTTCGGCGGTTCTGCCTTTAAGTTCCTTTGCTTCAATATTATGCTTACGAGCTTCGGTACGTGGGGACTTCCCCAGATGATAGGCAAATTCTACGCTATCAAGGACACCTCGGCTATCAAGCGTGGAACCGTTATATCCACTATATTCTGCCTCGTCATCGGTTGCGGCGCATACCTCATCGGAAGCACCTCGCGCCTTATTCTCGGCGGCACGCTTCCCGAAGGCGGTATCGACTCTGTCATTCCCACACTTCTTATAGAGGTCCTCGGCGGCGGTACGCTTGGACTCATACTCCTTGCCGTCATTATGATACTTCTTCTCTCTGCTTCTATGTCGACACTTGAAGCGGTCGTTCTCACCTCCGCCTCGGCAGTTGCCGTCGATCTTATACCTGCGATAAGTAAAAAAGAGATCCCGCAGAAAAAGCAGATGCTCCTCACGAGAATTCTCTGCCTTACCTTTATAGCCTGCTCATTCATCTTCGCGACCCAGAACATTCCGATAATCGTCAGTCTGATGTCGTTCTCCTGGGGAATAGTTTCGGGTTGCTTCATCGGCCCGTACATCTGGGGTCTCTTCTCAAAGAAGATCACCAAGATCGGTGCTTACGCGGGTATCATTTCAGGACTTCTTACCGTAGGCGGTGCGACACTCGTTATCTCACTGACCTCTGGCTTTGGCGCGGCGGCGGCTAAGTCACCCGAGATGGGCGTCGTGGCTATGGCTATCTCCTTTGTGGTAGTTCCCGTGGTTAGCCTTCTTACAAAGAATAAGGCTAAAGAACAGGAACGAATAGATGAAATATTCACCTGCTACAAAGAAGAAATTTAAAAAATACAAAAAAATTCAAAAAATCTATTGACTTTACCACTTTAGCGTGGTATAATGTGCACATCAAATGCGAGGAGCAGAAACCAGTAGGCTGGAAAGAACCTTAAGAGAGTTGTCGGTCGGTGCGAGACAATGGGGACGTCCTTCTCGAATTCATTCTGTTAGCAGTGCGCTGAATCGGAGGCAGCTCCGTAGTAGGATGCAACGGGTGTTCCCGTCACAGAACTTGGGTATATAAGTACCTGAAAAGGTCGCTACCGTGAGATAGCGACGAACTGAGGTGGTACCACGGGATAGTTATTTCTCGTCCTCTGTATTCTTAGAATGCAGAGGACGTTTTTGTTTTCTGCTTCGCACTACAGAAAAAATTATGAGCGAGGCTCAGGAAAGGTGATCAAAATGACACAGAATTACTTCCAAAAAGAAATTGAAACAATGCCGCTTGAAGAGCTTAGAAAGCTTCAGTCAGAAAAGCTCGTCAAGCAGGTAAAGCACGTTTACGAAAACGTAGCCTACTATCGCGACCTTATGGATAAAAAAGGCGTTACTCCCGACGATATTCACGGAATAGAAGACCTTCACAAGCTTCCCTTCCTTACGAAAGCCGATCTCCGCGAGGCTTATCCTTACGGACTTTTGGCAAAGCCGCTTGAGGATTGTGTTCGCATCCAGTCGACCTCGGGAACTACGGGCCGCCGTGTCGTAGCCTTCTACACTCATAAGGACGTTGCGCTTTGGGAGGATTGCTGTGCACGTGCTATCGTTGCCGCAGGCGGAACTAAGAAGGACGTTTGTCAGATAGCATACGGCTACGGACTCTTCACGGGCGGTCCCGGTCTTAACGGCGGCTCTCATAAGGTAGGCTGTCTCACGCTTCCTATGTCCTCGGGCAACACCGAGCGTCAGATACAGTTTATGACCGACCTTGGCGCGACCATTCTCTGCTGTACCCCCTCTTATGCGGCGTATCTCGGAGAAACTCTGAAGGAAATGGGCTATACCCCCGACGATATCCCGCTCAAAGCAGGTATCTTCGGCGCAGAGCCTTGGACCGAGGAGATGAGAAAAGGTATTGAAGAAACTCTCGGTATCAAGGCATACGACATTTACGGTCTTACCGAGACCTCGGGTCCCGGTGTCGCATTCGAATGCTGTGAGCAGTCGGGTATGCATATAAACGAGGACCACTTCTTCGCCGAGATAATCGATCCCGAAACAGGCGAGGTCCTCCCCGAAGGAAGCAAGGGAGAGCTCGTGTTCACCTCGCTCGACAAGGAAGCATTCCCTCTTCTCCGCTACCGTACCCGAGACATCTGCGTGCTCTCACGCAAAAAATGCTCTTGC
>SVSY01000107.1 GCA_015064065.1 Oscillospiraceae bacterium
ATCCGCAAAATCCCAATGCAGGAGCGGAAGGCAACGGACTTCGCGAGCAGGATATCGTTTTCAGAGTCGGCATACTGCTTGCAGATCTTCTCCGCGCCAACCCTGCCTTTGAGGTACGTCTTTCGCGCCCGACTCCCGAAGCTCAGATAGGCACTTCAAACACCACGAGTCTGCGCCGCAGAGTTGAGGACGCTAATGCGTGGGGCGCGGATTATTTTATAAGTCTGCACACGAACGCGTCCGAAAGCGCCGCCGCAACAGGCACCGAAGCCTTTGCGTTCTCACGAAGCTCGCCCGCCTTTGCGCTGGGCGAGGACATTCTCGTCTCCCTAAGTGAAGCAACGGGACTTCGCAACCGAGGAATGCAGGTACGCAGCGGTCTTTACGTGCTTCGAAAAACCGCTATGCCGTCTATACTCGTCGAACTCGGATTTATCACAAATCCGCGCGATGCCGAGCTGATGTCTACACGCCCCGAGCTGTTTGCCGAGGGTATATATCAAGGAATACTTAACTATTTTGATCTTTGAGCATATCCGTAAGATCCTGCTCGGAAATTATCTTTATACCGAGCTCCTGAGCCTTTGTCAGCTTACTTCCCGCGGCTTCGCCCGCAACGACGTAGTCGGTCTTTTTGGATACGCTTCCGACGACCTTTCCACCCGCCTGCTTGATAAGCGCAGACGCCTCGTCACGCGACATCGTGGGAAGCGTACCCGTAAGCACGAAGGAAAGTCCCGCAAGAGTCTCCCCTTTAGGTGCGGCGGTGTTTACGGTTACGAGTCCCGCGTCGCTAAGTCTTTGGCAAAGCGCTATATTCTGAGGGTGTGAAAAGAAGTTCACGACGCACTCGGCAGTTATCTCGCCGAAATCCTCAAGCTCGGCTATCTGCTCTGCGGTAGCGACCGTAAGAGCTTCGAGCGTACAAAACCGATCTGCAAGAGCCGCCGCGGCGACCTCACCGACATTTCTTATTCCAAGCGCATAGATAAGTCGTGCAAGTCCCGCAGTCTTTGACGCTTCTATCGCCGATACGAGATTATGCGCCGACTTTTCTCCCATTCGCTCAAGCTGTTCGATATCAGACGTCTTGAGCGAATAGAGATCGGCTACGTCTGATATAAGACCGCTCTTTAACAAAAGCTCTACTATCTGCGGACCGAGTCCGTCGATGTTCATTGCACCCTTTGATGCAAAATGCTCTATACTTCTTGAGAGCTGTGCTGGGCAAGCGCTATTCGTGCATCTGAGTGCCGCGCCGTCGTCCTTGTCGAAGAACACGGGCTCGTGGCAGGACGGACAGTGCGTTGGCATAAAAAATTCCCTCTCGCTTCCGTCTCGCTTGTCTTTATTTGCTCGCACCACCTCGGGAATTATATCTCCCGCCTTTCTGACTATCACGCGGTCTCCGAGCATTATTCCGCGCTCGCGGATAAAGTCGATATTGTGAAGTGTCGCACGGCTGACGGTAGTACCCGCAAGTCTTACGGGCTCAAGCTCTGCCGTCGGAGTGAGCACGCCCGTTCTTCCTACGGCTATCGTGATGTCGCAAAGGCGGGTCTCCTTTTCTTCGGGAGGAAATTTGTATGCCACTGCCCACTTAGGCGTGTTGGTTCCCTCTCCTATCTTTCGTCTCTCTTCAAGGCTGTCAAGCTTGATGACGACACCGTCGATATCGTACGCAAGTCCCTCGCGAGCTTCACCTATTTTTCTGATGTGCGCCGCGACCTCGCCGTAGCTGTGAGCGACGGTACGCATAGCAAGCGTTTTAAATCCAAGCTCGCTCAGTCTGTCAAGCGTCTCTGTATGGCTCTTTGGCTCGTGCCCGTCGAGGTATAGCGAGCCCTCTTGAAAATTAAATACGAATATATCAAGCTTGCGCTCGGCGGTGATAGCCGAGTCGAGCTGACGGAGTGAGCCTGCAGCGGCGTTTCGGGGATTTGCCATAAGTGCGCGTCCCTCTGCCGCTCTTTTTTCGTTTATAGACTCAAATACGGCTCTCGGCATATACACCTCGCCCCTGACCGTAAGCGAGAGCGGCTCGTTAAGTCTTAGCGGTATCGATTGAACTGTACGCAGGTTGAGCGTTACGTCTTCGCCTACTATTCCGTCGCCGCGGGTAGCACCGCGCACGAACTCACCGTTTTCATATATCAGAGATACGGACAAGCCGTCGATCTTAGGCTCGACCGAATACTTAGGCGCACTCAGCGCGTCACTCATCTTAGCGCAGAAATCCTCGGTCTCTTCAAAAGAAAACACGTCGGCAAGCGAATCCATTCTGACGCTGTGCGTGACCTTTTCGAATTTATCAAGTGCCTTGCCGCCGACTCGCTGAGTGGGCGAGTTCGGATCGTAGAGCGAGGGGTTCTCCTCCTCGAGTTTTTTCAGCTCGGCGTACATCATATCGTATTCGTAATCGGATATTTCGGGCGAATCGTAGACGTAATATCTCTGCGCGTGATAGGAAAGCTCGCGGCGGAGATATTCGACCCTTTCCCGTATTTTTTCTATATTCTCGGACTTTGAAGAATTCATAAGAACCTCCTTGCTTTTCATCTGTAAATATTATACCAATTTTTTATCCTTCTGTCAATCACACTTGTCATTTTTTTAATTGGCTTATGAAATGAGTTATGAAAACGGCGTTTTTTTCATAAGGATTAAAGTAGCAGCCCTTGGAGGTGAGTATGGAGATAGTCTTTAGTATTCTCGTTTTTTCGGTCGTGCTCGTAAACGGTTGGACCGACGCGCCGAGCGCGATAGCAGGGTGTGTTTGCACGCGCTCGCTAAGTCCGCGTTCAGCACTTATACTCGCCGCCGTATGCAATTTTCTCGGTGCTGTGATAATGGCTCTCATACGTCCCGGTGTGGCAAAGGCACTCTACGGAATAGCAGATTTCGGCAACGATCCAAAGGTCGCACTCCTTTCTCTCTGCTCAGCACTTATTTCGGTAGTGATATTCTCAAGTGTTGCCGCCGTTTTAGGTCTGCCGACGAGTGAGAGCCACGCACTTATTGCCGCAATGAGCGGTTCGGCACTCGCTTCAAATCCGAGCCTTGACGCAATATCCTTTGCTGAATGGCGTTCGGTCATAATAGGAATTTTAGTATCCACTCTCCCCGTCCTTATCTTAGCTTTGCTTCTTTACCGACTGACTCTGAGAATTTTTTCGGATCAGAACCGTCGAGGGACTATGAGATATTTCCGACGGGTTCAGCGTCTGAGTGCGGGAAGCAGTGCGTTTTTGCACGGCGCACAGGATTCGCAGAAATTTATCGGCGTGTATATGCTTGGACTCAGCTTCCTCGGCAAATACGACACGGCAGAAAATTTCAGCATACCTGCTTATCTGACCTTGATATTTGCAATAATAATGACGCTTGGAACGGCACTCGGCGGCTCTAAAATAATCAAAAAGGTCGGCTGTGAGCTTACCGAGCTCGACCCGCTGTCAAGCTCAGCCGCAGATACCGCATCCTCGGCTATCCTCGGAGTGTGCTCATTTTTGGGTATTCCCACGGCAACGACGCACGCAAAGACCTGCGCTATGATGGGCGTTGGGCTCTGTCAGCGCCGTTCTACAGACCCCAAGGTAGTTGCCGAGCTCTTCTGCGGCTGGCTACTTACCTTTCCCGTTTGCGCGCTGCTTGGATTTTTATTTTCACGCGTGTCTATATACTTATTTACCTGATAGCTTCTGAAAGGAGCGTATATGGCAAAATTAAACTATTTTGATTCACTTGAGCATCTTGCCTTACTATCTACCCGCGCCGTTTTTATAGCCTGCGGTACGCAAAAGCTGTCGGCGCAAGGCGAGATAGCGTCGATCAGGCATTCAGCCGACCGCATACTGTGCGAGCTTGAGAGCTTTCTTTTTTCGGATTTTATGCCACCGCTCGAGCGTGCAAGCATTTGCTCGGGCGCGCACGGGATACTGCGTATAATCGAAAGATGCAACGATATAGTCAGTTATAGAAGCAATAAAAATTTCTTTGCCGAAAAAAGAAACAGAGAGGCAGAGCTGTGCATCCGTCTCTCTGAGCTTGTTGAAGAGAATACAATGCGGCTGAGGCATATCAAGCGCCCCGAAGAGCTCCCCGACCTCGTCGGATTTCGAAAGCTTGTAAATGATGCACGCACAGCTCACTCGAATATGCAAAAGAAGCTCAATTCGGGCATATATCCCCGTTCAGCGCAGCACTCTCTCTGCCTTCTCGGTAAGCTTCGATGCGAGCTTGCGCGCACCTTCGACGAGCTCGTAGAAGTGATGCTGAAAAACATATGAGCTATTATCTTTTTCTGCTTATCCCAAAATAAGCGTCTGTCTCTTGCTTCACCTCTCGGTTCATCATAAGCAGAGCCGAGAGGTTTATCGCGCTCATTACGCCTATAGAAAGGTCTGCGACCTGCCAGACCGCATCGGTAGACATTACCGACCCTAAAATTACGGATAAGGTATAAAGTACTATAAAAGTATTTTTTGCCCACTTCTTTGAAGAAAAATACTTTACACCCTCCTGTCCGTAATGCGCCCAACAAAGCACGGTCGCAAGTCCGAAAAGAAGAACGGCGATAGCGATAAAATAGCCCGCGATATTTCCCATTCCCGCTTTGTAGGCATCTACAGTCATTATCATATAGTCACCGCTCGGGTCTGTAGAAGAATATCCCATAATTATGACTACGGCGGTCAGCGTGCAAAGAAGTATAGTATCTACAAAGACCTCGAATATACCCCATATCCCCTGCTTTGCCGGCACGTCGCAATTCGACACCGCGTGTGCCGCAGGCGCTGTTCCGCACCCCGCTTCGTTGGAGAGTATTCCACGCATAGTGCCGTATCTCAGCGCTCCCGAGGCCAAAAATCCCCCCACGCCAGCCGCTCCGCTTCTGAGTGAGAATGCATCTTCAAATATTTTTGACACCGCCTCCGCTGCAGCTCTTGGCGAGGTAAATATGACGGCAAGTGAGACCAGCACAAATCCCGCCGTCATAAACGGAACAAGCTTTTCGGTAAGCGAGAGTATTCCCGAACGCCCCCTCAGCATAGCCACAAAAACTATGAGAGCAAACACCGCACCTATAGCTATTTGAGGAAGGTCAAAAACACTGTACATCGCATTTGACGATGCCGATACCTGTATCATACTGCCCATAGTGAGCGCGTTGAATATACAAAAAAATGCGAATATCCCCGCCAATATCACACCCGTGCGGCCGCCAAAGCAAGCTTTGATGTAATACATAGCCGCGCCATGCGGTCTTCCGTCTTTGTCGTATTTGCGGTATCTCATAGCCAAAACTATCTCGGCATATTTCACTATCATAGCTACGAGTGCGCTTACCCACATCCAGAATATCGCTCCAAATCCGCCAAGCGCGATAGCCGACGCAACTCCTACCATATTACCGACACCGAGCGTTCCTGCAAGTGCCAGCGTCAGCGCCTTTGCAGACGATACTCCCTTTTCCTTCTCCTTTGAGCGCAAACTCTTTATCACCTTTATCGGATGCAGAAAGTAAAAAAATCTCAATCGGATACAGTAAAATATACCCGTCAGGAGCAACAGCACCGGTATTCCCACGCCAAAAACGTATTTGTTTAAAAATTCAAGACCCATCTCGCACCTCTCACTTTCAAAAATACAGATAACAACATTTATTATCCCCCATTTTTCATAATTTCGTCATTTTTTGAGTAGGCTTTATATTTTAGCACTCGCAAATTGTGAATTAAATGTTAAATATTAAAAAAAGACTTGATTTTTTTGAAAAATGGTGTAAAATATGTTTATAGCTTAGCACTCAGTAATTAAGAGTGCCAAACAACGTATGTTAATCTTATTCACATATTTATTGTAAGGAGGAACAAAAAATGACAATCAAACCGCTTGCAGACAGAGTAGTGGTCAAGGCTGTAGAGGCAGAAGAAAAAACCAAGGGTGGACTTATCCTCACCGCATCTGCACAGGAAAAGCCCCAGATCGCAGAGGTCGTTGCAGTTGGACCCGGCGGTCTTGTTGACGGCAAGGAAGTAGTTATGACAGTAAAGGTTGGCGACAGAGTTATCACGTCCAAGTATTCGGGCACTGAGGTAAAGGCTGACGGTGTTGAATATACTATAGTACGTCAGGCAGACATTCTCGCTATCGTTGAATAATCAAAACATATTATCGAAAGGAAACAGTTATTATGGCAAAGGAAATTCTTTATGGAATTGAAGCTCGTAACGCCCTCTCAAGAGGCGTTGACAAGCTCGCAGATACAGTTAAGATCACTCTCGGTCCTAAGGGACGCAACGTAGTTCTCGACAAGAAGTACGGCTCTCCCCTCATCACCAACGACGGTGTTACCATCGCTAAGGAGATCGAGCTTGAGAACGAGGCTGAAAATATGGGTGCACAGCTCGTAAAGGAGGTCGCTACAAAGACCAACGACG
>SVSY01000108.1 GCA_015064065.1 Oscillospiraceae bacterium
AGGAGGTCGGTTTTGAAAAAAGAGGGTATAGCAATTGTACCGGGTAGCTTTGACCCCATAACCAACGGTCATCTTGCCATCATAAAAAAGGCATCGGACTCCTTTGAGAAGGTCTACGTTGCAGTTATGATAAACGACCAAAAGCAATATATGTTTACGCTTGAGCAAAGGGAAGCGATCGCCAAAGCTTGCCTGTCCGATATTGAAAACGTGTCTGTCATCTCTTCGAGAGGGTGGCTTTGGGAGCTCGCTCGCGACCTTGGCGCGTGCGCTATAGTAAAGGGATATAGAAACGATATCGACCTTGAATATGAAAACAAGATGGCTGCATTCAACAAAGAGCATTATCCCAAAGCCGAGACCGTGCTTATTAAAGCCGAAGAAGGTATGGAGGATATAAGCTCTACAATGGTACGTGCAAAGCTTAATACGTTCGACGAGATTGACAGCTTAGTACCGCAAAAAGCAATTGAAGAGATCAAAAAAATAACGCCGAGAGACTGATCTCGGCGTTATTTTGATTTAAAGTATAATGCAAATAAGTCCGTTGCTGCCTTCGTTAACTATTCTCTCAAGCGTTTCCGAAAGCTTTGTGCGCGACTCGTCGGGAATATGCTCAAGCTTTGTATGAAGTCCTTCGTTTATAAGTTCGTAAAGCGTCTTACCAAACATATTGGAATTCCATAGTAATTGAGGCTCAGATTCAAATTCCTGAAGCATAGAGCGAACGAGCTCTTCGGATTGCTGCTCTGTGCCGACGATCGGACTTATCTCGGTTTCAATGTTGGCCCTTATCATATGGATAGACTGTGCGGATGCAGACAGACGAACTCCGTACGAACCGTTTTGTTTTACTATTTCCGGCTCTTCAAGATGCAACTCGTCAATACTCGGCATAACTATTCCGTATCCCTTAGTCTCCGCCATCTCAACGGCCTCTGCTACACGTTCATATTTTCTCTTCATCTCAAAAAGCTCTTTGAGAGTAATTATAAGCTCGGATTCGTTAGATATATCAAATCCTGAAAGTTCACTTATCACAGAATAATACAGTGACGGTGCAAAATCAAGATACAGTTTTGCTTTACCCGTACCGAGATCTATACATTTTACCTCACACGACCGTATAAATTCGTTTTCTTCAAGATAAGAAAGGCAATTTTTGATGTCCCCGATCTTTTCTATCATTTTCGCCATCTCGCGTATCGAGGAACGAATTGAAGTTTTTATTGGATGTGTCTCTTCAAGTGCCGAGACCCAAGAGGGAACTTCGAAAGCGATCTCGCTCACAGGAAACTCCTGAAGCACCAGTTCAAGAATTTTGGAAATGTCTTCGAAATCAAGCTCGATACAGCTCACAAGGGCAACGGGGGCTTTATATTTTTCTTCAAGCTCATAAGCCAATGCCATCGCTGTATCAGAGCTTGGATCTGCAGAATTCAGTATTATGGCGAACGGCTTGCCAAGTGCCTTCAACTCAGCAACTACCCTCTCTTCTGCAGGAACATAGCTCTCACGCGATATCTCGCCTATAGAACCGTCGGTAGTTACTATCATTCCTATAGTTGAATGATCCTTGATGACCTTTTCCGTGCCGTATTCTGCCGCCTTAACAAACGGCATAGGTTCTTCCTGCCATGGCGTATGTACCATACGCTCCTGACCATTCTCAAGCGTTCCCAACGCCTCGGAAACTATGTAGCCCACGCAATCCACCATTTTTACCCGCATAGATATTCCGTCGTCAAAGCGTATAGTAACAGCCTCGTCTGGTACGAACTTTGGTTCGGTAGTCATAACCGTTTTTCCTGCTGCAGATTGCGGCATCTCATCGCGTGCACGCTCCTTAGAATATCCATCATCGATATTAGGGAGCACTACAGTCTGCATAAAACGCTTTATAAAAGTGGATTTTCCCGTTCTGACCGGTCCAACTACACCTATATAGATATCACCGCCCGTTCTTTCCGATATATCTTTATAAATAGAATATTCCACAATAAAACTCCTCCCGATATATTTTCACTAAAATATACGGGAGGAGTATGTTTTTTAGAACAAAGTTTTCGATTTATTCACCCTCTTTTTTATCCAACGGCGTAAAATTATCCTTTTGGAGAGCCTTCTGAGTAGCAAGCGGATTATGCTCCATAGCTTCCTGCATACTTTGATTGCTTACGTGAGTATATATCTGAGTCGTATTCAACTGCTCGTGTCCTAAGATATCCTTAAGCACACGAACGTCAACGTTGCCTGTTTGGTACATCAAGGTTGCCGCAGTATGTCTAAGCTTATGTACGGAATAATGCTTTGACTCAAGACCCGCAAGCTCAAGATATTTGTAGACCAACCACTGTACAGTTTTTACGCTGATACGTTGCTCCCGATTGCTCAAAAACACTGCCTTTGACTCGGTCTTCTGATGATGCTCGCCAAGTCGCTCTTTAAAATGATCGGAAAGGGCATCACGGCAGGCAGAATTGAGGTAAACTATTCTTTGTTTATTTCCTTTACCCGTAACCGTGAGCGAACGAAATTCCCGATCGACATCATTGATATCTATTCCGACAAGCTCGGAGACACGCATTCCGCAGTTTAAGAAAAGAGTTATGATAGCATAGTCGCGGGTACGCGATTTGGATTCCTTATCGTTTTTTACAGCTTCGAGCAAGAGCAAGCTTTCTTCAACAGACAAAAATTTTGGAAGAGCTTGTTTTCTTTTAGGTGTCTCAATATTAGCTGCCGGATTTTCATCCAGCATCATTCGTTTTATATGTAAGTACTTAAAAAAGCCTTTTATTGCAGAAAGCTTTCTTGCTTTTGCCGCATCCATATTACCTCTTACGTTATCGGAATACAACAAAAATTCATATATGTCTTCAGTAGTTATATTTTTTATGTATTCAAGATCCACTTCGCTGATATCTATTTTCTCAAAGTTCTCGGACTCAACCGATATATTGTGATCTCGAGCTAACAAAAATCTAAAAAACGTGCGAAGATCAAGCAGATATTCTGATATCGTCTTATCAGACGCATTTTGCATTACAGCCTTGTACGATGCAAATTCTCTAACTAAAGGCGGAAGAGTCTTTAAAGGAACGGCGTAATTCATAAGCACCTCCAAAAATTAAAAGAATTGTTAACAAGATAAAGTTTTATTGGACAAAATGTAAACTTTCATTCAGACATATTGAAAAAAAGCAATATTTCAATTATAATTTAGGAAACACAATATCTGACTTTGGGGGATAAATGAAAAAGTTTTTTCACGATTATTCATATAACATCGTAAAAATGTTTGTAAATCAATTTGCGATATCAATATTCGGTGTTTCGCTCACGCTCGCGACTACACAAGCGCATATAGAATCTTCCGGATTTGATACGTTTACGTTGATAGTGAGCATATTGGCTGTAATATTCTATCTCTACCTTATATATACGCTTGCGTGGGAAATCGGGGCAAAGGACAAGATATCCGTAGACGTAGGCAAAAAGAACTACCGCCCACACCTTGGCATATTGCTTTCCTTGTTTGCCAACATACCCAATATTCTCGCCGCTATTATTTACGCAATTGCAACTATACTCGGTTCAGAACCGATGTTGTTCGTCGTCAGACTGATCGCAACACTTCTTCAAGGAATGTATTTTGGTATAATCACAGCGGTAAGCATCCCAATAGGCGATGCCTACATACAATTAAACAGTCTGTGGCCCACGTTCTTTATAATGGTCCTTCCCGCTATGCTTACAAGTTGGCTCGCTTACTTCTTAGGTCACAAGAACTTCCGAATTTTTTCTTTTCTCTCTCGAAAAACGTTAGAAGAAAATTCGAACAAAGCAAAGCTCAAATAACGATTTATCGACCTCGGCAAACACCGAGGTCGTTTTTTATGAAAATTTATTGTATCTTACTGTTCCAACCTTTTTATACCGTGAGTTTTTAGAACTGATATGAAGATACGCTGAAACGCTGATCACCGATAAGAGCATACCCACTGCGAACACTCTTCCAAAAACGAAATCCTTCATTTTTTTCAGTGAATAAAGCAAAAAATTCGGCTCGACGTTATTTTCGGCTACCAAATCGGCTCTTCCAATTAAAACGTCTTCGCAGTATATATTCACACCGCCCACCACAGCCCCCATACGTATAGGCGCGTTAAGATCTTTTTGGTAAACGTACGGTCGGTACACAATATCATTCTTTAAGTTTATCCCGTCTTTTATAACTATCTTTAGATCCGAACTGAGAACGCAGGGAAGTTTTACCTTTTTACCGTCAACCAAGGTGTAATCTATTTCAGGGTCTGCAAAAACGTCTCCCGCGGATGCTACCTTAGTCAAAGAATAGCTATCAAAAGCTTTACCGAGCAATTTGTTAGCCGTGCTGTACGAATAAATATCGGTAGGATCTGCAGAAGCGCCCATAACTATACATAGATAGGTCATACCGTTTTTGTGCGCGCGAGTAACGACCACGTATCCGCCATTATCCGTGCTTCCTGCAATCAACCCGCTGGCATATTTATTTACATACCCTGTAGCAGAAAACTGACTGTGCAGAGCATTTCTGTTATATACCGTAGCTACCTTAGCTCCGTTGGCAAAAAATTCAAACGAAGGCAAAGAAGATATACTGACGTAGAGCTCGTTTTTTGCCACGTAACGAGCAAGCCTTGCAACGTCCAAGAGAGTGGTCTGAGCACCGTCGGAATCCATTCCCGTGGGATTTTTGTAATGGGTATCGTTCATATATAAGCGAAGCGCAAGCAGATTCATCTCATCTACAAAATCAAGTACGCTTCCCGAACAAGCAACGGCTAAAGCCTGTGCAGCATCATTGTTACCGCCGCATATCGTACCATAGAGAAGCGTTCTGAGAGTTACCTCCATCCCGACCTGCAAATTCATTGAAGCCCCGGTATGTCCTTCAAGCATTTGTTCTGTTATAACAATGTTTCTATCAAGCTCACTATGATATTTTTCGCAAACTAACAGTCCTGCCATCATTTTTGCCGTAGAAGCAGGGAAGAGTTTTTTTGCGGCATTATGTGATATCAAGACTCTGTTACTTTCGTAATTATAAAGATATACAGAACCCGCACGCTCATCTATACTTATATCCAATTCGTTTATATCGGCTGCGGAAATTGGCAAGAATAGTGCCGATAATACAAGCAATATAAAAATAGAGGCAAACAATATTTTACAAATTATCGATCTGATCATGCTTCTTTAGTTTATTGTCAATATAAAAATCTATCAACAGATGAAGTAATTCATCTCTATCGACCTGTTGAATGGCACTTCTTGCATTATTCCAATCCGGCATATATACAGGGTCCTCGGAAAGAATATATCCGGCTATCTGAGAGGAAGGATCATATCCCTTTTCGCACAAAGCCACATAGACCTGAGCGATCAATTTTTCAAGTTCTTCCTTGCTTAAAACTTTTTCATTACTCATAAGAACTCCTAACGTAAGGATTTTTGATAATATTTATAAAGCCAAAATTGTTTTTGTATAATTTATTGAATATAAGTATACCATTTATATCTTATATAATCAACATATTTTTGTTAATTTTTTTAATATTTTTTTACCTACCACTTGATTTTTATATAGTTATGGTGTATAATACTCTGTGGAATAAAATTAAAGGAGATCAACAAAAATGTTAGTTTCAGCAAAAGATATGCTTCAAAAAGCAAAAGCAGGCAAATATGCCGTAGGACAGTTCAACATCAACAACCTTGAGTGGACAAAAGCGATCCTTCTCACCGCTCAAGAGCTCAACTCTCCCGTAATTCTCGGCGTTTCCGAGGGTGCAGGTAAGTATATGTGCGGTTACAAGACCGTTGTTGGTATGGTTAACGGTATGATCGACGAGCTCGGTATCGCTGTTCCCGTTGCACTTCACCTTGATCACGGCTCTTATGAGGGTTGCTACAAGTGTATCGAAGCAGGCTTTTCTTCTGTAATGTTTGACGGTTCTCACTATCCGATTGCTGAGAACGTAGCAAAGACCACTGAGCTTGTTAAGGTATGTGCCGAAAAGGGTATGTCTCTTGAAGCAGAGGTTGGAGCTATCGGCGGTGAAGAGGACGGCGTTGTCGGCAGCGGCGAATGTGCAGATCCCGCAGAGTGCAAGATGATCGCTGATCTCGGCGTAACTATGCTCGCAGCAGGTATCGGTAATATCCACGGTAAGTATCCTGCAAATTGGAAGGGACTTTCCTTTGAAACTCTCGATGCTGTTCAGCAGCAGACCGGTGATATGCCCCTCGTTCTTCACGGCGGCACGGGTATCCCCGAGGATATGATCAAGAAGGCTATCTCGCTTGGCGTAGCGAAGATCAACGTTAATACAGAGTGCCAGCTTGATCATATCCTCGGGGATACCCG
>SVSY01000109.1 GCA_015064065.1 Oscillospiraceae bacterium
ACTATGGGATTGTATCTGTACATATATCCCGTGTGGAATACCGTGCCGTTATTCTTTACCGTAGCGATGAGCTTCTCAAAGTCTTCAAGCGAAAGTCCGCCCGGCTTTTCCATGTGTATGTGCTTGCCCGCGTCTGCCGCCATCTGTGCGTATTTCGTCAGATATATCTCCTCGGTCTCGACCGTGACCGCCTCTATCGTCGGGTCGCCAAGTATCTCTTCAACGCTCATCTCGCGATAGCCCTCGAACACGTCCATTCTCTCGGGAACGACCTCTCGCTCGTTTTCGGGAAGCGCGTAGCCCACTATCTCAAATATCTCGGGAAGCGAGGCAATAGTCGCGAATATCTCTCTGCCGTGGCTGTTGCGGCTCGTTCCTATCTGTGCTATTCTGATCTTTCTCATTTTTTGTCCCCTTTATAAAAATCTTCTGCAACCGTCTATCTGTATATTCTGACCCGAAATATAGCTTGCTTCGTCGCTTGCAAGGAAGCAGATGAGGTTTGCGTTCTCGTTGTCGCTTCCTGTCCTTCCCATATAAGAAAGGTCGCTCGGTTGCACGTGATCCATATCTTTGTTTTCCGACGGGCTTACGCTTCCGGGCGAGATACAGTTCACCAGAACGCCGTCAGCAACCGTCTCGCGCGCGAGTGCGGCAGTCATAGTGATAAGCGCTGCCTTTGTGGCTGAATAATGTACCATTTCCGCCTTACCGTATACTCCCGCTACCGATGCTACGTTTATTATTCTTCCCCAACGCTTTTTCTGCATATCGGGAAGTACCGCTCTTGTGCAGTAGACCGTTCCCATAACGTTGATATCGAGATATCTTCTCCAAAGCTCCGTGGCAGTATCCATAAACGAGCTTACGTCGCGCCAGAGTGCCGCGTTGTTGACTAAAATATCGACCTTGCCTATTGTCTCTCTGCCCATATTTATTGCCGAATATACCGCCTCTTCGTCGGACACGTCGCACACAGCGCAAAAGACCTTAGGCGTTATTGCCAAGAGCTCCTCCTTGAGCTCGTCAAGCTTCTCTTTGTTAACGTCGAGCGCTATCACGCCCGCGCCCTCCCGTGCAAATCTGAGTGCCGTCGCGCGTCCTATTCCTACCGCCGCACCCGTGACTACCGCTACCTTATCCGAAAATCTCATAGTTATTCTCCTCTTATATCACCTCATATTATCTCTTATCGCCTTGACCTTGCACAGAAGCGGCTGTGCAGGTGTTGCAAGCTCGTCGTGCTCGTGAACGCAGAGATACATACACGAGCCTATCTCACCGCCGATGCGTCGAAGCAGATGACATTCTCCGCCCGACAAAAACAAAAACGGTATTTTCAGATTTTCTTTCAACATATTTATAATACGCATATTTTCGATCTGCTCTGCCATATTCGACGCACCCGTAACTATCTTGCATATGTCCGCACCGCGTCTCTGATGCTCAAGCGCGATCTGGAGCACTCGCTCGGCAGGAATAAACTTGAGCACGTGCGAGGACATCACGACCTCAGCACCTGCCGCGTGTATATCCTCTATCAGCTTTATCTGCTTTTCTATTGCCTTGGGATCACGAGCCATCTCGTCGTCCTGCTTATCAAACATATCTCCCATAACGTCGCAAAGTGTCGCTCCGCATTCGGCAAGCTCAATAAGTCCGTCGGCAAGCTCGTCATCACTCTTCTTTGAGTTCTCGCCCTGACGGTAATTCGTAACGTATACGGGAAGCTCTCCCGCCTTCGCGAAGAGCTTTTTGAAGGTCTCTTTATTCTTGTATTGCTCTTTCATACGACAGAACTGCATACCAAACGCCTCAGCACCCTCGGGTCGCGAAAGCTCCATAAGCTCCTCAACGCGCTCGGGTGTATATGCCTGCACCATACATACGAGCATCGGCTCGTCCTTAGTCAAAAAATGTCTCTTCGTCATTTTGTGTACCTCCCCATAGCGTTTCTGCCGCCGTCTATCATAATATTCTCGCCGTTGATGAACTGACCCTTCTCGGACGCAATAAAGAGCACGAGGTCGATTATCTCCTGCGGCTCTGCGGCGCGACCGAGCGGAGTTTTCATTCCTGCCATCGCCGCTCTTGTGAGCACGGGTCCGGGTGAGACGCAGACACAGCGAATACCGTATTTTGCGCCAAACTGGGTTATCGACTTTGTAAGTCCGTACATAAGTCCTGCCTTTGAGGTCGGATAGTCCATTCCGTAGCCGTCGCCCTCAGCACCTGTGATAGAACCGATATTGATGATAAGGCCGCTTCTCTGCTCACGCATCTGCTTTAGCACCGCGTGTGCAAAATAGAAAGGACCCTTGAGGTTTACGTCGATGCCCCAATCGTAAACGTCTATCGGAACGTCGGGAAACTCGGGGTGCTTTTCGCGGTCCACCTTGCACATACGAACCGCCGTACCGCCCGCAAAATTAGCCATTATATCTATTCTTCCAAATTCGGCTACCGCTCTGTCGCGCGCCGCACATACCTGACTATAGTCGCGCACGTCACAAACGACCGCGACGGCTTTGCCAACTCCCTTTTCGTTTATCGCGGCAACCTTTTCTGTAAGTACCTCTGCGTTTACGTCGCACATAACGACGTTACCGCCGAGAGCTGCAAAATTCTCGGCAAAAAGAAGTCCCATTCCCGATGCCGCGCCTGTAGATATCGCAACCTTATTTGTAAAATCCATTATATCTCCCTCCAATCAAACAGCACACCTATCGGGAAGTTCTTCTCATTTGCAAGACGCATATAGACTTCCTGTGCGTCGGCAGGTGAGTGTTTTTCGCTTATCATATCTCTGAAGTTGAGTCTCTTTCCCAAAAGAAGCGACAAAAGTGCCTTTATATCGTCGGCATGAGTCCAGAGTCCCGCGCTCGATTCTCTGTTCGGGCGCGCGATGGTATGTGCGCCGATAAGCGATATTCCTTTGCCGTGAACCTTGCCGTAATAATCTATCTCGAATTTCGAGCTTCGCGTACAGCCGAGAAGAGCAATTCTTCCCATCATTCGCATGCAGTCAAGCGCTTGAACAAGCCCTACACCGAGTCCCGTGACCTCGATGCAAACGTTGACTCCGCCTTCGCTCAATTTCTTGACATTCTCGCAAAATCCCTCTTCTGTCGGATCAAGTGCAACGTCTGCGCCAAGCGACAGAGCAAGCTCGCGTCTCTCTGCTATCGGGTCGGCGGCAATAACGGGATAAGCTCCCGCCGCCCTGAGCTCCTGCACGGCTAAAATCCCGAGTATCCCGAGTCCCATAACGAGTGCCGACTCGCCTATCTCGATGCGCGTCTTGCGTATCGCGGCAAGCGGAAAGGTCGCTATAAATGCGAGTGCCGCCTCCTCGTCGCTCACTCCGTCGGGTATCTTTACTACGCTTTCGCGGTCTACCGTTATATATTTTCTGTGCTTTCCCCAATACACGATCACGCGCTCGCCGACAGAGATATCCTTGACGGCGTCGCCTACCTCTCTGACTATACCGACGTCGCTGTAGCCGACAGTGCGCGGAAATACCGCTTCCTCATCCTCGGAGGCGTTTATGGAATTTCTCATTCCCACGAAATTTGCCCGCTCCGTACCCGAGCTTATGGCGGAATATATCAGCTCCACCGTGACCTCACGACTCTTTGGCGGCAGGCACTCCACGTCCAAAAGCTCAGCCTTGTAAGGCGCTGTAAAAATTATCTGCTTGGTCTGCATATCTGCCCTCCGTGTGATTTTTATGATAATGTTAGTATATCATCTTGACAAAGAGCACGCAAGATGTTATACTGTAAAAAAAGTAACTATTCTGCAAATGAGGTGCGAATGAAAAACGGCAAGGTATACGTCTCCGAGCTTGGATGCTCAACTCACAGCTTCTCCAATTACCATTTCTGCCGCGGAAACAGCAACAAGCGCAAAACACGGCTCGGTATAATACAAAAAGGGCAAGGCTCTTATATATACCTTGGCAAGCGGCTGAGCGTCGCCGCGGGTGACGTGGTATTTATTCCCGAAAATATATACTGCTACTCCGAGTGGCACGGCTCGCCCGACATCGAAGTGACCTATCTCTGCTGTTTTCTGCACTACGAAAGCTTTAAGTACGAGCCTCAGGTAATAAACTGTACCGAAAGTGAAAAAAGCAATATTCTGCAAATATGCGATCTACTCGGCATGGGACAGCTTGAAGAGCTTGAAGCATATTCCATGTTTTACAAGCTTCTCGGTGCTCTGCTGCCGCGAATGGTGCAAAGCGAGCTCGCGCTCGATAAAACTCTACAGACAGCTATCGAGTACGTAACAGATAATTGGAACAGCGATTTTTGCGTTGCCGATCTTGCAAAAAAATGCTGTGTCAGCGAGTCTACTGTCTATCATCTATTTCAAAAGGAGCTCGGACAGACACCCGTAGGATTTCTCAATTCGATAAGGATAAACGTGGCTATCGAGTATCTTGAAAACACTCAATATTCGATATCGACCATCAGCCGAGAGGTCGGCTTTAACTCCGAGAACCATTTCAGAAAGACCTTTTTTGAGCATACGGGCACTACACCGCTCAAATTCAGGAAGAAGTGCTGAACTTCTTTCTGTACTCGCTCGGGTTTATTCCCTCGTGACGCTTGAATACGTTTGAGAAATAATTCGAATCACCGAACCCGACGGCATAGGCTATCTCGGTAACAGACAGCGTCGAATAGCGCAGGAGCGAACGGGCATCGTCAAGACGGAGCTCGGTAAGGTATTCAACGACCGTTTTGCCTATCTTCTGCTTGAAAGAATGGCATATATGCGAGCGACTGCAGCAAAAATGCTGTGCAATACTGTCAACAGTCAGCTTTTCGGTGTGATGTGCCTTCATATAACGCACGACCCCGTCGACAATTCCTGCCTTATGCGAGCCCTCTCCCTCGCATTTGAGATACGCAAGCTCAAGCATATTGCATAGCGGAACTATCAGCGTATCCACACTATCCTTAGGCGGCATCTCGGATTTAAGCGACGGATACACGGAACTTAACATCGTTCGGCTCGCACCAAACTCGCGAGCCGTTCTTTTCATATAGCTCTCGGCGTTCTCGGCTTGATATCCGCTGACCGAGATAAATCCGAGCACCTCGTCGCGCTTCTTTATCGGATACACGTACTCGCGAACACCCGCGTAGCATACGCCGCAAAACGAGCCCTGCTTGCATTTTTCGTGTATCCTCTTTTGCCGTTCGATGCAGTGCGCTTGACACTCGCGAAAGGTCTTGACGCAAACGCAATAAGAATTGTCGTGTATGTTAAAGCTTATCAGCTCGCTCGTGCTGATGATCTCCTCTTCGGAACACGGGTGCAGAGTTACGGACAGACCGCACTCGTTTTTTAAAAACAATATATATCTTTTAATGTCATCGGTATCGTACATTTTTTGCTCCTTTGCACGATTTTTTAGATTTCAGGCAATATTTCATAGGTTTTTGCACTATTATCGTGCTATAATTATATCATAAAACATTGGAGGTTTCAATATGGATTTCAGCATTAAAATAGAAAAACGCGAAGATCTTGACGTTGTCGTAGTAGGCTCAGGTCCTGCGGGTGTAGCCGCCGCTATCGTTGCGGCAAGACAGGGCGCAAAAACGCTTCTTATCGAGAGTTGCGGTCGAGTAGGCGGAATATCGACCTCGGGAATGATGAGTCACTTCACGGGACGCGTTGGTAACGCTATCTATCACGAGATACTCAAACGAATGGCAGATAAAAACTACTTTGAGCGCGGCGTGGTCAAAAAATACATCGACCCCGAGCTTCTCACTCTTACCTATATAGAAATGCTTGAGGAGGCGGGAGCACGCACTCTGCTCTACACCACCTTCTGCGACGTGACTATGGAAAACGGTAAGGTCACGGGCATAATCACTCACAGCAAGGACGGATTTTCCTATTTCGGTGCAAAGGTAGTTATAGACGCGAGCGGCGACGGTGACGTCGCGTACAAGAGCGGAGCCGAATATTTCAAGGGCAGAGAGAGCGACGGTAAGATGCAACCCGCAACGCTTATGTTCAAGGTCGGCGGAGTCGACACCGAGCGCGCGGTTTTCCCCGGCTCTTTTGAGACGCTCGTGCCTACCGAGCGCGGCGAGCTTCAAGCACTTGCCCGTGAGAAGCTTCCCCACCCCGCAGGACACGTACTGCTTTACAGGTCCACTATTCCAGGTATCGTCACCTGCAATATGACCAACGTTATCGACGTCGACGGCACGAGTGCCGAGGACCTCACGAGAGCCGAGATCACTGCAAGAAAACAGATGCCCCTTATCGTCGATTTTCTGCGCGAATACGTTCCCGGCTACGAAAAAT
>SVSY01000003.1 GCA_015064065.1 Oscillospiraceae bacterium
GCCTATCTGAGCTTCGGGAGTCGGGCGCGAAAGACGTACCTCAAAGGCAGGGTTGGCGCGGAGAAGATCTGCAAGCAGTATGCCGACTCTGAAAACGATATCCTGCTCGCGAAGTCCGTTGCCTTCAGCTCCTGCATTGGGATTTTGCGGATTGTGTCCCTGATCTACGTATATTTTTATCGCCATGATCAACCTTCCTTACTGAATTTCTAAAAGGACGTTCCTTTGTAAAATGATATGAGAAAATACATAGGAACGTGATAGAAAGAGAGCTTTAAATGAACTATTCGGATAATACTGAAAAAAATAAGACCGTCGGCGGAATGCTTTACGTTGTGGCAACGCCGATAGGAAATCTTGCCGATATCGGTCAGCGAGCGCTCAATGTGCTCAGCGAGGTCGATTTTATAGCCGCTGAGGATACGCGTAATTCCTTGCGGCTTCTGACACATTTCGGAATATCAAAGCCCCTCGTTTCCTACCACGAGCACAACAAGCGTGAAAAGGGAGAGGAGATAGTAAAAAGATTACTCGGGGGCGAGTCCTGCGCTATCGTTACCGATGCGGGAACGCCTGCGATATCCGACCCGGGAGAAGATCTTGTAAGACTCTGTGCAGAGAGCGGAGTGCCCGTGACCTCTGTTCCGGGTGCGTGCGCGCTCATCACGGCACTTACGCTTTCGGGTCTGCCTACGGCGCGGTTTACCTTTGAGGGCTTTTTGCCCGTAACCAAAAAGGAGAGAAGAGAACGTCTTGAAGCGCTTGCGTGTGAGGAGCGTACGTTCATTTTGCACGAAGCTCCGCACAAGCTTCGCACAACGCTCGACGATCTTCTGAAAGTACTTGGCGGCGAACGAAGGATAGCACTTTGCAGAGAACTAACAAAGCTCAACGAAGAGGTGTGCAGAACAACGCTCGAGGGAGCGGTGAATATCTATTCCGAGCGCGAGCCGAGAGGCGAATACGTGCTCGTTATCGCAGGCGGCTCGGGTAAAAGATCGGCAGATGAAGACGGAACGTCGGATATGTCGCCCGAGGAAGCAGTTGCATATTATTCAGAAAAGGGAATGAGCAGAAACGACGCAATAAAGGCGGCGGCAAAGGCACTTGGGCTGACCAGAAATCAGCTTTACGGAATGCTTTTGGATAAATAGAGCGAATTTTGTGTAATTTTACCAAACTAAAGCGTTTCAATGTGTAAACTTTTACTCAACGCACAATAAAAAAATCTTGATTTTTGTTCTCAAATATGATATTATAATTGTATATTTATTATAGTTTATTCTGAAAGGATAATATTATGGAAAAGATGAAGGTCGGCGTTGTCGGCGCTACGGGTATGGTAGGACAGCGCTTCTTGACGTTGCTTGAGAACCACCCTTATTTTGAAGTTACAGCTCTCGCGGCTTCCGCGCGTTCTGCAGGAAAAACATACGAGGAGGCGGTTGGCACTCGTTGGAAAATGAAGACTCCTATGCCCGAGAAATTCAAGAAGATGGTAGTTCTTGATGCGGCACAGATAGACGAGGTAGGAAAGCTCGTAAGCTTCGTGTTCTGCGCGGTAGATATGAAGAAGGACGAGATAAAGGCACTTGAGGAGGCATACGCTAAGCACGAGATCCCCGTTGTATCCAACAACTCTGCTCACCGTTGGACTCCCGACGTTCCTATGGTAATTCCGGAGATAAACAATTCTCACTACGAGGTGATCGCCGCACAGAGAAAGAGACTTGGAACTAAGCGCGGATTTATAGCAGTTAAGCCTAACTGCTCGATACAGTCCTACGTTCCTATGCTCACTCCTTTGCTCAAGTTCGGCATCAAGGAAGTGGTTGCTACTACCTATCAGGCAATTTCGGGTGCAGGTAAGACCTTCAACGAGTGGCCCGAGATGATAGACAACGTTATTCCTTACATTGGCGGCGAGGAAGAGAAGAGCGAGCAGGAGCCGCTTCGCGTTTGGGGTAAGGTGGTTGACGGCGAGATCGTAAAGGCAGAAGCTCCCATCATCACCACACAGTGCATCAGAGTTCCCGTTACCGACGGACATACTGCGGCTGTATTTGTAAAGTTTGAAAACAAGCCCACCAAGGAAGAGATCCTTGAGGCGTGGAAGAACTTCAAGGGCAAGCCTCAGGAGCTTGGACTTCCCAGCGCACCCGAACAGTTCATTACCTATTTTGAAGAGGATAACCGTCCTCAAGCCGCACTTGATCGCGATATTTACGGCGGAATGGGCGTTACTGCGGGCAGACTTCGCGAGGATAGCCTTTATGACTATAAGTTCGTAGGTCTTTCGCATAACACGCTTCGCGGTGCGGCAGGCGGTGCTGTGCTCAACGCAGAGCTTCTCTACAAAGAAGGATATTTCGATTGATCTGATCATTAAAAGCAATCATATGAGGCACTCTCGTATGGTTGCTTTTTTTAAAAAAGGAGGGCGGAAAATGACCGAAAATTTTGAAATAAACGGCAGGATTTATACGTTTGAGAGCGAGCAAGAGCTGAAGATAGATTTTTATCTTGAGAAAAAAGAGGGCGATATCTCTTATTTTAAGGTGAGATTTGATTTCTGTGAGGCTCTTCTTCCCAAGACCGTGTCGCTCTCATACAAAATGCCCGCGGTAGACGTGTACAATTTGTGGGATCCGATGACGCGTGTGCATTACCTCGGATTTGGCAAGCAACCGACACATTCAAGGCTTTCCGGAGGTATGCCGATAAAGCAGCTCATATCGAAGTCGGGCAAAAACAGATATCTCATCACCGTATCAGACGTAAAAAGCCCCCTGTGTATTTCGGCAGGTGCGAGCGAGAGAAACGGTATGATGCACGTTCAGATAGACTTTTTTACAGGTATCACCGGTCCGTTTGATAAGTACGAAGCGACCGTCAGAATAGACGAGCGCGATATTCTGTTTGACGATGCGATCCTTGAGGCGAGAGAATGGTTCTCCGAGCTTGGATACCGTGCTTCTGTCGCGCCCGAAAAGGCAAAAGAGCCTATGTATTCGACCTGGTATTCGCTCTGGCAGACTATGACCGCCAAGGAGGTCCTCCGAGAATGTAAGCAAGCCGTGAAGCTTGGTATGAAGACCGTCATTATCGATGACGGTTGGCAGAAGGCGGTCGGCGGCAGAGTTTACGAGTTTGTAGGGGATTGGACACCCGAAAAGCGCCGCTTCGGCGACCTTGAAAAGCTTACGCCCAAGCTTCACGCTATGGGGCTTAATGTAATGCTTTGGTTCAGTATGGCGTTCATTGGTTTCAAGGCAAAGAATTATAAGCGTTTTGAGGGCAAATATCTGCGCGAGCATCCCGAAGGAAATTACGCGGTGCTTGACCCCAGATACAAGGAGGTCCGCGATTTTCTGATCGAGACCTACGTTGACGCGGTCAAGCGTTACGACCTCGACGGACTTAAGCTCGATTTTATAGACCGATTCAGCTCGAACGGCAAGATAGAAGAGGGAATGGATTTTGCCTCTGTTGAGGATGCGACCGAACAGCTCTTAAAGGATATTACCGAGGCGCTCAACGCAATAAAGCCGAATATGCTCATAGAGTTCCGTCAGCCCTACTTTGGACCTGTTATCAGCTCTTACGGTAATATGATACGCGTTTGGGACTGTCCGCTTGACTCGGTCGTAAACAAAAACGCTACGATAAATCTTCGTCTCACATCATCAAGCTGTGCGGTCCATTCGGATATGATGTATTGGAGCGAGGAGGATACCCCGGAGAATGTAGCGGTTCAGCTTTGGGGCACTATGTTCTCTGTGCCGCAGATATCGAATATTTATTCCAAGACTACACCTGAGCAGAGAGAAGTGCTCAAGAATTATCTTGATTTCTGGATGGCGCATAAGGATACGCTTATGAACGGCAAGCTCAACGTGAAGCTCGAGGGCTACGGCTACGGTTATGCGACGGCTAAGAGTGATGAAGAGAAGATAGCGCTTGCGATCTCGACACCGATCTGCGACGCGACCGACGGTTGTGCGAAAACTTATATGGTGAACCTCACTGACAG
Organism: Oscillospiraceae bacterium; assembly: GCA_015064065.1. Taxonomy (GTDB): domain Bacteria; phylum Bacillota; class Clostridia; order Oscillospirales; family CAG-272; genus HGM12713. Next base: position 4,034 of record SVSY01000003.1, read on the forward strand.
CGAGAATGTAATTCTCAAAGCGGAGAAGGGTAGCTATATCGAGGTGCTCGATTGCCGCGGTAAGCGTGTCGGCGGCAAGAAACGCGTCCGCACAAGCCTTAATGAAATATACGTTCCCCTCGGCGCGCGCCTTTGCGTGACGAAAGAGTAAGTTTGAGTTGGATTTTTGGCCATTTTCTTTTGTAGAAAATAACCGAAAGAACTTAAATGGATTACGTGTCGGAATTTATTATAAAGGTTGTCCTTATCACAAAAAACAGGGGCTGTCTCAAATGCAAATTTGAGACAGCCCTACTTTAAGGGGATAGTCAGATTTATTATATCAAAATATAAAAATGCGGTTGACAAACGTCGGATTATGTTGTATAATTACATTGTAAAATGAGGGAGTAGCGGCGTGCATATCGCACGTAGCAAGTTCAACATCATGGCGAAAGCCTGGCTTGCTTTAAATGTCCAGACTCAATATGCGAGAGCATATTGGGCTTTTTTTATGCATAATATCGCCCGTTTCTACTCAAAAATAAAGGAGAAAGATATGATTGGGTTCAACATCCTACTGTTTGCCATCGGTCTCGTAATGCTCATCAAGGGTGGAGATTGGTTCGTCGACAGCGCTTCGGGAATAGCAAGGAAATTCCATCTCCCCGAGCTTCTTATCGGCGCGACCGTCGTTTCTATAGGTACGACGCTTCCCGAGGTCATGGTGTCTGCTCAGGGTGCTGTGGCAGGCTCGGGCGGAATGGCGTACGGAAACGCAATTGGCTCTATAATCTGCAATACCTCGCTCATCGCGGCTATTACTATCGCGATAAAGCCTGGCAAGGTCGAGCGCAAGTCAATGATACTCCCCGTGTGCTTCTTCTTCTGTGCGGCGATATTCTATATGGCGATCGCGTATTTTACGGGAGAATTTACACGCACGGTTGGCGTGATCCTGCTTCTCGCATTTGCCGCGTATATGATCACGACCGTGCTTTCTATGAAGAAAAAGTCGATAAGCGAGCCCGAGGTTCACGTCGAAGAAGAACCTGAGGAGCGCAAGCCCATAACTTTTGCCGCGCTCGCGATCGAGGCACTCGTCGTTATTATCGGCGGCGCGTTTATGATCTACAAGGGCGGCATAATGCTCATCATCGCGATCGCGATGATAGTTATCTTCGCACTCTACGCGATTATCGCAATAGCAAAGATGGCTAAAAAGCAGGAGTTTTCGCCTATCCTCAGAGATATTCTGTTTATCATCGTCGGTGCGGCAGTTATTGCCGGCGGAGCAAATCTGCTCGTTGACAGCGGCACTTACATAGCGACCGAGCTCGGAGTTCCCGATACGGTTATTGCGCTTACGTTCGTTGCTCTCGGAACATCGCTTCCTGAGCTCGTTACGGCGATCACGTCACTTGCAAAGGGACACGGCGCGCTCTCGCTTGGAAATATTATCGGTGCAAATCTTTTCAATCTCGTGCTCGTCAGCGGTGTGTCTACGGTAATATCTCCGTTCCCCGTACCGTCCGAGTCAACGATAGCAGGTATGCCTGCGTCCTTCGTGCTTGATCTGCCCGTAATGCTCGGAGTTATGTTGCTTATGACGCTGCCTGCGCTTATCCGCGGAAAGCTCTCAAGAGTGCAGGGAATACTTTTGCTGTGCGTCTATGCGGCATTTTGCACGATTCAGTTCGTAATGTAAAAAAATATATAAAATAAAAGGGAGATAAAACAAATGGAAATTCTTTACGAGAACATACTGCTTCTGTTTGAGAACGGCGGTTGGCAGAGAATGGTGATGTGGGCTATCGGCGCACTACTCATATTCCTTGCTATCAAGTTCGACATGGAGCCGACACTTCTTCTTCCTATGGGTTTTGGAGCTATCATCGTCAATATTCCCGCAATATACGATGGCGCACTCAAAACGCTTTTCGATGCAGGTATATCCAATGAGCTCTTCCCACTGATCCTTTTCATAGGTATCGGCGCGATGATCGACTTCGGTCCGATACTCTCAAACCCCAAGCTTATGATCTTCGGTGCGGCGGCACAGTTCGGTATCTTTTTTACCTTCTGCCTCGCGTCAATGTTCTTTACACTTCCCGAAGCGGCATCTATAGGTATAATCGGTGCGGCTGACGGTCCTACAGCGATCGTAGTTGCTCAGAAGCTTCTCGGCAATGCATCTACCATCACAGGTGCTATTATGGTTGCGGCGTACTCTTATATGGCGCTCGTTCCGATCATTCAGCCTCCCATTATCAAGCTTCTCACAACCAAGAAGGAAAGACTTATCCGTATGCCATACAAGGCAAAGACGGTATCCAAGACCACAAGAATACTCTTCCCGATAATCATAACCATTATCGCAGGTCTCGTAGCTCCCGAGTCTATCGACCTTCTCGGATTTTTGATGTTCGGTAACCTTATCCGTGAGTGCGGAGTTCTCAACTCGCTCTCCGAGACCGCGCAGAAGGTGCTTGCAAACCTCATTACCATATTCCTCGGTATCACTGTTGCAACGCAGATGACTGCGGATAAGTTCATTCAGCCTGCAACTCTTCTTATTCTCGGACTCGGACTCTTCGCGTTTATCTTCGACACCGCAGGCGGTGTTCTTTTCGCGAAGTTCCTCAACCTCTTCCTAAAGGAAAAGATCAATCCTATGATCGGTGCGGCAGGTATTTCCGCATTCCCGATGTCAGGACGTGTAGTTCATAAGATGGGACTTAAGGAAGATCCCCAGAACTTCCTCCTTATGCACTCTATAGGCGTAAACGTATCAGGTCAGATCGCATCTGTTATAGCGGGCGGACTTATCCTCAGCTTCGCTATGGGCTTTGGCGTATTTGGCGGTTGATGAAAGGAGATAAAGATGGATATTTTCAGCAATTTCAACTTAAATAGATTTTTATTCTCTCTTCAGTATATGTGGAAGGGAATGCTTTGCATATTTATCGTAATAGCAGTTATAATTCTTTCGGTCGTCATTATGAACTTCTTCTCGGCAAAGGCTCAGCAAAGACGAGAGCTTAGCGAGAGCGAAGAGAGTAGCGAAAACTAAAGACGGTCTCCGTTCAAACTAAAAATAGCTGTCTCGGCTGAGACAGCTATTTTTTTAAGCAAGTATTGACGGCAGAGCGGGGATATGGTAAAATATATCTACATAATAAAACGAGGTGATGGCATGAGAAGCGTTTTTATGAAGGTATTGTCGGTTATACTTGTGATTTTTATGCTTATGACTTTTGCCACAAGCTGTGGAAAGCAGGACAAGCAAGGAGAGGCGACCGAGAAGGCAACAGATCCGGAGGTCGACAAAAACGATAACGGAGATAAAGAAAGTATCAGCAAACCGCTTGGCGACAGAGTGCCGTATGATCTCGGAAAGATACCGCTTGCACGTAGAGCGGCAAGCGAGGGGATGGTATTGCTCAAAAACGAGGATTCGGCTCTTCCCTTGATGCCTGAGGATAACGTTGCGCTTATTGGCGATGGAGTCAATAACCTTTACGGCGGTGGAACGGGATCGGGAAGTATGAAGGTCGATACTGTCAATCTGCTTGATGGAATGAAGACAAAGCAAGGTGAAAACAAGCTTACGCTCAATAAGGAGCTCGTTTCTTCATATAGCAGAAGATATGATTATGTCCCGTCCTACAGTGATCTCAAGACGGCGAGCAAGGTGTCGGATACGGCGGTGTATACGATATGCAGATTGGCAGGAGAGGGTGGAGACCGTTCGTCGACTGCAGGAGACTACAGGCTTTCGGTAAACGAGAAAACGATGCTTGACAATCTCGTTTCGGTTGGATTTGAGAAGATAATAGTAGTGCTTAACGTGGGCGGAGTTATAGACACGACGAGCCTGCTCGCGTATCCTCAGGTCAAGGCTATTCTTTTGTCTTGGCAACCGGGACAGTATGCGGGTGACGCTATTGCAGATGTGCTTGTCGGCGACGTAAATCCGAGTGGAAAACTTGTCGATACCTTTGCTAAAAAATACGCGGATTATCCGTCTTCAAAAAACTTTAATGTGAGCACGGATCACGTTGATTATACTGAGGATATTTTCGTTGGATACCGCTATTTTGAGACATTTGATCCAAACTATGATACGGTCAATTTCGAATTTGGATTTGGACTTTCGTATACGACCTTTGAGTATTCGGACATATCTTTTGGTGTAGGAGAGGACGAAATAAGCGTTAGCGTGAAGGTGACGAATACGGGTGGCGTAAGTGGCAAAGAAAGCGTCCAGCTTTATTTCTCAGCGCCTCAGGGTAAGCTTGGTAAGCCTGCCAAGGAGCTTTGCGCTTTTGCAAAGACCGATCTGCTTGAGCCCGGTACGTCTCAGATTCTTACAATGACGGTAGATATCGAAGAGCTTTCGAGCTATGACGATGTCGGAAAGGTACAAAGATCTGCATACGTTATCGAAGCGGGTGAATACGAATTTTTGCTCGGTTCATCGGTCAAAAACGTTACATCCGTTGGAAAATATACGGTGGCGGAGAACGTGATCACCCGTCAGCTCAGCGAACAGCTTCCCGCGCGTTTGCTTAATAAGAGATTGCTTGCCGACGGAAGCTACGAGGACGTATTCAGCGATCACGCGATCGAGGTCCTCACGTCACGCTCGGACAGGGTATGCATTGAAGCACCGGAGGAGATCATACGCTTTGAAGAGCTTTACGAGCATCCGGAACTTATGGACAGCTTTCTGGCTCAGCTGACACCGCATCAGATGATAGATATGTGTTATGGAAATGCGGCATCACTCGCGGGTGGAACGGGTGGTATAGGATACGTATTTGAATACGGTATCCCTTCCGTTGAGACTGCCGACGGTCCTGCGGGACTCAGAATTACAAATCCTTGCACCGCGTGGCCCGTAGCTACCTTGCTTGCGTGCACTTGGGATACGGATCTGCTTTACGAGATAGGCGAGCAGATAGGAGCGGAGGCAAAGAGAGAGGGCGTTGAGGTTTGGCTTGCACCCGCAGTAAACATTCACAGAGATCCGCTGTGCGGACGAAATTTTGAATATTACTCGGAAGATCCCTTCCTTTCGGGTATGATGGCGGCATCTATAACAAATGCCGTGCAGAAAAACGGCGTAGGCGTTTGTATAAAGCATTTTGTCGGAAACGAGAAAGAGGGTAACCGAAATAATTCCGACAGTCGTATGTCAGAGCGCGCTTTGCGCGAGATATATCTCCGCCCGTTTGAGATAGCGATAAAAGAGGCTGATCCTTGGATGATGATGAGCTCTTACAATTACGTTAACGGAGTCGAGACGGCAGAGAGCTATGCGCTTATGACCGAGATACTGCGTAATGAATGGGGCTACGGCGGAGTCGTATGCACCGACTGGGGCAATAATTCCGAGCTTTACCGAGAGCTTCTCGCAGGCAACGACGTTAAGATGCCAAATGCCGAGATCGCGGCTACTGTAAAGGCATATGACGACGGAATACTCACGAGAGCCGTTCTTGAAGAGCACGCAGAGCGCATAGTCAGATTGCTTTTGAAGTTCAATAAGAAATTAGAACCATATGACGAAGCGCCTGCGATAGATATTTCAGATATTGTTCCTACCGTGATAAGATCGGTGGATTATATCGGAACGAACGGCGGAAAAACAGAGAGATGTGAGGATATCGGAGGAACGGCGAATACTACGAACAACGACAGAGGAAGATATATCTACTACAAGATAAACGTAGCGACTGAGGGCGAATATCAGGTCAAGCTGAGAATAGCAAGTCCCGAGGGCAAGGGCGGATTTGACGTATTGGTGGACGGTGAGATGCTTGCTTCCTTTAAAAATACCGAGGCTACAGGCGGTTGGCAGAAGTGGATAGAATCGAAAGAGGTACTTACGCTGACTCTTCCCAAAGGCGAACATCTTCTCAAGCTTTCATTTACAGAGAGCGCTATGAACTTAAACACAATGACGTTTATTCCTGTTAAATAATAGTTATAGAATTGCATAAGATGTTAAATTTTAATAAAAATGATTGACGAAATTGCCGTAATATGATAAAATATATCTACCTATAATCAGATCGGAGAGGTGATTTTATGAAGAAAGATCTTGTTTTCAGGATAATTTCCTGCATATTGCTTTTGTCGATGCTTGCCGCGACCTTCGTTGGCTGCTCGAAAAAGAAGGATGAGACGCCTAAAGAGACTCAGCCTGAGGCTACCGAAGCGCCTACCGAAGACGTAACGGAGCCTGTTGAAGAGGAAGAGGAGGAAGAGTTGGATCTTCGCCATCCCGCAAACAGACGTTACGAGTATTCGGACACTATTCCGCTTTCACAAGCCGCAGCGGCAGAAGGAATGGTCCTGCTTAAAAACGAGGACGAGGTGCTTCCGCTTATTTACGACGAAAACGTCGCTTTGTTCGGAAATGCCGTAATGAACCTCGTGGACGGAGCTGCGGGCTCTGCAAACGTTAACAACTCCCATACCGTCAGCCTTCTCGAAGGAATGCTTGAAAAGCAGGCTGAAGAGAAGATAAGCGTGAACGAGCAGATGGCAGTTGCTTATGCCCAGATCGAGAATTACGTACCTACCTTGGAAGAGCTCAAGGAGGCTCGCAAGGAGTCTAACGTTGCTGTGTATACCGTTACCCGTAATTCGAAGGACGGATCTGACCGCGACGACGTTCTCGGCGATTATTATCTGTCTGCCGACGAGATCAAGATGATAGAAAGCATTATCGAGGCAGGTTTTGACGACGTGATCGTAGTAGTCAATTCGGGAGGTATCATAGATACCACTAAGATGCTTTCATATCCTGAGGTGAAGGCGATACTTTTTGCTTGGCTCCCCGGTGAGTACGGCGGTGCTGCTATCTCTGACATACTCGTTGGCGATATAACTCCGAGCGGAAAGCTTACCGATACGCTTGCAAAGCGATATAAGGACTATCCTTCATATACGACTTCCTCGGATAAGAAGTTTACCGATTATAAGGAAGATATTTACGTAGGTTACAGATATTTCGAGACCTTTGATGCCGGCTATAAGACGGTAAATTTTGAGTTTGGATTTGGACTTTCGTATACCGAATTTGAGTTCTCCGATGCGGAATTTAATTTCGAGGGCGATATTCTAACCGTGACCTGCAAGATAACCAACACGGGCAAATACACGGGTAAAGAAACGGCACAGCTCTATTTCTCCGCACCTCAGGGCGAGCTTGGAAAGCCTGCAAAGGAGCTTTGTGCCTTCGCAAAAACGAGGACCCTCCGTCCCGGAGAATCTCAGACGATAGCTATGTCCGTTGATATAAATGATTTCGCAAGCTATGACGATACAGGAAAGGTGCAGAAATCCGCTTATGTACTTGAGGCAGGAGAGTACGAGCTCTATCTCGGCTCGTCTATACGCCACGCTCAGCAGTCGGGTCTCGGATGTATGTTTACTCAGGACGAGACTGTAGTGGTGGAGCAGCTTTCGGAGCAGCTTCCCGCAAGACTTCTTAAGCAGAGATTGCTCGCAAACGGAGAGTACGAGAATATTTACAGAGAATATGAAATAGAGGAGCTTACCGCAAAGAGCGAATGGAAGAGTGTTGAAGCACCCGCTGATACGGTAACTCTTGCAGACGTCAAGGATGATGCGTCGCTTATGCCCGCGTTCGTTGCACAGTTCACACCTCTTGAGCTTGTAAGAATGATATATGCTCATTCCGCAAAGGTAACGGGAGGCGAGGGAACGACCGAGCCGATGAGTAAGTACGGAGTTCCTTATATAAACACTGCAGACGGAACTGCAGGACTTCGTTTGTCACAATCCTGCACCGAATATCCCGTACAAACTGCACTTGGATGTACTTGGAACGTTGAGCTTCTTGAGAAGGTCGGTAAGGCAATAGCTAAGGAAGCAAAGGAAAAGCAGGTCCATATGTGGCTTGCACCCGCGGCAAATATTCACCGTGACCCGCTTGGAGGAGCAAACTTCGAGTTCTTCTCTGAGGATCCTTATCTTTCGGGAATCCTCGCTTCTGCGATCGTAAAGGGAGTTCAGAAGGAAGGCGTTGCTGCTTGCGTTAAGCATCTTGTAGGAAACGAAAAGGAGCTTAACCGTCAGGGCAACGATAGCAGAATGTCTGAAAGAGCTTTGCGCGAGATATATCTCCGCCCATTCCAAATAACCGTTGAAGAGGCTGACCCGTGGATGATGATGACATCGTATAATCTTATAAACGGTGTTAAAGCATCTGCAAGCTATTCGCTTCTGACCGAAATAGTCCGCAACGAGTGGGGCTATGAAGGTGTAATTTGTACCGACAGAAAGGTAAACACGCATCTTATTAACGAGCTTCTCGCAGGCTCGGATCTCAAGCTTCCTACAGGTGAGAGAGATGAAACGGTCAAGGCTTTCGAAGAAGGAAAGCTTACTCGCGCACTTCTTGAGGAGCACGCTGCAAGAGTTCTCGAACTCGTTATCAAGACTGCAGAGGTCAAGGACGAGACTATAGAGATAAGCGGAACGGCTAACAGCGTATTCAAGTCGGTAGACTTTGCACAGAAGAGCGACGGAATAGCTGTCGAAGATTGCAAGGATGAAGGCGGCACGCAGAATACAGGCGGTAACAGTAAAGATCAGTATCTCGTTTACAATCTTACCGTAAGACGAGCTATGGAATACGACGTTGCCGTAAGAGTAGCAAGCCCCGACGGTGCAGGCGCGTTCGACTTCTATATTGACAACAAGAAGGTCGCAAGCTATGATAACTCGACTGCAACGGGCGATTGGCAGAAGTGGGCAACGGCAGAGAATAAGGTCAGAATTTCGCTCCCCGCAGGCATACATACTCTTAAGATAGTATTTACCGAGGACGGATTGAACTTCAATACGCTTACTTTTACACCCGTACCTGCAGAGGCAGAATAATAAAACTAAGGAGCGACTGAAAAAACAGCCGCTCCTTTAAATTTTTAGCCTGAAAAAGTAAAAATTTTATAAAAACTATTGCAAAATCAATAAAAATATATTATTATATAAGTGGAAGAATTTTTTGAATAACGGAGGACGTGTATATATGATTTTTGAGCAGACTGCAAGCAAGGATTACGGAGTAGATATAAGAGTAGTAGGCGTAGGCGGCGGAGGAAGCAACGCGGTAAACCGAATGATCGCATCGGGACTTCAGGGCGTCGAATTCATCGCGATCAATACCGATAAGCAGGCACTTCGCAAGTGCACCGCTCCCACACAGCTTGCCATAGGCGAAAAGATAACTAACGGATTTGGCGCAGGCTCTAACCCCGAGATAGGTAAGAGAGCGGCAGACGAGGCATATAACGAGATAAAGAAGCTCCTTTCGGGTGCAGATATGGTATTTCTCACCGCGGGAATGGGCGGCGGAACGGGAACGGGTGCTACTCCTATCGTCGCTAAGGCTGCAAGAGAGATGGACATTCTAACCGTCGGTGTTGTTACAACTCCTTTCGGATTTGAGGGCAAGAAGAGAATGAATCAGGCAAGCGAGGGCATCGAGGAGATATCTCAGTACGTTGACTCGCTCGTAGTCATTCCCAACGACAGACTTAAGCTCGTATCCGATGCAAGAATAACTCTTGCAAACGCTTTCTCTGAGGCTGACGACGTGCTCCGCCGCGGAGTTCAAAGTATTTCTGACCTTATCAACGTACCCGGATTTATCAATATAGACTTTGCTGACGTTACCTCGGTACTCGCAGACTCGGGCGTTGCATATATGGGTATGGGACGCGCAAACGGAAAGGACAAGGCTCAGGAGGCTGCTACTATGGCTATAACGAGTCCTCTCCTTGAGACCTCTATCAAGGGTGCAAAGGGAGTTATCATAAGCATTTCGGCTTCTTCTGACGTAGGACTTGAGGACGTTGATATCGCATCTACTATGATAGCTAACGAGTGCAATCCCGACGCAAGCGTCATTTGGGGCGTTGCGTTTGATCCTGATCTTGAGGACGAGATGAGAATAACCATCATCGCGGCAAATTTCGAGCCCGTCGAGACCGAGGCTACGGTAGAAGTAGTTGAGGAGAAGAAGGAAGAGAAGGAAGCTCCCAAGAAGCAGGAAGACGATTTCTTCGCAGGAATGTTTTAATTGAAAGATAAAAGCGAGGCTTGATCAATCAAGCCTCGCAATTTTTTTTGATAGTGTTTATGCTTTTTCGCAGTGCTTATTCGTCCAAGGAAGCGCGCCGTCAAGCCTTATACCAAGGCAGATAATCCTTGTTCTGCTCAAGCATTTCGGTGACCATTTGCTGAATTTCATCAAGCGTCAGGACCGCAGAGGTGAGCGGGTCAAATGCACAAGCCCAAAATACTTTTCTTGCATCGCCCTCAAGCGCTGCCTGAACTGCGAGCTCTTCGCAACGAGCGGTAGTGTTGATAAGAACTGCAAGCTGATCGGGAAGCGCACCTACCGCTACCGACTCAAGACTGTTTTTGCTTGCTACCACGGGTACTTCTACACAGCAACCGTAGGGAAGATTGTCGATAAGATTGAAGTTGCGGACGTTGCCGTTGAATTTGAATATGGTGTTATCTCCGAATACCGCATTGAAGATATATGCCGCGTACTCACCGCCGCGCGAAAGATCAAGCTCCTCGTCGGGCTTGTTGAGAAAATCGTTGATGTCATTTCTCCAATTATCCTTTCGTGCCGTATAGGTATCAAGGATATACGCGTGCTTGCCGGGATTCCAATTAGTGCCGTTTGTGCAATACTTGTCGATGAGGTCAGCACGCTTGCGGTACCAGGAAACGTATTCACTGTTGTGACCACTACTTTCGGTAACGTAATAGTCGAGGTTGAGGAACATATTGTTACGGACTTGTTCAGCATTAAGTATTTCGGGATCTTTCATAGCTTCCTTGAGAAGAGGATACATATCCTTTCCGTTCCACTTGAGGTCAAGATAGAAAGCCTGATGGTTTACACCCGCGCAGGTGTAAGTGACGTCCTTGGGGTCAGCTCCCACCCATCTTGCAAGCATTCCTGCAGTGCCTTGAACGCTGTGGCAAAGACCCGTTATCTTAAGATTCGGGAATTTTTCCTGCATTGCACGGCACAGCATAGCCATGGGATTTGTGTAGTTAAGGAATATTGCATTAGGACAGTATTTTTCGATATCAGCACAAATGTCGAGCATTACGGGAATGGTACGCAAAGCACGGAAAATTCCTGCAGGACCGCGGGTGTCACCAACGTTTATGTCAACACCGTACTTTTTGGGAATGAGAATGTCGTGCTGCCATACCTCAACATCACCCGAAAGTATAGTGCAGAGAACACCGTCAGCACCCTTGAGCGCTTCAACTCTGTCGGTAGTTGCGGTTATCTTTGCGGGATAGTTTCCTGCTTTTACTATCTTTTCGCAGGCGCGCTTTATGTAATCAAGACGTTCCTCGTCGATATCCATAAGAGCGATCTCAGCGTCGGCAAAAGCGGGAAAGGTTAAAAGGTCTTTTACAAGAGTGCGGGTAAAGCCGAAGCTTCCACCGCCGATAAATGCAAATTTTTTCATATCAGAACTCCTTTCGTTCTTTAACTGATTAAAGTTTAACGCAAAAATATTATTTTGTCTATTGATTTTTGTCGCAGGTTTATGGTATAATGTCTACAAAGCGAGGTGGATCTTATGAGTAATGCTTGCAATATGACTATAGAGCTTCCAAAAAAACAATATCAAGGACTCATTCCCGTGAGCAGCGGGGAAGAAAGATGCGCCCCCAATCATTATTGGGGCGCGGGTGTTAGGGATACCTATCTTATACACTACGTGATATCGGGAAAGGGCATTTTTTACTGCGGTACGGGGAAATATACTGTTCGGCGAGGTCAGGCATTCGTTATCTTTCCCGGTACGATAGTTAAATACCAAGCCGACTCGAAAGATCCGTGGCATTATGCGTGGGTGTCATTTAACGGAGATGAAACAAAAGAGATATTTGCTCAGGCAAAGATAACTTTACAGTCTCCCGTGCTAAATCTTAGCGACGCGGAGAGTGTTATAGGAATTTTAAAGGATATGCCTTCTGAGCGAAGTGCGGATATGGCAAATAATCTGAAATTCTGTGCAAGGTTATATGAGTTTTTGTCTCTGCTTTTGAGTTCAAACAAAATAGAAAAGAGTACAGAAAACGCATATCTTACTACTGCACGGCGTTATATAAAAGCTCACTACAGTGAAGATATTACCGTAGAACAGGTCGCGTCGCATATAGGAATAAGCCGAAAATATCTATTCGCCATTTTTAAAAAGTCTCTTGGAATATCTCCAAAGGAATATATAATAGAATGTCGCTTAAAGAGAGCAAAAGAATTTCTTTCCGACCGCGAGCTGTCTGTTGCGAACATAGCCTATTCCGTAGGCTATAAGGACCCTCTCAATTTTTCAAAAATGTTCAAGCTAAAAACGGGAAGCTCTCCAAGCGAGTACCGAGAAAATATGCTTTAATAATACGATATATCTTATAAAAAAGGACTGTTTCATTCAGAGGCAGATGTTCTGCGCCGAATAAAGCAGTCCTTAAAATCGGGGCTGCTTGATTTAGATGCAGAAGTCGAGTTCTTGGTTTCGTCGGCGTACAAAGGTACGGCAGAGACCAAGAACGCGGCTAAAAAACACACATAAAAATGAATTTTGAGAGCCTCGGCTTGAAAAATTCTACAAAAGAACCGCTCTTACTATCGACTTTTTGATAGCAAAAGCGGTTCTCTTTTTTTATTTTATTTTTGTGTGTTTTTGTTCTGCGCTAAAGGAAGCAGTCCCTAATTAATTACCGAGATTTTTTCTATTCCGTAGTAGAGCATCAGCTCGGCTGAGCGCTTGTCGATGATCTCACCGCTCATAACGATAGGTACTGCGGGTGGGCAGGACACAGTGGGAGACGCGCATATTCTGCCGACAGAGTCGCTCGTCGCTACCGTCTCGCTTGCTGAAAACACAGCCTCGCGGATAGATAGCGCGCGCTCGGGAACGCTTGGAAGAGGCGGCTCAGTGCTCGCGGTGCTTTTAGGCTCAAGCGAGAGCAGAGCCTTCTCGAGCCGATCAAAGTCAGTCGGCGTGAGTGACGGAGTCGCCATAAGCACGAGCGCATCGGCATCGTAAAATTCAGGCTCTATGAACGCTTCCCGCAGTATATCTGCAAGCTCGAAGCCCGAATAAGAACATTTACTCTTGGTCAGCACAAGCTTGAGCGGCTCGCTTTGTTCAACTGCTACGGAGCGATCTGCAAGTGCTTTTTTTATCGAGTCAAATCGTTTTATACATTCTTTTAACTCAGTGCAATATTCTCCCGCAAGATACTCGTTGCACAGATCGAGCGATTGGAGTATCAGATATGATGGGCTCGTCGATGCGAAAAGCGCGAGCGCGGCTCTGATCTCGTCTTTGTCTGCGGGATAGCTTTTAGATACGTGCAGATAAGCGCCGCCCGTGAGAACGGGAAGTGTCTTGTGTGCCGAATCGGAGCACATATCCGCACCAAGCGCAAGCGGGTGGAGTGACGGTTCAATAAAGGCGAGATACGCTCCGTGCGCGTTATCTACGAGCAGAGGAATACCGTACGCGTGGCATACGTCGGAAAGCCTTGCGATGTCGGCTATATTTCCAAGATAATCGGGAGAGGTGACGTAAACGGCGTCGGGAAGAGAAGTCATAGCGTTAAGCTTCGTTTCAAGCGTGTTCGGCGTAACTTCGCAGGAGCAAAGATGCGTAAATTGCTCGGGATATATCCATTCTGCGTCGATGTCGAGCAGAGCGCAGGCATATACGAACGCTTTATGCACGTTGCGCGCGGCAAGCACGGTGGTGCGCTCTCCTTGCGAGCGTTTTTTTATGAGTGCGAGCATAGCCTTTATTGCAAGCGTTGAGCCTTCGGTAGAGTAGAAGCTGTGTCCTGATCCAAAGAGCGCAGATGCATAGCTCTCGCTTTCTGCGATTATTCCGTCCGCGCCGTAGAGCACGTCAGCACCCGAGATCTCGGTAATGTCGAGTGCCTCACAGCCGAGCACCGATCTGCCCTTGTGACCGGGCATATGAAATCTTGAAGTGCCGCTTTCTGCATATTTTTTTACGAAGTCCGCGATCGGCGTCTTCATATTATTCCTCCGATTCTGCTACCTGCATCATTACTGCGCATTCTATACGCTTTTTGAAAAGCTCACAGCCGTATTTATATACGCCGCCGATGCTTCCCGTTGCGTGATAGGAGTTCGCGGCACAGCCGCCCGAGCAGTAAAGTCTTGCCCAGCAATCCTTACATTCGGGTCTTGCGTATGCGTTGCAGGAGCGGAACTCGTCCTGAATTTCGGTGTTGGTCACACCGTCGAATATATTTCCGAGGCTGTATTTGGGGTCTCCGACGAACTGATGACAGGGGAAGAGCTCGCCCCAAGGGGTGACAGCCATATATTCCGTACCCGAGCCGCAGCCGGTTATTCTCTTATAGATGCAAGGACCGTTCTTGAGGTCGAGCATATAGTGGTAGAATGTGAAGGGTCTGCCTTCCTTTTTTCTCTTGAGCATTTCCTTTGCGAGTATCTCATACTGCTCGAATATCTTAGGCATATCCTCTTCGGTGAGAGCATAAGGGTCGTCGGGCGGGCAGACTACGGGCTCCATACTAAGCTCTGTAAATCCGAGATCTGCCATATGGAAGAGATCGTTGGTAAAGTCAACGTTGTTGTGCGTGAACGTGCCTCTGACGTAATAATTTTTGCCCTCGCGTGCTTCTACGAGCTTTTGAAATTTGGGAACTATTTTGTCATAGCTTCCGTTACCCGCGTAATCGCGGCGGAAGTGGTCGTTTACTTCCTTTCGTCCGTCAAGGCTGAGAACTACGTTGCTCATTTCCTTGTTGAGAAAATCGATGACCTCGTCGTCTATGAGTATGCCGTTCGTGGTAAGCGTAAATCTGAAGTTCTTATTGTGCTGTTTTTCAATGCTTCTCGCATAAGCTACAAGCTGTTTTACGACGTCCCAGTTCATAAGGGGCTCGCCGCCGAAAAAGTCTACCTCAAGGTTTTTGCGAGTGCCTGAATGCTCGATAAGAAAATCAAACGCGCGCTTTCCGACCTCAAAGCTCATAAGAGCTCTGTCGCCCTGATATTTACCCTGACTTGCAAAGCAGTAGGAGCAATTGAGATTGCAGGTGTGCGCAACGTGCAGACAGAGAGCCTTGATGACCTTGCTGTTGTTTTTGTAGTTGCAGGCAAGCTGCTCGTACTCGTCGACGGAGAAGAGCTTTCCCGCGTCTTCAAGTGCCTTTACGTCATCGATGCAGTCAAGTATCTCATCTTCTGTTACGTCGGGCAGATCGCCGTAGCGCTCGAGTATAGTTTTTACTATCTGCTCGGGCGAGTGTGTTTTGTACATTTCTATAATGTCGTATGCGACCTCGTCAACGGTATGTACCGAGCCGCTTGCGGTGTCGAGGACGATGTTATATCCGTTAAGCTTATACTGGTGTACCATAAATAACTCCTGAGTTTTAAAATTAAAACGCTGTCTCGGTAAAAAGACAGCGTTTTATCGGTTTCAAGGAAATTAGTTGTTTTCCTTGTTCTCGCACTGCTGGTTTGCAACGCCGCAAGAGGTCTTGCAAGCGGACTGGCAAGAGGTCTGGCACTCGCCACAGCCACCGTTCTTAACGGTCTTAGCAATATCCTTAGTTTCAACAGTTTTGATTCTGCTCATTTTTCAAGTCCTCCAAATCGGATTATTTTTACTGAATTATTATAACACAAAGAGAGTGTGTTGTCAATAGGAATATAAAAAATGCTACGATATTTTATTCTTCATCGGGTAAAATGTCGTTTTCGTAACTCTTCATACCCTGCATTTTGCCTATTTCGCGAAAGCCGTCGATCCCGCCGCGCTGTATCGCACCGAAAATGCGATAGCGCAGACCCTTGTTGTCGCGTTCAAGCGTTGCAAGAAGCTTTTTCATTTCCTCACGCTCGGTGTTGCCGTCGGCGGGGCAGGGGGATTTTACGACGGGAAGCTCTGTTTTCGAGGCAAAATAACGCACGTCTTTTTCGGGCATATATATCATAGGACGGATAAGAGTTATTTCGGTATTCGAAAGATATGTCACGGGCTGAAAGCAACCGAGCCTTCCCTCGTAGAAGAGGTTGAGCATAAAGGTCTCGACAACGTCGTCGAAGTGGTGGCCGAGAGCGACCTTGTTGCAGCCTATCTCCTTTGCGTAGCCGTAAAGAGCGCCACGGCGCATCTTGGCACAGAGAGAGCAGGGATTTTTTTCCTTGCGAACATCGAATATTATTTTTGATATTTGCGTGGGAACGGTGTGATACTCAACGCCAAGCTCCTCACAGAAATTTTTTACGGGGGTGAGATCCATTCCCTCAAAGCCCATATCAACGGTTATGGCGCAGAGCTCAAATTTCTTGGGATAAAAGCGGCGCAGATCGCTCATTGCGCAGAGCAGAGTGAGCGAGTCCTTTCCCGCAGATACTCCAACGGCTATCTTGTCGCCGTCCTCTATCATATCGTAGTCGTCCACGGCACGTCTGACGTAGCTGAGGACTCTTTTTATATTTTCCATAAGGTATATCCTATTCAAAAGAAAGTGTGTCGTAAATTTTTTGCGCCTCGTCTGAGAGCTCTGTAGTGCCGTCGCGGTAGAGCACGAGCGGAGCGGTCATCGTCATTCCCGAAGCTCCGCCCTTCGTTGCGCTTACGAGCACCATCGAAGGCGGTGTTTTAGGTGTTGCACACACGGGGGTAATTATTTTCGGCTCAAGGCGGTTTTGTCGCATAGCAAAGAAAAGATCGCAGAGTCGGTCGGGTCTCCAGACCGCGTAAAATCTACCGCCGTGCTTCAGGAGTCTGAATGCCGCCGCGCAGAAGTCCGAGATATCTCCGCATACCTCGTGGCGCGCGATGTATTTTCTGTCGGAGTCATTGCGCTTTCCGCTGTCGGTCTTCATATAAGGCGGATTTGTAAAAACGGCGTCAAATTCGCCGTATTCGCTGACCTTGAGGTCTCTTACGTCGCTTTGTATCACGCAAACGCGCTCCGCGAGCTCGTTGTATTCGGCGTTGCGCTTTGCAAGAGATGCGAAATCCTCCTGTATCTCGAAAGCGTGCACGCTTGAGAACTTATTTTTTGAAGCGAGCAAAAAGGAGATTATTCCCGTGCCCGCGCCAAGCTCTGCGGCGCGGCCGTTTGCGCGCGGCTTTATGAAGGAGGCGAGAAGGAATGCATCTGTTCCAAACGTCAAACCGTCCTTTTTTTGTATGAGCGTTATCTTTTCGTTTACAACGTCAAGACGCTCGTCGTCAAAAAGCGTGAGCTCCTTCATAATACCTCCAAGGTCAACCGTGATTTTACAAAACGAGGTTGTTGCACAGCAACAACCTCGTTTATGTACAGAATTGCAACGATTATTCAGCAGCGGGAGCCTCTACGGGGCAAGCCTCTGCACATGCACCGCACTCGATGCACTCGTCAGCGTTGATCTCGTACTTACCGTCGCCCTCAGTGATAGCACTTACGGGGCAAGCGTCTGCACATGCACCGCAAGCGATGCAAGCGTCGGAAATTTTGTATGCCATGATAAAACACCTCCATAGTTTTTGTGTATACATACATTGTATCACAATAATAAAAAATTTCAAGAGCAAAGCGAAAAATTTTTTTAATATTTTTGATTTTTTTCTTGAAAAAATGTAAAAATCAAGTTTTTTCAGCTTTTTGAGCCTTTAAATATCATACTGCAAAGAGGAAAGATAAAAATTTTTGTAGGACTATATGTGACAAATTACGCGCAAAAGCTGTGCTAAAATATAGAAAAAAGAAATTAAAGGAGGTCAAAATGCAAAAAAGTAACTGTGTATTAAGCCTTTCGTCAGATGAAAACGGCACGCTTCTCAGAGTCGAGCTTATAGGAGATATCGATCATCACGGCGCTGTTGGAGTGCGTAGCGAGATAGACGGAGCAATATCCGAGCACAGACCGACACGGACGGTATTGGTGCTGTCGGGCGTGGAATTTATGGACAGTTCGGGAATTGGGCTGATAATGGGAAGGTACGCCAGAATGAATGCCATAGGCGGAGAACTCGTTCTGCGCGGCGTAAGCGATCGCCTGATGAGGATATTCAGAATGGCGGGGCTTGAAAGAATAGTAAAAATAGAGGAGGAAGAAGATGAAGACGAGCGAGACTAAAAATCATTCTTTAGCAAAATGCCGTAATGAGATGAAACTGAAATTGCCGTCACTGTCGGTAAACGAGGCTATAGCGAGGGCGGCAGTAGCCGTTTTCTGCTCTCAGGCAGACCCCACACCGAGCGAGCTGGCAGACATAAAATGTGCCGTTTCCGAGGCAGTCACCAACTGTATAGTTCACGCCTACCGAGAGACTGTCGGCACGATATACATAACCGTTAAGCTTTTCGAGGACGGGCTTGTCCGCATAGAGATAAAAGACAAGGGGTGCGGAATAGAGGACGTCGATACGGCGCGTCAGCCTCTGTATACTACCGATGCCGCGAACGAGCGCAGTGGAATGGGCTTTACGGTGATGGAAAGCTTTTGTGACAAGGTGAGGGTCTTTTCAGGATGCAAAAAGGGAACTACAGTAACACTGTTCAAATATCTCAAGGGGAGAGAATAGAGGATACTCAAAGGAGGGACTTTGAATCAAACCGTGAGCTTATCGCGCTTGCACAGAGTGCCGATGAAAAAGAGTCTATGGAGGCGACAGAGGAGCTTATAACACTCAATCACGGTTTGGTACGCACGATAGCTATGCGATTTCGTGAGCGTGGAGTGGACTTTGAGGATCTTATGCAGATAGGAACGATAGGGCTTCTCAAGGCTATACGAAGCTTCGATCTTGAACGCGGCACCTGTTTTTCTACCTATGCCGTTCCGATGATATTCGGTGAGATACGGCGATCCTTGCGCGACGAAGGTCCTATAAAAGTGGGACGCTACTACAAAAAACTCGGTATAGAGCTTATGCGCGCGAAAAACGAGATAATTCAGAGTGAAGGACGCGAGCCGCACGTAAAGGAGCTTGCAAAGGCTGTAGGCGTGTCGGTAGAGGAGGCGGCTATAGCGATAGACGCTATGAGCCCGATAGCTTCATTCTCGGATCTCGTTTACGGCGAGGATGACGGAATAATGTTGGAGGATACCTTGGCTGACACCGAAAGTCTTGAGGATACCGAGAGGCTGATAGACAATATGACGCTCGCACGGGCGATATCGAGAATGCCGATCGAATGGCAGAGGATAGTCGTTTTGCGTTACTACAGAAACAAAACTCAACAGCAGGTCGCAGATGCGTTGGGACTTTCACAGGTAAAGGTATCGCGAGAGGAGAAAAAGATAGTTGCGTTCTTGCAGAATGAGATGAAAGTGTAGTCATTTTAAACAATTTTTTTGAAAATAAGACGTCATATTTACCAAAAATAAAAATTTTTTCAGAAAATAAAATTTTTTGCAAAATTGACTTGAAATTATCAAACTTCTGTGGTATATTATAGGGTGGAAAAATAATTGAAAGGTGGACATAAAAATGACCTACAACAAAAAATCAGTTGAAGACATTGACGTAGCCGGCAAGAGAGTTCTTGTACGTTGCGATTTCAATGTACCCCTCAAGGACGGTGTTATCACCTCCGACAAGAGAATCGTAGAAGCACTTCCCACTATCAAATATCTTCTTGAAAAGGGTTGCAAGGTAGTTCTTTGCTCTCACATGGGCAAGCCTCACGCAATCTTCACCGAGGGCTTCGGTCTTACCAAGAAGGAAAAGGCAAAGGTTGAGGCTCTTCCCGCAGAGGAGCAGGCAGCAGCAAAGGCTGAGCTTTTGGCAAAGGCAGCTGTTGAAGACAAGAAGAAGTTCACACTCAAGCCCGTTGCAGCACGTCTTAACGAGCTTCTCGGCGACAAGGTCACCTTCGCAGAGGACATCGTAGGCGAGGACGCAAAGGCTAAGGTAGCAGCTCTCGAGGCAGGAAAGGCAGTTCTTATCGAGAACGTTCGTTTTGATGCAAGAGAGACCAAGAACGGTGCAGACTTCGCTAAGGAGCTTGCAGATTTTGCTGATATTTACGTAAACGACGCATTCGGCTCTGCTCACAGAGCACACGCTTCTACCGCAGGCGTAGCTGCATATCTTCCTGCAGTTTGCGGTTACCTCATTCAGAAGGAGATCGGCGTTATGGGTAAGGCTCTTGCTGATCCCGCACGTCCCTTCGTTGCTATCCTTGGCGGTGCTAAGGTCTCCGATAAGATCGGCGTTATCAATAACCTTCTCGAGAAGGTTGACACTCTTATCATCGGCGGCGGTATGGCTTACACCTTCTTCAAGGCTGCAGGTCACGACGTTGGAACCTCTCTTTGCGAAGAAGACAAGCTCGACCTCGCTAACGAGATGGTCGCAAAGGCAAAGGCAAAGGGCGTTAACTTTATGATCCCCGTTGACAACGTAGTTGCTACCGAGTACGACGAGAACGCAGAGTACAAGCTCGTTAACTCCGACGATATTCCTGATGGCTGGATGGGTCTTGACATCGGTCCTGCAACCCGCGAGCTCTTCGCAAACGCTATCAAGGGCGCAGGCACTGTTGTTTGGAACGGTCCTATGGGCGTTTCTGAGTGGAAGAATTTTGCAGCAGGTACTGAGGCAGTTGCAGCAGCAGTTGCTGATTCCGGCGCTATCTCCATCATCGGCGGCGGCGACTCCGCAGCAGCAGTTGAGAAGCTCGGCTTTGCTTCCAGAATGACTCACATCTCCACCGGCGGCGGCGCTTCTCTCGAGTTCCTCGAGGGTAAGGATCTTCCCGGTATCTCCTGCCTCCTCAATAAGTAATTTAAAGAGAGGTAGAAAAGATGAATCCCGCAAAGAGAAGAACAGTTATCGCAGGTAACTGGAAGATGAATATGACCCCCAAGAGTGCGGCTGCACTTATTGAGGAGATGAAGCCTCTCGTTGCAGGCAAGGATGCTTGTGACGTAGTACTTTGCGTTCCCGCGATCGATATCCCCGCTGCAGTTGAGGCTGCTAAGGGCTCTAACATCAAGATCGGTGCAGAGAACGTGCATTTCAAGGCTTCGGGTGCATACACCGGTGAAATATCCGCAGATATGCTCGTTGAGGCAGGCGTAGAGTACGTTGTTATCGGACACAGCGAGAGACGTCAGTACTTTGCTGAGACCGACCAGACCGTAAATCTTCGCACGCTTGCGGCTCTTAACGCAGGACTTAAGGCTATCGTTTGTGTCGGTGAGACCCTTGAGCAGAGAGAGCTCGGCTATACCGAGACCCTTCTCAAGTTCCAGACCAAGATGGCTCTTACCAACGTAAGCGCAGAGCAGCTCAAGAACGTTATCGTAGCTTACGAGCCTGTTTGGGCTATCGGAACAGGCGTAACTGCAACCGCAGATCAGGCTGACGAGGGCAACGGATTTGTTCGTGCCGCTATCGCTGAAGCTTACGGTGCAGATGTCGCAGAGACTGTTACGGTCCAGTACGGAGGTTCTATGAACGACGCTAACGCAGCAGAGCTCCTCGCAAAGACCAACGTTGACGGCGGACTTATCGGCGGAGCATCGCTCGTTGCTAAAAAGTTCGGTGCTATCGTTGACGCCGCTCAGTAATTTGTAAATAAATATGAAAAAACGAAGTTCGGGATCTTTCGAGCTTCGTTTTTTTACTTTATTGCTATTGCAAAAGCGATAAAAATGTGTTATACTATACGTGCATAAAAATAAGTAAAACGTAAGGATAGATATGGCAAACTACAGAAAAGGAAGAATAAACGACGAAGTAAAAAAGGAGCTCTCGCAGATATTGCGTGAGGTCAAGGACCCAAGACTTACCGATGCTTTCATAAGCATAACGGCAGTGGAGGTAACGGGAGATCTTAAATTCGCAAAGGTATATTACTCTGCGATGATGGGAGATAAGAAAGAGGTCGCAAAAGGGCTTAAGTCCTCCGCGGGATATATCCGCCGTGAGATAGCAAGACGTCTCAATCTGCGTATGACTCCCGAATTCAGCTTCTACGAGGATCATTCGATAGAGCACGGCGCGCACATCTCGAAGCTTCTCAACGGTATCGAGATAACGCCCGAAGAGACGGAAGGGGAAGATAATGATTGATCATTTCCGTAAGCTCTCGCTCGAACAGATCGCAGACGAGCTCTTAAAACCGAAAAAAACGCTCGTGCTCTTTCACGTGCGCTCTGATGCCGATGCAGTAGGCTCTGCATTTGCTTTGCGCGAGCTTTTACGCGTTATGGGAGTGCCTGTGTATTGTGCGTGCTCCGAGGAGATTCCCGAAAGACTCGTGTTCCTTATGGACGGAGCGCAGGGAAGCGTCCTTTTGGATGATGATATGATAATAGACTACGAGCGCATCGTGACGGTCGACTCCGCGTCACCTTCACAGCTGGGCTCGCTCTTTTCGCGCTTGCATAAGGACGTCGACATTATGATAGATCACCACGCGGCAGGCAGTGCCTATGCCGACAATTACATAGATCCTTCGGCGGCGGCTACGGGAGAGATAATATACGAGCTTGCAGAGATATTTCTCAAGAGAGGAGATATCGAGCAGATACCTATGCGCGTGATGAGCTGCGTCTACGCCGCGATAAATTCGGATACGGGTAGCTTCAGGTTTTCCAATACCACGCCTAAAACTATGTGTATAGCGGCTGAGCTTATGGAAAACGGAGTTGATTTTTCGACGATAAATTCATTACTCTACGATTCGAAGTCGCTTGTTCAGCTTAAGGCAGAGGGTGAGGCTATGCGCTCATTGCGCCTTTATGCAGACGGACAGGTGGCATCCGCGGTCTTCCCGTTCTCGCTTAAGGAAGAGCTTGGGGCAGAGGATGAGCATCTTGAAACGCTCATCGACGTTGTGCGCTCGGTCAGCGGGGTAGAGGTAGCCTTTGTAGTCAAGCAGTCGACGAATGAGCCGCGCTTCCGCGTGTCTTTGCGTTCGAAAAATGACGTTGACGTCTCGGCAATATGCGCAAGATTCGGCGGCGGAGGTCACAAACGAGCCGCAGGTTGTACGGTCGAAGCTGACAGCGCAGAAGAAGCAAACGAGATCGTTCTCAACGAGATATTGAAAAGAATTTAAAGTACTTGCACCGCGCATTTTGCGCGGTGCAAAATTTTTTCAAAAAATTTCAAAAAAACCATTGACAAAAAGAAATAATTGTGATATCATTTTAATATCAAATAGATCAAAAGACTTTAGGAGGTCGCTATGGAAGAAAAAATTTTGAAAAAATCTAAAAACGGAATGCTCGTTCTCGTTCTGGATCTGCTTTTGCTCGTCGCGGCACTTGCGGGTGTGATCTGCGGCGGAATACTTCTCGACGAAGGTGTTGCTATCGGCGGATTGCTTTTTGGTGTCGCTATCGTGCTGCTTTTCGTTGGCTGGATACCCCTCTGCGGGCTTCGCGTTCTCAAGCCTCAGGAAGCACTCGTTCTCACGCTTTTCGGTAAGTATATAGGCACTCTCAAGGGAGAGGGCTTTTATGCGGTAAATCCCTTTTGCAGCTCTGTAAACCCCGCGGCTAACACAAAGCTCAATCAGAGCGGAGACGTTACCACCAAGCGTTTTGGTGCGGCGAAGGAGGGAAGTGCTGAGGCTATCAACGTTTCCCTTGAGAGCAAAAAGATATCACTCAAGATAATGACTCTCAACAACAACCGTCAGAAGATAAACGATTGCCTTGGCAATCCCGTAGAGATAGGAATTGCTGTTACTTGGAGGATCGTTGATACCGCAAAGGCTGTATTCAACGTAGACAACTATAAGGAATATCTCTCGCTTCAGTGCGACAGTGCACTTCG
This sequence comes from Oscillospiraceae bacterium, assembly GCA_015064065.1. GTDB lineage: Bacteria > Bacillota > Clostridia > Oscillospirales > CAG-272 > HGM12713. Next base: position 27,898 of record SVSY01000003.1, read on the forward strand.
CAACGTAGTAAGGATCTACCCTTACGACGTAGCGCCCAACGTTGACACCACGGGTGACGGTCTGGCAGACGAGGGAAGCCTTCGCGGTTCGAGCGACGTAGTAGCAGACCGTATCCGCGGCGAGATACAGGAGCGCGTTATTGAGGCAGGCATAGAGATAGTTGAAGCAAGAATAACCTATCTTGCATATGCTCCCGAGATAGCGGCAGTAATGCTCCAGCGTCAGCAGGCATCTGCTATCATAGACGCAAGAAAGATGATCGTTGACGGCGCTGTCGGAATGGTAGAGATGGCACTTAACAGACTTTCTGAGAATAACACTATAGAGCTCGATGAGGAAAGAAAAGCCGCAATGGTATCCAATCTTCTCGTTGTACTCTGCGGCAACCGTGATGCACAGCCCGTAGTAAATTCGGGTAGCTTGTATTGATCGGTGACGTTATGAACGATTCACAGAAAAAACAAGTGCCGCTCAGACTGTCCCCAAAGCTTTACGAGGCTATAGCCTCGTGGGCAGAGGACGATTTCCGCTCGGTGAACGGGCAGATAGAATATCTGCTCTCCGAATGCGTAAGGCAACGCAAAAAAAATGGGAAGTACGTCTCTGACGAGATAGACGTACCACCCGAAATAGATATCTCGTAAATAAAAATGCGTTCTGCTTTAGCGTAGTGTCCTTAAGGACACTACGCAACTAAGTTTGCCCTTGGGGCAAGTGAAGTTTACTTCGTAAGTGAAGTTATCCTGCGGATAGTGAAGTTTTGCCTTCGGCAAAGTGGGCAAACTTAACTTCACTCGTGCGATAGCACGAACTTCACTGCAAAGCAACTTCACTTTCGCGTAAGCGAAAACTTCACTACATTTGCATTTGTGACCACAAATGCAGTGCTTGCAAAGAAAAGAGGACAGAGAGTGTAAAAACATTCTCTGTCCTTTTCCTGTCGGTAGGTACTATATTCTATTGAACTTAAAACCGTCCTTTAGAGTACAGCCCATTTGCAGAACGCATTTTTTATATTTATTCGGTAACCGTTTTTTCGGGAACTGTTACAAATCTTATCGACTCGATAACGACGTCGGTCTTGGGCTTGTCGCTTGTGTTGGTAGCAACTCTTGCAATAGCGTCAACGACTTCAAAGCCGTATACTGTGTAGCCGAAGGTAGCGTATTTTCCGTCAAGGTCGGTCCTCGACTTGTGGCAGATATAGAACTGCGAGGAGGCTGAGTCCATATTGCTTCCGCCGCGCGCCATAGCTATAACGCCCTGTCTGTGAGAAAGATTGTTCTCAAATCCGTTTTCGGAGAATTCTCCTCTTACGGTCTGTGCAGAGCCGCCGTATCCCGTTCCGAGCGGGTCGCCGCCCTGAATTACGAAATTCTTAATAACTCTGTGGAATATAAGACCGTCGTAGAATTTTTCGCTGACCAGCTTTTTAAAGTTCTTTACGGTGAGAGGAGCAACGTCGGGGTAGAGTCTTATTACTATCTCACCAAAATCCTTGACCGTTATCTTAACGTAGTCGGTCTCGGTAGCTGACTCGTTGATGCCGTAAAGTGTGTCGAGCTTGCTAAAATCAATGTCATCTGCCGCAGGCGCATCGTGAGGTGCCCAGGTCGGCTTTTCGGTAGGAGCTTCGGTCGCCGCCGTTGAACCGTTTGAGGAAGTAGTTTCGACGGGTACATCTTCGGTATTGCACGCAGTAAGCGTGAGTATGAGCATAATTGCTACGAGAATAAGCGATATTGTTTTTTTCATTTTGTAAACTCCGTTTCTTTGTACTTTAAAATATATTATAGCAGAATATACCCGCGTTGTCAATAGAAAGCGCTCAATAACATATGTTATGGCAAAAAAGGATATAATAAAAAGGGGGTGATGATTACGGATAATTGGCAAACACGTGCCGCAAAGCTTTTTTGTACGGTCATAGCGCTTATTGGGACGTATCTTATCGTTAAATACGTGCTTGTTGTGATACTTCCTTTTTTAGTCGCATTTGCTGCCGCACTGCCTATGAGTGCCCTCGCTAAAAAAGCTTCAGTTCGTTTTGGAGGAAAAGAGAAGGATTGGGCGGTGTTTGCTGTGGCAGGTCTTTGGACGGGCGTAGCCGTCGCCTTTTTCGCTTTTTTTAAGAAGCTTTGCGTTGAGGCTGTGGAACTTTTTGAATACTTTGGAGATAATATAGACTCCATAAGTGAGAGTATACGGGCGATCTTCGAAAAAGTGCTATTTCTGCTTGAAAAATTACCGTTTATAAATCGGTTTATCGAAGGAGAGACGGGAGTTGAGCTTGGCAATATGCTAAAGACGATATTCGAAAGGGTACTCGAGTCCGTAGGAAGTGCAGCGGCTAAGGCTGTGAGTGCGCTTGCTTTGGGAACACCGAGATTTGCCGTCGGCTGTGTCGTGGCTGTCATATCGAGCTTCTATTTTTGTAAGGATATGCGGAAAATAAAGAGTTTTTTGTACGACCGTATACCAAGCTCCGTCAAAAAAAGAAGCAAATGGAGACCTAAGGATATAGCCAATGGGTTTAAGGGCTATGCCAAAGCTTATTTTAAACTTTATTTGGTAATATTTTTTACGGTTTTTGCGGGACTTTTATTGCTCGGCAGACAATACGCATTTGTTGTGGCTTTACTGCTCGCTTTTCTTGATATGCTACCCCTGATGAGCGCAGGGATATTGCTCGCCGTGTGGGGCGGCGTGCTCGTTTTGCAGGGAGCGACGGGCGCAGGCATCGGATTGATGGTACTCGCGATAATCGTATTCCTGATAAAGCAGATATGCGAAGCTAAATTTATAGGCAAGGAGCTTGGCGTTCACCCGCTCGTCTCGCTCGCAGTAACTTATATAGGGTTACGAGTTTTTGGACTTTGGGGAATAGTGATATCTCCGATAATGATATTTGTTACGGGAAAGTGGGGAAGTGAAATGCTGACTTCACAAAAATAGATCTTCGAAATGATGGGTTGAAAATCATAGTCCGGCAAAAAAAGCTAAGCTTTTTGCCTGATATATAATATAATTGTGGTTTTTTTGTGATAAAAATTCAAAAAAGGTTCAAAAATATCAAAATTGACTTGACAACGGCGAAAAATAGTGATATAATTGTTCCGTACGTTAGTATGGCGAACTGTATATTTGATAGAAAAGTAAATGGGGGGACCCCCATTTATGCTATGCACCTGCGGTGCATAGCATAATATCACTGTCTGCTTTTCTTTGAAAATACGGTTTACAGCGGCGTATAGTACCATATCAAATTTAAAAATTTAAGGAGGCTTTTAAAATGAGCAAAAAGGTACTTTCCATGTTGCTCGTTCTCTGCATGGTATTCGCATCTGTTGCAGCTCTCGCTTCTTGTTCTGAGAAGGAAGAAGAAGGCGCTAACAACGATAGAGTTGTAAATTATGCCGATCCTTACAAGGGAATTGAGGACAAAGAGGAACTCTACGCAAAAATCTATGAAGACACTCTCGGCGATTTCTTGAAGGCTTACGAGGCTGCAAAGGCTGAGAAAAACGAGTCCAAGAAGTGGGCTATGATGGCAATTGCAGAGGCTAAGCTTCTCGCAAGTGGCGTTATGATGCCTACCAGCTCCAACGGCGGTAACTACGCTATCACCAGAGTAGCACCTAACACCGCTACTTCTACTCTTTGGGGCAACGACTCCTACAGATATCACGATGTAATCGTTGCTACCGAGCTTATTAAGGCTGAAGACAGAGCAGCTCTTAAGGCTAAGTGGGCAGAGCTTAAGGGAACCGGCGAATATGAGGCAGCAGCTAAGGCTTACCTCACTGAGAAGGGTTACACTCTTAAGGATTCTTACACCCTCGCTTACACTTCCGACCCCTCTAACTGGGACGTTCTCGCTACCTCTAAGGCAGTTGACTCCGAGGCACTCGTAAATACCTATGACGGTCTTTATGAGTACGATATGGAGAACAGACTTATGCCTGCTCTTGCTGAGAGCTACACCGTTTCTGAGGACGGTCTCACCTATACATTCAAGATCCGTCAGGGTCTTAAGTGGGTTGACTCTCAGGGAAGAGAAGTTGCAGACGTTAAGGCTGACGACTTCGTTGCAGGTATGCAGCACATGATGGACGCTGCAGGCGGACTTGAGTATCTCGTTCAGGGCGTTATCAAGGGCGCTAACGACTACATCGGAAAGAAAGAGACCGACTTCACTAAGGTTGGTGTTGCCGCTCCCGACGATGCTACCCTCGTTTACACTCTCGAGGCTCCCGTTACTTACTTCATGACCATGCTTGGCTACGGCGTATTCGCTCCTATGAGCAGAGAGTACTACGAGTCCAAGGGTGGTAAGTTTGGTGCAGCTTATGACTCTTCTGCAGAGTCCTACACCTACGCTAAGACTCCCGACGATATCGCATACTGCGGACCTTACTGCATTACCAACAATACCGCTAAGAATACTATCGTATTCGAAGCTAACGAGAAGTATTGGGATGCAGAGAACATCAACGTTAAGACCATCACTTGGAAGTACAACGACGGCGAAGAGGCTCTCAAGGGCTACAACGACGCTATCGCAGGTACTACCGACGGTTCCGGCCTCAACGCTTCTGCTGTTGTAAAGGCTAAGGAAGACAAGATCTTCGACACCTACTCCTACGTTTCTTCTACTGACGCTACTTCGTTTATGTCTTTCGTAAACGTTAACCGTGCAGCATACGCAAACGTACAGGGCGGCGCTGTTAAGACTACTCTCGACGAGTACGAGCAGATCAGATCCAGAGCAGCTCTCAGAAACGTACACTTCCGCCGCGCTATCGCATTCGCGATCGACAGAGGTTCTTACAATGCACAGTCTGTTGGCGAAGACCTCAAGTTCGCTTCTCTTATCAACTCCTACACACCCGGTACTTTCGTAACCCTTAAGGAAGACGTTACCGTTGCTATCAACGGAACCAACAAGACCTATAAGGCAGGTACCTACTACGGAGCTATTATGCAGGATCAGCTCGACGCTGACGGCGTAAAGATGAAGGTTTGGGATCCTAAGGCTGACGACGGAATCGGCGCAAGCTCCGGTTTCGATGGTTGGTACAATGTTGCTAACGCAGTTGAAGAGCTCAACATCGCTATCGAAGAGCTCGCAAAGCAGGGAATCGAGATAACCGCTGAGAATCCCATCGTTATCGAGATGCCTTACTTCAAGGGCAGCGAACTCAGAACCAATATGTCTAACGTTTACAAGCAGTCCATCGAGGCTTCTCTCGGCGGAAAGGTTAAGCTTAACCTCTGCGCAGCTGACACTGCAGACGATTGGTACTATGCCGGCTACGACACACTTTCCGGTGAAGAGGCTAACTACGACCTCTACGACGTTTCCGGTTGGGGACCTGACTACGGTGATCCTCAGACATACCTTGATACATTCTTGCCCGAATATGCAGGCTATATGGTCAAGTGCATCGGTATTTATTAATAAGTGCCTAACGCTTGAATAAATAAAGCTTACGGTAGAGGATGGACTTACGTTCATCCTCTACTCGTAGTTTAATGGAGATTGTTATGACAAAATATTTATTGAGTAGAATCGTAAGAGGATTGATTTCAATAATTATAGTTGTTCTCATTGTCATGCTTCTTATATATTCCTGCTTAAACAAGGACATGATATTTGCACAGGACCCCACGTATACCAAGATGAAGAGTAACGCGAGAGAAATATACAAATATCGTCAGTGGGAGAGATATGGATATCTCGACCTCGTAGAGTATTCGGATTATCTTCAGGAATTGCTTGATGCTGGTGAAATAGACCAGACTACCTATTCGGAAGCTGTTCTTCTCGGTATAGATGCAGGTGCAGCATACCCTGAGTATGACAAGTACGTGCAGCAGTTTACTGAAAAGTATGAAAGCGAAGGCTATAACATAGAAAAATTGCAGGCTGACAGAGCGGGCAGCAAGATAAAAGACGGAGGAAATCCGCAGCTCTTTGCTCAGAAGCCTATACCTCTTGCAAAGCGTGCCTGGACTTATTTCACGGGCATATTTACCTTTGACAATATTCACAAGGTAAAAGAGGACGTTGGAGAAAGAGGACTTTCCTTTACCTTCTTCGATCCTGCATATGGCGGAGAAAAGTTTTCTCCTGCAATAATGGGAAATGGAACGCAGCATAAATATCTGCTTTATTTCGATTCGCAGTTCCCATACGTTCACCAGAATTTTGTAAGAATAAATCTGGGAGCATCCTACACTGTCAATAAAGGTATTGACGTGTTTAATACGATGACGGATTCGCAAGGTGCGTTTAAAACTCAAATGATCACTTATCCCGCGGGACTAACAGAGGAAAGTGCGGATAATCTTCATACCGCCGTTTATGCGGAAGGATCCTTTAACGATTCGTCATCTGCTATCATCAAAGACAGATTTGTTGATAATTATACCAACGTAGGAACCTATAAGAGCGGTTTCTCTAAGGTTGGATACTCCTTTATTATCGGTATCATCTCGGTAATAATGGCTTACGTTATAGCACTTCCTCTCGGAATGCTTATGGCGCGTAAGAAGGACAAGCTTATCGACAATCTCGGAACTATCTATATCGTATTTATTATAGCAGTTCCGTCACTTGCGTACATCTTCTTGTTCAAGGCGATAGGAGGAAAGTTCGGATTACCGACGACCTTCGATATGACCGCACCGACGTGGACGATGTACATTCTCCCGATTATTTCTTTGGCGTTGCCATCGATCGCAAACCTTATGAAATGGTTGCGTAGATATATGATCGACCAGATGAACTCCGACTACGTTAAGTTCGCACGTTCGGGCGGACTTTCGGAGGGCGAGATATTCAGAAAGCATATTCTGAAGAATGCGGCAATTCCGATAGTTCACGGAATTCCCGGAAGTGTGCTTGGCTCTCTCGTCGGTGCTATTATTACAGAGCGCGTTTACGTCGTTCCCGGTGCAGGTAACCTGCTTACAAACGCAATAAATGCGTATGATAACGGTGTTATCGTCGGTGTAACTCTGTTCTATGCGTTGCTCTCGGTTGTTTCCGTAATGCTCGGAGATATCCTTATGTCTATAGTCGATCCCAGAATCTCGTTCAGTACTAAGAAAGGAAGGTAAGACTCATGGAAGAGAAATTGATAGATCTCGGCGAATTTAATATGTCTGATGATGAGCTTTTCTCGGTCGTTGATCATGATATGCTTGCCTCTGAAAAAATAACTGCTCCGAGATATTCCTATTGGAAATCGGTTTTCCGTGTCTTCTTCAAGAAGAAGATAAATATAATCATTCTTTCACTTCTCGTAGTTCTTATTGCCTTTGCGTATATTTATCCGTTGGCAATAGGATACGATGCTGACGTTGATCCCTATATAAACCTTATGAACTCCGAGGCGAAGCACTTGGGTCCTAAGGCGGCGATGGATAAGTTCGGATATAATCTCCACTGGATACTCGGTTCGGGTGCCAGCGGTAACTCCACCTTCGACGCACTGTGGTACGGTTCGGGAATTTCTCTCTCGCTTGCACTTATATGCGCGGCTATCAATATGACGGTCGGTATATTAGTCGGCGCGGTTTGGGGATTCTCTAAAAAGGTCGATATTTTTATGACCGAGGTCTACAACGTCATAGCAAACGTTCCTTACATTCTCTTGATATCGGTGCTCGTGCTTATTATGTCGGCAAGCTTTTGGACGATGGTATTTGCACTTACCGTTACGGGATGGCTTGGAATTGCGTACTTTATTCGTACACAGGTAATTATTATAAGAGACAGAGAGTATAATCTCGCTTCGAGATGTCTCGGAACGCCTATTATGCGTATCGCGACTAAGAATATTCTCCCTTTTATGACCTCTGTAATAGTTACACTTCTTGCAACCGAGATACCTTCTTACATTTCCTATGAAGTATTCCTTTCCTACATTGGAATGGGTCTTTCGGATATGTCTCTCGGTAAGCTTATCGAAGCTGCACAGGTTGCGATGACAACTCCCGGTTGGGAACTTGAATTCTGGGCACCCGTTGCAGTTGCTTCTATTATCGCAGTAGTTCTTTACGTCGTAGGACAGAATCTCGGTGACGCTTCCGACCCGAGAACTCATATGTAAGAGGTGGCGAAAATGGAAGATAAGAAGATATTACTGTCGGTCAGAAACCTTAGCGTTAAGTTCCGTGTAAGAGGAAGAATACTTACCGCTATAAGAAACGTTTCTCTTGACCTTTATGAAAATGAATCGATCGCTATCGTTGGTGAGTCGGGTTCGGGTAAATCGGTATTTACCAAGACCTTTGCGGGTATGCTGGAAACCAACGGCTTTATCAGCGAAGGACAACTTATCTACAACGACGAAGAGCTTGACGATACCGTTGTTGCTATCGGTCCTTCCGAAAAACGCCGTATAGCGTCGATATGGAAGAAGCTTGACGATTATTCCAAACTTGAGGGCGGAGCAGAGATCTATAAGAAGATCGTCGCTCTCAAAGATGAGAATAAGGCAAGATTTATTCTTAGTGAAGAAGAAAGCTTGAGAATTGATGATAAGCTCCACGAGCTTGTATTTAAGAAGACCGAGTTTTCCAACCTCAAGCAGACTCTCGATCGTTCTCAGGAAAAAGAACGCTTTGAGAGTGTTAAAACACAAATAGAGGAGCTTTCAGCGCAGATCGCGGCTCTTGAAAAAGAGAAAAAGGAGCTTGTTGCAAAGCATACCGCTGCGGCAAAGCAGGATAAAGCGTATAATGACAATTACAATGCTACGTTCGCACAGCTTTCAGCAGATTACAAGGTCGCTGTTTCCAAGGAGATAACGAGCGAAGTACACGAGCGCAACGGAATTCTTGCTAAGGAAATATATCTCTCTGTCGGTCGCTATGATCTCAATAAGAGACTTAAGTTTATTGGCAAGCTTTGTGATGCGCTTAAGGAAGCTATGCGTCAAGGACTTGATCTTAATGACGAGGACGTACGTAATGCTGTGTTTGATACGGTAGTATTCAGAGTAAAATATCTTGATGAAACTCCCGAACAGCTTCACGGCGTCTGCATACTCGACCTTGCAAAGATCCACTATCCTAAGGACTGGAACAAGATCCGCGGCGGAAGAATTGCTACGGTATTCCAGGACCCGATGACCTCGCTTAACCCTATCATCACTATAGGTAAGCAGATCACCTCTATAATTCTTAAGCACCAGAATTGCTCTGAGATCGAGGCTCGAAAGAGAGCTCTCGAGCTTATGAAGAAGGTTGGTATTCCTAACGCTGAAAACAGATTTGACGATTATCCTTTTCAGTACTCGGGCGGTATGAGACAGAGAATAGTTATCGCTATCGCACTCTCTTGCCAGCCGAAGATATTGATCTGCGACGAGCCTACTACTGCGCTTGACGTTACCATTCAGGCACAGATACTTAAGCTTATCAAGGATCTTCAGAAGGAATTCAATTATACCATCGTCTTTATCACACACGACCTTGGCGTAGTTGCAAATATCGCAGACCGTGTTGCAGTTTTGTATGCGGGACAGATAGTTGAGCTCGGAACGGTAGAAGAGGTATTCTACGATCCTCGCCATCCGTACACGTGGGCGCTTCTTTCGTCGCTCCCTCAGCTTGCACAGCGTAATACTAAGCTTTACTCTATCTCCGGTACTCCGCCTTCTCTCTACAACGCGATCGTAGGAGATGCGTTTGCACCGAGAAATCCCCATTGCCTCAAGATCGATACGCTCAAGGAACCTCCGATGTTCCGCGTTACCGATACTCACTATGCAAAGACGTGGTTGCTTGATCCCAGAGCTCCCAAGATAGAAAAGCCTGAGATCATTGAAGATATCCACGAGAAATTGCTTAAAACATTTAACATTTAAGGAGGGCGTTACTTTGGCTAAGACTGAAAAGAATACTAAGAACGAGCGCCGCTCCAAGCTTTTACCTGAACATGGACCTATCGACGCACAGGGCAGAGAGGTGCTCCTCTCGCTCAAAAACGTTGATATCACCTTTGGTAAGGGCGACAATGCAGTAAGAGCTGTAAAAAATGCAAGCTTTGATATCTACAAGGGAGAGACTTTCTCGCTTGTTGGAGAATCGGGCTCGGGTAAAACCACAATCGGACGTGCGGTTATCCGCGTTAACCCTTGTGCAGCAGGTGAAATACAGTACAAGGGTAAGAAGATATCAGGTAAGCTCTCAAGAGCACTCGATAAAGAGGTCATTCGAAATATCCAGATGATATTCCAGGACCCCGCCGCTTCTCTTAACGAGCGTGCAACGGTAGATTATATCGTTTCCGAGGGACTTTACAACTTCCACCTTTTTGAGAACGAGGCGGACAGAGTTGCAAAGGTAGAAAAGATGATGGAAGAGGTCGGACTTCTTCCCGAGCACCTTACGCGTTATCCTCACGAATTTTCAGGCGGGCAGAGACAGAGAATAGGTATCGCAAGAGCAATGGTAATGGAGCCTGAGCTTGTAGTTGCGGACGAGCCTATCTCTGCACTCGACGTTTCAATTCGTGCGCAGGTGCTCAATCTTCTCAAAAAGTTCCAGAAGGAAAGACAGGTAACCTATCTCTTTATTGCACACGACCTTTCGATAGTAAGATTTATTTCGGATAGAATAGGCGTTATCTATAAGGGCGATATCGTCGAGGTGGCTGAAGCAGAAGAACTCTTCAACTATCCGCTTCATCCCTACACGCGTTCGCTTATTTCGGCTATTCCGATTCCCGATCCTAAGCTTGAAAAGAACAAAGTCCTCTTTACCTACGATCCTACCGTTCACGACTACAGCGTGAATAAGCCTCAGCTTGCCGATATCGGAAACGATCACTACGTTTTCGGTAACGAGGAAGAGCTTGCGGAGTATCGCAGAATAAGAGAGAGCGGAGTTCCGCTTAAGTCTATTACTATTGCAGATCCTTCTGATGTCAAGACCGAGACGGTAGGAACAGAGCCTGATACAGAGTCTGTTGAGACCGAGAGCAATGAGTTTGCGCTTGTTAATCCGATACACGATACCGGAAGCAAGCTTTACACGTTCCTCTCCTTCCTTCTCCCCGTACTTGGACTTCCTGCGTCCTTTATATTCAAGCACTATAAGCACTTGAAAAATGCAAAGGCTTGCTTGAAGGGTGCGATAGCAGGATTTTCAACGCTCGGAGCAATATTGGTAATATTCCTGTTGCTTATACTTATAGCACTTATATGACCTTAAAATACCGCATGGCTCGTACTCGGGTCATGCGGTAGAAAAAATTTTGGGGGTATGTAGATGAGTCTTTTCAAAAAGAAAAAGGACATAGAAGAAATTGAACTTTCCGAGAAGCACGTCGGTTTGCGATGGACTCTTGTTGCCGTATTTTTGGCAGTCGGACTTATTTGCATAGCCGTATTTTTGTTTTCTCTTCTCGGTGAAGAGGAGGGCTGGCAGACTATCGCGCCGACCGATAAAAGCTTTATGCCCGAAGGCGAGATATCACTTCAATATAATCTTGGAACTACGGAAATTTCACCTTCCAAAGAGAAAAAGGAAGTAGAAAAGGTATATACCGAGGCGCTTTCTGCATCTTATAAGCTTTTTGACGTCTACCGAGCATACGACGGAATAGTTAACCTACACTATATAAATCAACATCCCAATGAAGAATTGACGGTCGATCGCGAGCTTTATAAAGCGTTTGAGCTTATTGAAAGTTTTAATAACCGTTCGATATATCTCGGCACGGTACTGACTGAGTATAGAAAGGTCTTTAGTTCGACGGACGATCTTAGCGCAGAGTTGGGTGATCCGAATTTTAATGAAGAAGCTAAGCACTATATTGAAGAGCTGACAAGGTTTACAGGTGACCCGAATTCAATTAATATCGAGCTCTTGGGTGATAATAAGATAAAATTGAATGTTTCCGCTGATTATGCCGCGCTTTTTGTTGAGTACGATGAGGTCAATTATATAGATCTTGCGTGGCTTACTAACGCATTCGTCGTTGACGGAGTCGCAAATGCGCTCGCGGCGAGAGGATATACGAACGGTTACGTTATTTCCTATGAGGGATACGTCAGATATCTTGACTCGGCAAATAACAGATATTCGTTAAATCTTAATAACAGACAGGAAAAAACGGTATATCCCGCGGGAGTTGCGCATTGTGAGAATATCCGCTCGCTCGTACAGTTCAGAAATTACCCGATAAACGAGATCAATAGCCAGAACTATTACGCATATTCAAACGGAACTTTTGCAACGCGTCATCTTAATTCTGACGGATATTACGTCAGCGCGCTGAATGATATACTCGCTTATTCGAGCTCAAAAAATTGTGCACAGATAGCACTTGAACTCTCTGAAATATTTATTCAGGAGGACCTTGATTTAGACCGTATAATGCAAAACTCAAATGAGGATATATATACTATATGGTTTGAGGATAGTGTTATTTATTACAACGACAAAAATCTACAAATAAGCGAAATATATGATAATAATGGAATAAAATACACTATAAATTGTGTTGAATAATACAATAGCCGCTCGCGAATGCGAGCGGCTGTTTTTGTGACGTTTATTTCTATTTAAAAGGGTCATTTTACTTTGAGGGAAAGATTATAAATTCCGTATCCGTTTTCGTTCTTCACGATCTCTATCGTAAAGTTTACCTTCTTACCGTCGACGTTTGTGCGCATAGTCAATTCATACGTTGAGCCGTCTACGGTGCTGTCATAAAGAGAAGAGGAAAAGTTTGTGTATTTTTCGACCTCAATACCTGCTTGGAAATCTATCTCCTCGTCCTCTTCTGCATCAAGGAAGAAGGTCTTCAGATCGGCAGGACGCTCAGGATGGAGAAATTCTTCTGCTTTTTCATAGTCCTCGGCAACGACTTGCTCGAAAAAATCATTGATAAAAGCTTTTGCTTCGTCTCCTTTTATGCCGTTACCGCATGATGCAAAAGAGAAGAGGCAAAGGCAGGCAAGCGTCGTAAGCAATATTTTTTTGAAAAGTTTTTTCATAGAGCGGTATCTCCTTTTATTTTTTCTTATTATATAATATTATATTGCTTTTGTCAAGCGTGCGATAATCAAAAGATATGCAAAGCGCAAAAATGCATCTACAAAATTTCGAAAAACTTCAGAGTCGTAAGCTTTTAGTGATATGCTGACTTCGTCAGCGTGATATTTTTGCTTTCGCAAAAGTGATATTGCTCCACTTCGTTCCGCGGTGATATTATATTCGCCTCCCAAACTCGCGAAGCGAATACCACTCGGCGTAAGCCGAATATCACTGCGCAGCAATAGAACTCGCCGCAGGCGAATATAACAGAAAAAAGCACGCTTGCGCGTGCTTTTTTCTGGCTGGGATGGCCGGATTTGAACCGACGAGTGCCAGAGTCAAAGTCTGGTGCCTTACCGCTTGGCGACATCCCAATATTCAAGACTAAAGTATTATATCACACATATCTGTAAATGTCAAGATTTTTTTGCCGCTATTGAAAAAAACTTTTATGCAAGTCAATTGCCTCAAATTTGATTTTTTTGCTTCAGGGGCATTTTTTTATTGAAATATTGGAGTTTTAGTGCTATAATGTAAACATAGGCGTCTATCTTCCCGATTTTATGCGGTTGGACGTGCCGAAATAGGCAACTAAGGAGGATCTATGAATCGTTTTATAACTAATCTTGCAAAAGTATTATCTCTCGTTCTGCTTATATGCGTGCTGTTCGCTTTTGCCGCTTGTAATTCGGATAAAAACGAAGAAGCAAGCTCAGCACCTGCAACCGAGCTCAGTAGCGAGACCGTTGCAAGCGAATACGTTGACGACGGGCAACTGAGGATATTTTCGGACGGAGAATACCGTTGCAAAATAATCCGCCCTGAGAATGCTACCGAAAGGGAGATCGAGGTATATACCAAGATCAGAAATATTTTCAAAGAGGTAACGGGCGTGACACCGCCTATCTCTACCGACTTTAAGGCGCATGACGAGGTCTATTCCGCTGAGGAATTTGCTATACTTATCGGTTCTACGGAGCACGATGAAGCAGCTGAGCTCTATTCAAGGATATCCTACAGCGAGACGCGCGCAGAGCTTATCAATAAAAAGTACGTTATCGGTTTCCACGATATCGATACGGCGCTTTCAGCTCTTGAAACCTTTAAGGCGCTGCTACAGAGTAATTTCAAGAACGGCGAGCTTATCCTCACGGAAAAATGGAATTATTCTCACTCGAATAACGAGATATTGGAGTCTATTCCGCGCTACAACGGCGGAACTTTTATTGACGTGTATCGCGGCGCGTACGATATGCAGACCGTCGTTATCAAAAATACCGATGCAAACGAGTATAATTCTTATCTTACAGACGTTGCGGCGGCGGGATTTACGCCTTACACCGATAATACGATAGGAAAAAATCTCTTTGCTACCTTTAGCACGGAAAAATACTATCTTAACACAATGTTCTTCGACAAGCTCGGAGAGGTACGCATAACAATGGAATACGCGGGCAATTATTCGCTTCCCGCGCTAAAAGAGGAAAATATATATACTCCTACCGGCACGGAGTGCACTATAACTCAGATAGGTCTTGAGGAAAGCGCAAAGATACAGAACGGTATGAGCTACATAATAAAGCTCGCCGATGGCTCGTTTATAGTCGTTGACGGCGGAACGGGAACGAAAGAAGCCATAGCGCAGTTTATTGACGTTATCAAGTCGCTTGCCGACGATCCCGATAATATCACTATTGCTGCGTGGATAATAACCCACGCGCACGGCGACCACATGGGACTTCTTATGATGATGCTCTACAACGAGGACTATTACAGCCTGTTTGATATAGAGCAGATAATCTGGAGCAAGGTAGGCGAAGAACAGCTGGCAAATATGGATATGCAAAATATGGACTATATCGACAAGACTCTTGCCGTTCTCAAGGATACCAAGATCGTAATAGCCCATCCGGGACAGAAATTCTATCTGCGAAACGCGGTCTATACTGTATTTGCTACGATAGAAATGGTAGAACCGATCAAGCTGGAAAATCTGAATGATACCTCTGTAGTCGGACGTCTTGAAATTGACGGAAAGTCGATACTTTTCCCAGGTGACAGCCATCCTACAGAGACAGAGGTCGTTACTTCGGTGTATATGCACAATCTCAGATCTGACGTTGTTCAGGTCATTCATCACGGATATCAGGGCGGTAATGCAACCTTTTATTCGCTTGTAGATCCGTTGACGGTTCTTTGGCCTCTCGGTATGAAGAATTATTCTACCGCAGAGCCGCCGAATACCCCTATGAAGACATGGTCCTACAGCGCATGGCTCTTCTCGGATGAGTCTAAGGTTCAGAATATATACGTTGCAGGAAGCGAAGTGACTACTCTGCCAATAAAGGATCTGCCCTCTCACACTGACGGTTGATACCTGCAGAAAGGTAAAATAATGAAGCTTTTATTTAATGCAGTTATAAAATTTATATTGGGACTCATTTTGGTTGGGACACTGCTTTTCGTTCCTGCGGGAAGCTTTGCATACGTCGGTGCGTGGCTTTTTATCGCTTTGCTGTTTTTGCCGATGCTTATCTTAGGCATAATACTCTTTATAAGATCGCCCGAGCTGCTCGCAAAACGCCTTGACGTCAAGGAGAAGCAAAATACTCAAAAGGGTGTAGTAGCCATCGCTGCTTTGCTGTTTCTCTGCGGATTTGTCGTTGCGGGACTTGATTTTCGCTTTGGATGGTCGCACGTTCCTTCTGTGGTGACAGTCATCGCATCGGCGGTATTGCTCGTCTCTTATGCTCTTTACGGCGAGGTGATGCGCGAAAATGCCTACCTCTCGAGGACCATAAAGGTGCAGGAGGGGCAAAAGGTAGTCGACACGGGTCTTTACAAAATAGTGAGACATCCGATGTATGCCGTGACGGTCTGGCTTTTCTTAGCTATACCGATAGTTCTCGGCTCGTGGTGGTCGTTCCTTTGTTTTTTGCCTTACGTTGCCGTTATCGTTGTGAGAATAATCAACGAGGAAAAGCTGCTCACACAAGAGCTTGAAGGCTACAAAGACTATAAAAAACGCGTAAAATATAGACTTATACCGTTTGTTTGGTGAAAAGAAAAAGCTTTACTGTCAGTCTGACAGTAAAGCTTTTTTATATTATCTGTTCGTTTTTTCAAGAAAGTCTCCGTAGAGCTTTTCTTGCATCTTCTTAACGATCTCGGGAGCTCTTCCGCCGACTGCGACACCGTCGACCTCTGCTACGGGTCTGAACTGTGCGCCCGAGGTGACTATAACGACCTCTGCGGCGTTCATAAGCTCGTCGAGCGTGTAGGGCTCTTCGATGCAAGTAATACCGAGTTCCTTGCAGGCTCTTACCATATGCGCGCGGGTAACTCCGGGTAGAATAAGATTATCTGAGGGGGCTGTCTGTATCGCGCCATCGTCGCGGATTATACAGAGATTTGAGTGCGCGCACTCTGTGACAATGCCGTCTCTGTGGAATATAGCTTCGTCTGCTTCGGCGTTTTTTGCGGCGATAGATGCCATTACCGTGGGAAGAAGATTGAGCGTTTTCATATTGCAGTGGAAAAATCTTGTGTCGGGATAGGTTATAAGCTTTGCGGGAGAGTAGGGCGCGAGCATTACTTTGGGGCGGATCGTGACCCATATATTTGCCACGAGCTCACTCTGCGGTGCGTGCGAGCGCATTTCTGTGCCGCGGCTGACCTGCCAATAAAGCAATTGATCGGGAGAGTCTACCTTTGACGAAAGCTCGTAGAGGAGCGAAGAAAACTCACCTTTAGTTATAGGCATATTGTAACCGAGAGCTTTTGCGCCGTCGTAAAGACGGTCCATATGCTCGTCAAGTGCATATATTTTATAATTTCTCACGTACGCTACCTCAAAAAGACCGTCGCCGAAAAAGCAGGCGCGATCATTCATCGGTACAGTCATATTCTCTATAAGGTCGTATTTTCCGTTGTAGTAGCCGAGATTTTCCATTGAGGGCGTTCCTTTCATATGCTATAAACATATTATAACATATTTAGAGGGGGTATGTCAATATTACAAAAGAGCAAAAAGTATAAAATATATTTTTTGCTCTTGCAAAATACGATCAAAAATGGTATAATTAAATTGTAGAGTTGTAGGAAAGGAGAACTACTGTGAAAGTATCGCAAAAAACTATACTTACAGAGAAGATAAAAGAAGCGCTTATGTCCGTGCTTCCCGTGTCTGGTATAGTGCTTTTACTGTTGATAACCATAGCACCGATAGACGCACCGATACTTTTATCGTTTATCATCGGAGCTGTCATGCTCATCTTCGGAATGGCACTCTTCACGCTTGGTGCCGATATTGCGATGATGCCTATGGGCGAATACGTCGGCTCGAGAATAACCAAGACTAAAAAGCTCTGGATGATAATCCTCGTTTCCTTTTTTGTAGGAGTTATGATAACCGTTTCAGAGCCCGACCTTACCGTGCTTGCAAATCAGATATCAAGCATACCGAGTCTCGTGCTTATCCTTGCGGTAGCTCTCGGTGTTGGTGCGATGCTTGTCATAGCGATGCTTCGCATAATTTTTAACGTAAGACTTAAGTATCTTTTGCTCGGCTTTTACGCAATAGTATTTATATTTGCATTTCTCGTTCCCAAAAGCTTTCTTGCTATATCCTTCGACTCGGGCGGAGTTACCACGGGACCTATGACAGTGCCGTTTATTATGGCGCTCGGCGTCGGTGTCGCATCTATACGTGCCGACG
>SVSY01000110.1 GCA_015064065.1 Oscillospiraceae bacterium
TAATTCCTCCCGGAGAAGCCAAGGTTGGTCAAAAGTATATGGAATTCTACGTCGACGAAGAAGAATTAAAGGATATTGTTATCGATGTTTTTTACAAGAAAGCGCACTGAAGGCAAAGAGGGGCAAAAGCCTTGTGATACAATAGATCTGGTAGATCTACATTCACACGTTTTGCCTCATATAGACGACGGAAGCGATAGCGTTGAGGAATCCCTTGAAATGCTTCGTTACGCGTATGCCCAAGGAGTTAGGAAGATAGTTGCTACGCCGCATTTTTATCCGAATATGACCAATCCTGTTGATTTTCTGGAGAAAAGGGGCAGGGCAGTCGAGGCTCTTTCGGATGCGGTATCCGAGCAAAAGGCTCTCGGAGAAGACTTGCCGACAATTTATTTGGGCGCGGAGGTTGCTTATTTTGACGGGATTTCGAGGAGCGCGGCGGTGTCAGATCTTTGTATTCTCGGCACAAAGCTTCTGCTTGTAGAGATGCCGTTCGAACGTTGGAGTGAGACTAACGTGGGTGAATTGATGTCCTTGAAGGCCAAGGGATTCCAACCCATAGTTGCCCACTACGACAGATATTACTCATATCAAGAAAAGGGGCTTCTTGACCGTTTGCTTGAGAGTGGCATAGCGATACAGCTTAACGCCGAGGCTTTTCTCAGATTTGGAACTAAAAGACAGGCGCTCGGAATGGTTTCTATGGGTGCGGTCAGTTTTTTGGGATCTGATTGCCACAATATGACGACGCGTATGCCGAATTTGTCGGATGCTGTGCGTGTTGTTGAAAAATCCCTCGGGCACGGTTATATCGACGAGCTTATGGCTGATGCGGTGAAAGAGCTTGAGTCAGCTGAGATTATTGTTTGATATTTTTTGAGTTTTTTATTAAAAAGTTTGTTTTAGCTTTGGAGGTTAGATGAAGAAGAGATATTGGCTCGCTATAATTTTTGCATTCATAGTGTGCTTTATATGGGGTAATTCTGTTCTTTCCTCACAGCTTTCGTCCTCTTTAAGTATAGCGGTAGGAGAATTTTTTGCTTCGATCTTTGGCACCGGGGACGGTGTGAGCACTGTTGGCGGTCTTTCGGTCAGGAAAATGGCTCATTTTACCGAATTTGCCGCTTTGGGTGCCGTTGCGTCCTTACTTTTTAAGCGCTTTTTGAAAAACAAGGGCACATACGTACTGGGACTTGCTTTGTGCGGTATTTTCGTTGCGCTTATGGACGAAACTATACAGATATTCAGCCATAGAGGCTCGTCGGTCCGCGACGTGTGGATAGATTTGTTTGGATACGTAGTTGGATGTCTGATAGCAGCGGTGATTTGCTATGCTCACGCAAGGCTGAAAAAGAAAAACGCACATATAGAATGATATTTGTCAAGACCTTTTTGTTCGTTCCTACAATTCCCCTTTTTTTGAGGGAAGAAGACAAAAAAGGTCTTGACATTTTTGTTTGCTTATGTTATTATATTATTGTAACATTATTAAGGGAAAAATAGGGGATTTCTGCGACTGACGGAATGAGTGGCATAACCACGGTGGAACAGAAATCTATATTGCCGACCGTCTGGGCTCGCTTGTTTCTATGGAGGGATGAGTGTGCCTTTTTTGATTTTTTTTGGAGATTTATTTTCAGATCGATATTTATTCGGAGGTGTGATCTATGAAAAAAGTTGGTATCGTTATGGGAAGTGCGAGCGATATGCCTGTTGTTAAGAAGGCGATCGATACGCTTGAGGCATTTGAGGTTCCATACGAGGTGCACGTTTATTCCGCGCACAGAACGCCCGAACAGGCGCGAGATTTTGCCAAAAATGCGAAAGCCGAAGGTTTTGGCGTTATGATCGCGGCGGCGGGAATGGCAGCTCATCTTGCGGGAGCAGTTGCGGCTAATACGACTCTTCCCGTTATTGGAATCCCTTGCAAGTCAACCAATCTTGACGGACTTGACGCTCTGCTTGCAACGGTTCAGATGCCTTCGGGTATTCCTGTTGCTACGGTTGCTATTGACGGAGCGACAAATGCGGCTCTGCTTGCAATACAGATACTTGCTCTTTCCGATGATACTCTTGCGCAAAAGTTGGTTGCAAAAAGAGAGGCAGATGCGAAGGCAGTTCTTGAGAACGACGCGCGCATAGCGTCAGAATACAACAAATAATCGCTTTTCTAATTTTTAAAGGAGTTATATATGGGAGGATTTTTTGGAATCGCCTCAAGACGTGAGTGCGTTGGCGACGTGTTCTTTGGAACCGACTATCATTCGCATCTTGGAACGCGCCGCGGCGGTCTTGCCGTGTACGACAAGGAGATCGGCTTACAGCGCTCTATACATAATATTGAAAACTCACCCTTCAGAACAAAATTCGAGCACGTTTTTGAGGAGATGCGCGGAACGAGCGCTATTGGTTGCATAAGCGACAGCGATCCTCAGCCGTTGCTTATACGTTCGAAGCTTGGAACCTATGCTATCTGCATAATCGGAATCATTAACAATGCATCTGATCTCGCTGAAGCGCTGTTTTCGACTTGCGGCGGTCACTTCAACGCGATGACAAGTGGGGCAATTAACTCGACCGAGCTTGTTGCGGCATTGATAAATCAGAAGGACAGCTTTGCTGAGGGAATAAAATTCGTTCAAGCCGTCGTTGACGGTAGCGTTTCTATCCTCGTTCTGACGGATGACGGAAAGGTGATCGCGGCGAGAGATAAGCTTGGCAGATTGCCGATCCTTATCGGTAAGGACAATGACGGATATGCAGTCACGTTTGAGTCGTTTGCTTATCAAAAGCTTGAATACGTTGACGAGCGAGAGCTTGGGCCCGGTGAGATCGTTGAGATCAGTGCTGACGGAGTAGTTCAGCTTTCTCCTCCCGGGGAAAAGATGAGGATATGCGCTTTTCTGTGGTCCTATTACGGATATCCGACGGCTACGTACGAGGGCGTTAACGTTGAGGTAATGAGAAACCGCAACGGTGAAATTATGGCAGAGTCGGACAAGAAAAACGGGACTCTTGAAGGTATTGATTACGTCAGCGGAGTGCCCGACTCGGGAACCGCTCATGCCGTAGGATTTGCCAACGTGAGCGGAATTCCGTTTTCGCGTCCGTTTATAAAATACACGCCTACCTGGCCGCGAAGCTTTATGCCTCCGAGTCAGGCGGACAGGAAAAAGGTCGCCAAGATGAAGTTAGTGCCCGTACACGATCTTATTCAGGGCAAAAATCTGCTTTTTGTAGACGACTCGATAGTTCGAGGAACACAGCTTCGTGAGACGGTTGAATTTTTGTATGAAAACGGTGCAAAGTCGGTACACATGCGCTCGGCTTGCCCTCCCGTTATGTACAGTTGCAAGTATTTGAATTTCTCCAGAGCGACCAGCCCAATGGAGCTTATCGCGCGCAAGACCATTATGGAGCTTGAGGGTGAGGAGGGCTTTAAATACATTGAAGAATACAGCGACGCCAACACCGAGCGCGGTAAAAATCTGCGCCGCAGCATATGCGAGAAGTTTCGATTTGCTTCGCTTGAGTTTCAGTCCGTTGAGGGCATAGTCAAGGCGATCGGTATTCCCGAGGATCAGCTTTGCACATATTGCTGGACGGGAAAAGAATAATCGCATTACGTATGAAAGGTAAGGTTTTTTATGAAGAATTCGAGATCTGAGAGCTACGCTGCGGCGGGCGTTGATATTACCGCCGGTTACAAGGCGGTCGAGCTGATGAAAAAGCACATCGCTCGTACGAAAAACGAGGGTTGCCTTGACGACGTTGGAGGATTTGGAGGCTGCTTCGGTCTTCCTTTGGGGTTAGAGGAGCCTGTGCTCGTTTCGGGTACTGACGGCTGTGGAACAAAGGTAAAGATGGCTATTTTGATGGACAAGCACGATACTATTGGTATCGACGCAGTGGCTATGTGTGTTAACGACATAATCTGCTGCGGTGCAAAGCCTTTGTTCTTCCTTGATTATATTGCTTGCGGAAAGAATATTCCCGAGAAGATCGCCGCAATCGTTGGCGGTGTTGCCGAGGGCTGCGTTCAGTCGGGCGCGGCGCTCATCGGAGGAGAAACTGCCGAGCATCCCGGCTTGATGCCTGTGGATGATTACGATCTTGCAGGATTTGCGGTCGGTATAGTTGACAAGAAGAAGATTCTTGACAACAAGAGGATGGCCGAGGGTGACGTGGTTATCGCGCTTGCATCGAGCGGTGTTCATTCCAACGGTTTTTCGCTTTGCCGCAAGGTGTTTGACATTGATCACAATCCCGATTCGCTTTATCAGCCTTGCGAGGCTCTCGGCGGCAAGAGCGTTGCGGAGACCTTGCTTACTCCCACGAGAATATACGTTAAGAGTATTCTTGCGCTTCTTGAGAAGGTTGACGTTAAGGGCATTTCACATATTACCGGCGGTGGCTTCTACGAGAATATTCCGAGAAGCATCCCCGACGGTCTTTGCGCTCGTATTAATAAAGCTGACGTGAAGGTTTTACCGATTTTTGATCTGATCGCAAAGACGGGCAATATTCCCGAGCGCGATATGTTCAACACCTACAATATGGGTGTTGGTATGAGCGTTGTCGTTCCCGCATCCGAGGTCGATGCGGCGCTTGAGATCCTCAAGGCTAACGGTGAAGAGGCTTACGTTATCGGTGAGATCGTAACCGGTGAGGAGAAGGTCGAATTATGTTAAAGCATGCATTCTGGAGCGGTATTGCCTCGGGTATGCTTGTGGGCATCGGTGGCACGGTGTATCTGTCCTGTCAGAACAAGGTAGTGGGAGCGGTGCTGTTTTCCGTAGCGCTTCTGTGTATTTGTCTTTTGGGGCTTTACCTGTATACCGGCAAGATCGGACTGTTTATCGAAAAGCCCGATAAAAAAAGCGCGCTTGCGCTCCCTGTCGGACTTGGCGGCAACATTATCGGTGCTGCACTGACGGGTGTTCTGACCGCTATTGCCAAGCCCTCGCTGATCGATGCGGCGCAGTCCGCTTGCTCGGCAAAGCTTGAGGGCGGATTCATCAAGGGCTTGATCGCGGCTATTTTCTGCGGAGTTCTGATGTATGCGGCAGTCAAGACCTACGGTACCAAGGGCACTCTGCTAGGCATTATCTTTTGTATTCCTACATTTATTCTGTGTGGATTTGAACACTCGATCGCTGATGCATACTATTTCGCGGTTGCATCCATGCGCGGCTCGTTCGATCCTATGAGGATCGTATTCATTCTCGTTGCGGTCGTGGGTAACACGCTGGGCGGCTGGATATTGCCTGTGCTGATCGGACTCGGAAAGGGAAGGGTTGAGAGTAATGGAGCAAAATAAAACACGCATAGCCGTGCTTGTATCGGGCGGAGGCACTAATCTTCAGGCTCTCATTGATGCCGAGAAGAGAGGAGAGCTTGGTAACGGTAAAATTGCTCTCGTTATCGCGTCCAAACCCGACGTTTATGCGCTAGAGAGAGCTGCAAACGCAAATATTGATGGCAGAGTTCTTGCAAGGCGGGATTTTGACAGTATTGCCGCATATTCAAGGGCGCTTGCCGATGAAATGCTCGCGGCAGAAATCGATCTCGTTGTACTTGCGGGATTTCTGACGATCATTGACGAACAGGTATACGAGGCTTTTCCAAACAGAATTCTGAACGTACATCCCGCGCTGATCCCGTCGTTTTGCGGCAAGGGATTTTATGGGCTTCACGTTCACAAGGCGGCGCTTGAAAAGGGAGTTAAGATCTCGGGCGCGACGGTGCATATAGTTACTCCCGAGTGTGACGCGGGTCCGATCGTGCTTCAAAAGGCGGTCGAGGTCAAGCAGGATGATACTCCCGAAACCTTGCAGAAACGCATTATGGAACAAGCCGAGTGGAAGATACTTCCCGAAGCGGTGAGATTATTCTGTGATGGCAGGATAACTGTCGAAAATAATAAAG
>SVSY01000004.1 GCA_015064065.1 Oscillospiraceae bacterium
TGGTGATAAAATAAAAGTTATGCCCTCGCTCCATTTCGGAACGAGGGCATAATGTTATTCAGCGTAAAAATAAATTGAGTGTGTACCAAGGTTGATCGGCAATGTAGGTTATTCTGTTCCATCGTAATACTTGGTCATAGCAACAGTTGCATATCCGTTTTTCCCGTCTATGGTAATTTCGTAATCTATTCCATCAGACGTTTTCTTTGCTACCTTGTAGCATTCAATCGAAAAATCCCTATGGAGCGTTGAGCTCCATAGGGATTTTCTGGTCGGAGTGACAGGGTAACTTCGCTTCGCTACGTGATTCCCGCGCTCTCCGTCTGACAAGCGAGCTTGCCGATCTCCGAGCGGGGAATGCGAACCTGCATTTTGCTACGCAAAACAGCTTCAAATTGACACATCAAGCAAAAAAGAAAAGATACCGTGAGGTATCTTTTCTTTTTTGGTCGGAGTGACAGGATTCGAACCTGCGGCATCGACGTCCCAAACGTCGCGCGCTACCAACTGCGCCACACCCCGAAGTGTGAAAAATATTCGATTTTAGGTCATTTTCCGTAAGTGGTCAAATCTGTGGTCAAAACATTTTGTCGGTGTTTTTTTGAAAAGGGTAACCGCCGAAAAAGTCAGTGTTTACAAGGGCGTTTTCTCAATGATTGCAAGGCTTTTCGTGGCTTTGCCTTTCGCGCAGAGCGCGTTTTTGCCCGCGGGGGCGTCCCCCGCCGCCTGCATGCTCCCAAACGTCGCGCGCTTCCTGTTGCCGTTAGCGCATCGCGCGTCGCAAGGTATTGCTCGCGTTCTGCGACGGCTGCCACTCCTTATTCCTCGCTTCATCCGCCACAGGCGGCGCTCGGAAACGTCCCCAACTGCGCCACACCACGAAATAATAGGTCACTGCGTAATTATATCACAAAAATTTTATTTTTTCAAGCTATTTTTGTAATTTTATGATTTTTTCGCCGCCGTTTCGTAAGATGCATCACGAAACGGCGACGTTGTATTTCTTTTTATATGGTCAAGCATATTATTTTTTCTTTGCAAGCGCCATATTTGCAAGCTTATCGCACAGCGAATCGTAGTCTATTCCGACAGCGGCGGCTTCTTGCGGGAGCAGGCTTGTCGGGGTCATTCCCGGAAGTGTATTCGCTTCAAGACACCAAAATTCTCCGTTATCATCAAGTATGTAATCAAATCTTGCGTATCCGCCGAGTCTTAGTGCCGCAAATCCCTTTTTCGTTGCCTTGCTCACGGCATAGAGCTGTTCGGGCGTGATATTTGCGGGGCATATCTCTTCGGTCGCGTTTGCAACGTATTTATTTGCGTAGTCGTAAAATCCGCATTTTGGGATTATTTCTACGGGCGGTAGCGTCCTATCGTCAAGATACGCCTGAGTAAGCTCTCGTCCGAATATGCGCTGTTCGATCAGCACCGAGCTCTCGTATTTTGTTGCAAGCTCCAATGCACATCTCAGCTCTTCGCGGTCTTCGACCATAGATACTCCCACGCTTGAGCCGCAAGAGCAGGGCTTTACTATGCAAGGAAATCCTATCTTTTCTATTGCTTCCTCTATTGAAGCGTCGGGTCTTTCGGGGTCAAATCTTACCGAGTCGGGCGTGCGAACTCCCGCATCGCGCAGAAGCTTTTTAGCGATATCCTTATCCATCGCGAGCAGGCTTCCGATATATCCGCTTCCCGTGTACGTAACGTCGAAAACGTCAAGTGTTGCCTGCAGCTGACCGTTTTCTCCCATATCTCCGTGAAGAGCGAGAAACGTGACGTCTGCGAGCTTACACATTTTAATTACGTTTTCGCCTACAAGCTCGTTTCTGTTTCCGTTATTCTTTTTTATCTGCACGAGTTCCTCGGGGGAGGGCGCTCTCGAGCCTGCTGAATGTGACGCATTATCAACGCTTGTGAAAAGCTTTATCGGATCTGCGCCGACGTCCTTTATTCCTTCGTAAACGTCGAGCATAAGGACCTTATGACCTTTTCTGCGAAGCGCGGATGATATAAGGGTTCCCGACGTGAGTGAGACGTTGCGTTCAGGCGAAAGACCGCCTGCAAGAACTACAATATTCAAAATCTTTTCTCCTTATCAGTAATAAGACGTACAATAATTTATACGCCTATACCGTCCGAAATATTATCGTCGATGCTTGGTCTGCGGTCGTATTTGAGATAGGCTACGCGGTCGTTCCCGCCGTAATCCTTGAATATCTCGCATCTCATTCCCGCATTTCCTGCTATCGTCGAGACTGCTTTTGCCTGATCACAGCCGATCTCAAGCAGCATTATTCCGCCTTCTGTCAGATATTTTCCGTATTCTCCGATAATAACTCTGTAAAAATCAAGTCCGTCGTCGCCGCCGTCAAGTGCCGCTTCGGGTTCGAATGCGAGCTCCTCGTCGAGCAGAGGTATCTGATGTGTCTCGACGTAGGGAGGATTTGAAAGTATGCAATCGAAGCTACCAAGCTCATCCATAAAATCGGGGCAGAGAACGTCCTTAGCGATAAATCCCACTCTGTCTCCAACTCGGTTGCTCTCTGCATTTTCTCTTGCCACCTCAAGCGTGTCGGGGAAAAGGTCTACTGCGACCGCTCTGCAATCCTGTCTTGCGGCGAGCGTTGAGATAGCGACACAGCCGCTACCCGTGCACAGATCGATAATGCGGGCATTTTCGGGTATGAGCCTTATAGCAAGTTCGACAAGCTTTTCGGTATCCTGACGGGGAATGAGCGTGTTTTCATTTACGCGGTAGGTCTCGTTGCAAAAATCCCAATATCCGAGTATGTATTGAAGAGGATATCGCTCACAACGCTTTTTTACAGCAGCTAAAAGCTCGGGCGAGTCGAAATCCTCATCGTGACGCAGGAGAAGATCTGCCTTGTTTATATTGCAAAAGCGGCAGATGAGCATAGCTGCTTCGCCACGGTTATTTTCTATCTCTGCCGTCGCCAAGGCGTTGCAGACGTCGTTATATGTCATAAAAACCTCCGAATAAAGTACTTGCGCACAAAGTTCCACTATATATTATAACAGATTTTTTCGTCGAATAAAAGAGATATTTGAAAAATAATTTATTTTTTATTTTTTTATTTGAACAAAAAGTTAAAAATGCTTTAATAAGCTAAAAAAATTAAAAAAATCTATTGCAATTTCTTAAAAATATGGTATACTATAATCAGTATATTTGGATGTTAATTCAAAATAACCTATAAAATAAGGAGGAATCAAAATGTTTAATTTCGGTAAGAAGAAGACTAACTACGGCAAGATCATTGCTATTACTGTAGCTTGCGTTGCAGCAGCAAGTGCAATTGCTTTCGTTGTTTACAAGCTCATCAAGAAGTACACAGAGGATCTCGTATACGATTGCGACGACCTTCTCGACGAGTGCGACGATTGCGATCTCGCAATTGACGATGCTGAAGAGGTAGAGGAAGCTGAAGAGCTCGTTGAAGCTGCTGAGTGATCTCTGCGATAAAAAGCTGTCGCGTTTGCGACAGCTTTTTAAATATGTAGGGCTCGCAAGACCGAGTCCTATTTTATTTTGAAAGGGTCTGCTTATGAACTTACTTGATACGATAGCCGCCGTTTCCACGCCCTACGGCAAGGGCGGAGTGGCTCTCATACGCATATCGGGCGATAGCGCGATAGAGATAGCCGACAGGGTATTCGCGGCTCGCTCGGGCAAAAGACTGTGCGAGTGTGAGCACGCGAAAATGGTTTACGGCGAGATATATATGCCCGACGACAGAGACAGGCATACGGGAATAGACGACGTTATGGCGGTCGTATTTCGCGCACCTCACTCGTTTACGGGTGAGGAAACAGTTGAGATAAGCTGTCACGGAGGAATACTCGTAACTAAAAAGGTGCTCTCCGCGGTACTTCTTGCGGGGGCAAGAGCGGCTCAAGCGGGCGAATTTACGCGCAGAGCTTACGTATCGGGAAAGCTGAAGCTGACCGAGGCGGAGTCGCTGGGTGATCTGCTTGAAGCGCGCAGTGAGAGCCAACTTGCGCTCGCACGCGGAGGAATGAAGGGAAGACTGTCGAAAAAAATGAGCGAGCTTTACGAACGCTTGCGATCGGTGCTCACGAGCATATATGCAGTTATAGATTTTCCCGACGAGGATCTCTCTGAGATGAGCCGAGAGGAGATGGAGATGCATCTGTGCGAGATACGTGACGGAGTTGAAGCACTAAAGGCTACGTACGGCACGGGAGGAGCGGTCAGCGAGGGAATACCCACCGTTATATGCGGTCGCACGAACGCCGGAAAAAGCTCGGTATATAACAGAATACTCGGTTACGATGCGGCAATAGTTACTGACGTTGAGGGGACTACGCGCGACGTACTGCGCGAGACGGCTATAGTCGGGAAGGCTACGCTTTTGCTTTCGGATACGGCGGGACTTCGCGATACCGACGACAAGGTCGAGAGCATAGGAATTGAGCGTTCTATCCGCGAGATAGAGGGCGCTGAGCTTATTCTTGCCGTGTTTGACGCTTCGCGTGAGCCGACAGAGGACGACGCGATGCTGTGCGAAAGGATAGCAGAATCAGGCAAGCCGTCGGTCGCGCTTTTAAATAAGAGCGATCTTGGAGTTGAGCCTTCCGCTAAGCTTGTTGAGCTTTGCGCTCGCTTTAGCAGGACGGTATCGGTGTCTGCGGCGACGGGAGACGGGTTCGATGAGCTTTCAAAGGTCATAGACGATATGTTTATCGACGGCGACATAGATATGGAAAACGATGCCGTCGTAACGGGAGCGCGTCAGTATTCGGCACTTTGCAGCTGCTGTGAGCTGCTTTTGCGCGCGATATCCGATATGAGAGCGGGAATGTCGCTCGACGCTTGCTGTGTAGGTGTTGAATGTGCTATGTCGGCACTCGGTGAGGTCGACGGACGCGAGATCGGAGAAGAGATAGTCGCAGAGATATTTTCACATTTCTGCGTTGGAAAATAAAAAGAGTAAAAGCAGAAATGCTTCATAATAAAAATGCACAAGGTCGCTTTTTTACGGACTTGTGCATTTTTTAGTTCATAGGATTAACTTATAATTCCAAAAATTCTTTTTTCTTTTTTTCGAATTCTTCTTGTGTAATGATTCCATCGTCGAGCATTTTTTTGTATTCCTCGATGATATTTATATTGTCGAGTTTATCGCTTGCTTTGTCTGCTGCGCTTTGTTCCATTTTGCGTTTTTCGCTTTGAATTTGATTTACGCGTTGCTTGACTAATGCGTCAGCTCGTTGATCTAACGCGTTTGTTTTATTCTTTTTTTCAGATTTTCCTACCGAGATTAGGGAATACAGTCCTAATAAAAGTCCGACTATTGCATAAACCGCCAATTCGGCGTAATAAAAAATCGTCCCAGAAGAACTAAGAGCGGAAACGTCGATCTTTTTCCCAAAAAGGAAAATGAAAGAATCAGAAGAAGAAGGATCAAACATTTCACCAAGAATCCATGCGGTAACAAAGAAACTGAATCCAAGTAATAAGGAGAAAAGCGCAGGTGTCATCCGCTTGTATGCAATATCTACGTAGAGGGAATCGACTTCATTTTCTTTTTGAGAAAATCTATCTTTTGAAAATATGGTTTTCAGAATAGGTTTCAAACAGAAAATAGCGCTTAAAAGATAAAGAATTAAAAAAATCAGATGTACGTACTTGATAGGTGCATCAAATTTGATTTCACCCATAATGAGCGCTGCTACGAATTGAATTCCATTTCGTCCTCGTATCGGAACTAAAAACGCAAGCGCAAAATAAACGAACCAAAAAAACAGAGCCGTCGTTCCTTTAACTACAAATTTTCTTATGTCTTTTTTTGTTATTTGTGTCATGATATTTCTCCCTATTAATTACTCAAGCATTTTTTTAATTTTGATGAACTCCTCGGGAGTAATGATGGATTGTTTTTCCGCTTCTTTTAACTTTTTCAGTATCGCAATGCGTTCTTCTTCCGTAATATTTCCGAGATCAATATGTATATTTAAGATAGCGGTTTTAACAGTTTCAATTTTGCGAGTATATTCGTATTCTGTTAGAACTTCAGCGGCATAAAGATCCTTATATTTTAAGAATAACTGAAGCTGTTGGTCTAAAAGGTTGAAAGGGGAATTTGTTTGGGATTCTTTTTCTTCTAATTCGCTTATAAATTCATTTCGTTTATGGCAAGCAAGCATAAATACAAAAAATTGAAGAATTGGTGGGATAAAAGCAAGTGTAATTGTTGGTGAAAAGGCCATTCCGTTGATTTCAACAAAAGAGATATATGAGGTAAGCAAAAAGTATATTATTAACAAAATAAAACGAAAACGAACTTCCGAAAACAATTGCTTCATAATGTCGCGGTCAGAAGCTCCCTGTTCGCGAATAAAGGTGATACCTCTAAAGCCGCCGGAAAGACCGTCTTCGAGAGTTACCAGTCCGATAATTAAAAATAGAAATTGAAAAATAATTAATACTATTTTCCATAAATCAGCGTTCTTTGAAAATGATAAAATTTGAAAACCGGATAGAGAATCAAGTCCTTCTATTGTTTCTAACAACTCTATTTTTGAAAATAATTTGAATAAATATTGAAATCCCCATTCTGCTTTGGTTGCAATTCCAAGATTTAAGTAAAAAATCGGAATAAAAAGTGCTGAAAGCAGAACTATTCCCGATAAAATAGTTAAGATTTTCATTGTGGAAAAAGTGGCTTTGTTTTTTTCGTTCATACTGTTATTCCTCCAATATATTATGTATACATTATATAACGTAAAAGTCTATTTGTCAATAGTATTTTGATATATAATTTTTACATAATATAATGTAGAGGTGTTATGATGAAACTAAGGATACTTGATATTTTAGAAAAAAAGGGAAAAACGAAGTATTGGCTATATATTCAATTGGGGTTGAGCTATCAAAATTTTAACAAAATGGTGAATAACCAGACTAACGGTATTAAGTTTGAAAATTTGCAAGCGCTTTGTGATATTCTTGAATGTACTCCCAACGATCTGTTTGAAGAATATTACGATAAGACATAAAAACAGGAGCTGTCTCAAGGCAAAATTCGAGACAGCCCCATTTTTTATTCAAACTCATAGAAATATATTATTCCCGTGCGCTTGGGGAGCGAGACGGTCAAGCCCTTTGCAAGCTCTTCTGCGCTTAGCTTTATAGTGTTTCCGCTTTCGCGGTCGGTGAGCGTATAGGTCTTGCTCGCGTGAATGCAGGGGATATTCAGCGTGTAGCTCTCGTCCTCTGCAAGCGTGTTGCGGATAGCCTGAACAAATCCGCGGCACTCTGTCTCATAGTCGAACTGCATAGCGTACCAATCGTGCGGGTCACAGCGGCACTCGCTTATCGGGTAGTAGTCGCCTTTGAGCTCAAGCTCTGCCGCCTCGCGCCAGATCTCGTCCATCTCGCGACCGATCTCAAAGTTTTCCTCGCTGTCGTCGTAGGTGAACATCGAGGTCAGGGCAGGCGTGAGGGCACAGTGGAATGCAAATCTGTCGGTCGGTCTGCCGCCGTTTTCGTACGTGCCGTTCTCCGCGTTATCCCAATTCATATTGTGAGCGCGGAAGTAGGGTATCCATTCGAACATCTCGCGGTGCTGCTTTTGCTTTATCGGGTGATTTCCGTATCCTACGTCGGTATAGTGGAGCGTCACGGCGCGGCGCATAGTTTCAAGATCGTTACGTCTGCCGCCCGAAGCGCAGGAGTCTATCCAGAGTCCCGGATTGCGAAGTATGAGGCTGTCCCAATATTCAAGATAACCCTGAGCGTGAAGATTTTCAAGCATACCGATACGGTCCTCGGCTTCGTTCTGCTGCCATATCGGAGCGGGGTCGAAGTTGAAGTCCTGACGGTAGATAGCGATGTGAGAGTCCTTGATCATTCGGTTTACGTGCTCGATGAGCCAATCGAGAGCCTCGCGGTTTCCGAGGTCAAGCAGGCGGTCAGCGTTCTTGTCGTCCTTGCGGGAGAGCAGCCAATCGGGGTGCAGTCGGTCAAGCTCTTCGCCTGCGCGGACTCTTTCGGGCTCGAACCAGACCATAAGCTGAACGCCGTTGTCCTCGCACGCCTTACCAAGCGGCGCAAGACCGTTCGGAAAACGTGCGGGGTCGGGATACCACGTGCCAATTCTGGGCCAATCGTAATCGCAAGGGTACCAGCCTGCATCTACCCACCAGATATCAGGCTTCATTCCGCGTCTTACGTATTCGTTGAGCGCGTATATCTGGTTTTCTTCGGTCGCGCCCGTGAATTCCGGCTTTCCGTCGGCACAGTAATTGTGTAAGCAGAGCTTAGGCGGAACGGGCTGTCCGTTCTCGCGCGGGAGTATATGCTTGAAATACCAACGTCTCCAAAGGTTTATTCCACGGAAAACAGAGCCGTCGGTAGTGTATGCCATAAGGTTAAGTCGCGGCGTGCGGTAGGTCTCGCCGACGTGAAGAACAGTTGCGCAACGATCTTGACCGCAGGAGAAGAGAACACCGTCGTCGGTAGGGGATATCTCGGCTCTCCATTTTGCAGGCCAGCCGATAGCCGCACGTATCTCGAGTTCGTCAGAATGGATAGTCATATACGGAAAAGCACCCTGACACGAGGTCCCGCTAAATGGAGTAAGGGTTATCTTTTTGTCGACGGTATCGGTGAAGAAATGATATCCGTCGGGCGCGCAGGTATCTCCGTTTCCGTGCTCAAGAACGGGGGAGGGGCAGACGAGCTTTCCCTCAATGCGTACGTTTTTGATCACGGGAGTGTCGCAATTTCCGCGGTTGGTGATAAATACCACCCACTCGGTAACGGGAAAGTCTCTGTATTCGATATATTCTGCACGTATGTTCAGCCCATTTTCATCTGTTCCCTCAATAACGTACAAAAGGATATTTGCGTTGATGAGACGGTATGATACTGTGGGTGAAAATTCCTTCGGGATTCCGTGAACTGTGCGCTCTCCGTACTCAAAGCTGAGCGGTATGCTTTCTGTCGAGGTGAATTTTAAAATGTTTGGCAGAAGCGCCATATCTGCGCGATCTATTTCGTTGTACATAGCCTGTTATCTCCTTTCAGAATGTTGGCGAGAAGATTTTAGCATAAATAATACTTTATGTCAAGAGAGTTTTAAAATTACTTGACAAAATTATTTGTACACTGTATAATTGAAATACAAACCTTGGAGGTGCATTATGGTAGATTTAAAAAAATACGGAATAGAGCCCTTTGGCGCAACGCCGAACGAGCGTCAGGTGGCACATTACAAGATAGGAAAAAAGGTATTTTTCCATTTCGGTGTAAATACCTTTACGAGCTCGGAATGGGGAAGCGGCACAGAGGTGGAGAATATTTTCGATCCCTCAGAGCTTGACACTGACCAGTGGCTGAGAACAGCGAAGGACGCAGGATTTAAGCTTGCGATACTCACCGTCAAGCATCACGACGGATTTTGTCTGTGGCCCTCGGCATACACCGAGCATTCTGTCAAGAACAGCCCATACAAGAACGGCAAGGGCGACGTCGTGCGCGAGTTCGTTGATTCCTGCCGCAAGTACGGACTTAAGGTGGGTCTGTATATCTCTCCGTGGGACAGACATTCTCCGCATTGGGGTAAGGACGACTACAACGACTATTTTGCAAATCAGCTTACCGAGATATTGACGGGCTACGGTGAGATACACGAGGTATGGTGGGACGGCGCGGGAAGCCGTGACGCTGTATACGATTGGGACAGATGGGAGTCTATAGTCAGAGAAAATCAGCCTAAAGCCGCTATCTTCGGCTCTATGGGCGCGGCGGGACATATAGATCTGCGCTGGGGAGGAAACGAGAGCGGATACGTGAGCGAGCCGCACTACGCTTCGATCGAACTTAAGACTATAGTTGACGAGATCAGGAGCGTTCTTAACACGGGAGAGATGGGCGGTTCGTCATACGTTCCGAGTGAGGTCGACGTTTCTATCCGTCCGGGTTGGTTCTACCATCCCGATCAGGACACTAAGGTCAAGTCTGCCTCGCAGATAAACAAGATCTGGTTCGACTCGGTAGGCAGAAATTCTATGATGCTTCTCAGCTTTCCGCCCGATACGCGCGGACTTGTGTGCGACAGAGATGCAGAGAATGCGATCGCGTCGGGTAAATGTATAGAGAAGATGCTCTCACACAACTATGCCGATGGCGCGGATATTTCCTGCAACGGCTCAAAGATTACCGTAATTGACGACGCCGACGGGGAAGAGAGCGACGTATATCTTGCAGACGTTATCGATATCATTCTCCCCAAGAGCGAGAAGGTAAACGTGTTCTCGATAGGCGAGCTTATCGAGGCGGGGGAAAGAATAAATTCCTTTGTGCTTGAGGCTATCGACGAGGACGGCGAGGCTACCTTGCTGTATAGGGGCAAGTCGGTAGGATTTCGCCGTGCGTTCGTGTTTGAAGAGGGTGAGTACAAGCATCTGCGCTTCAGCGTTACGGGCTCTCTTGCATCACCGATGCTCAAGAATATCGGCATCTATCTCTTCGAGGATATCGAAGGTGAAGAGGGCGACCTTGGCGACGGCGAGCTTGTAAAGACGATAGAACGATCCGAGGACGGACACAGTGCCGAGGCAGCCTTTGGCGGTATCTTCCCGTTTGATCGCATAGAATTCAGCCTTGACGCTATGAGCAAATACAAGGTATATGCATTCAGCGGACAGGTATATGAGCTTATCACGGAAGGTGAGGGAAAAGGAAGGATCGGAATAAATCTGCCCGAGCCTATAAGAGATTGCTACAGAATAAAAGTAGAGGCAAACGTCGGAATAAGCGCTGTAGGTGCTCGCCTCAGATAAATTAAAAAACAAAAGGACTGCATCGACAGATGCAGTCCTTAGTTTATGTTTGATTACATAAGGCTTCTGTAAAGAGCCTCGATATCCTCAACGCTGGTATCCTTGGGGTTACCGGGACGGCAAGCGTCGTTGTAAGCGTCAACGGACATCTGGTGGATATCCTCTTCCTTAGCAACGCCCTTGAGCGAGGTAACGATTCCGACGTCTTCAGCGAGCTGACGAACAGCCTCAACTGCTGCTGCGCGGTACTCTTCCTGAGTCATCTCGTCAACGCCCTTAACGCCCATAGCGCGTGCGATCTCACGGTACTTCTCACCTGTAGCCTCTGCGTTGTAAGCCATAACTGCGGGGAGAAGGGTAGCACAAGCCTTTCCGTGAGGCATATCGTAGTACGCAGAGAGGGTGTGAGCCATAGAGTGATCTACGCCGAGACCAACGTTAGAGAAGCCCATACCTGCAACGTACTGACCGAGAGCCATACCCTCGCGACCGTCAGCAGTGTTTGCAACTGCGCCGCGGAGAGAGCGTGCGATTATCTCGATAGCTTTGAGGTGGAACATATCAGACAGCTCCCAAGCGCCGCGGGTTATGTAGCCTTCGATAGCGTGAGTAAGAGCATCCATACCTGTAGCAGCGGTAAGAGATGCGGGCATAGAAGCCATCATTTCGGGGTCAACTACAGCAACGACGGGAATGTCGTGGGGGTCAACGCAAACGAACTTTCTCTTCTTTTCAACGTCGGTGATAACGTAGTTTATAGTTACCTCTGCGGCAGTACCTGCAGTAGTTGCAACTGCGATGGTGGGAACGCAGGGGTTCTTTGTGGGAGCAACGCCCTCGAGCGAGCGAACGTCTGCGTACTCGGGGTTAGTGATGATGATACCGATAGCCTTAGCGGTGTCCATAGAAGAGCCTCCGCCGATAGCTACGATGCAGTCAGCGCCTGCAGCCTTGAATGCTTCAACACCGTTCTGTACGTTCTCTATAGTAGGATTGGGCTTGATGTCCGAGAATACGCTGTAAGCGATACCCTCAGCGTCAAGAAGATCTGTCACCTTCTTTGAAATACCGAACTTGATAAGATCGGGGTCGGTAGCAACGAAAGCTTTCTTAAAGCCTCTTGCCTTGATCTCTGCGGGGATAGCCGAAATAGCGCCTGCTCCGTGATAGGAGGTCTCGTTAAGCATAAACTTGTTCATGGGGACACGTCCTTTCGTATTTAAATTAAAATAAATAATGTTGAGCAAAATTTCGCTCAACACTATTATACATTGGCGTATCTTAAAAGTCAATAGAAAAACGCAAAATCGGTTAAATATTTCACAATAAACTTATATTTCAAAAGTGAACTCGTTGTCCGCACCGCTCTTGACAGTGAGCTCTTTTTTGCAGACCTTTCCGTCTACCGAAACGGTCAGCTCATAATCGCCGAAAAATCCTCTTGCAGCGATACAGCCGTTCTCGTCCGAGACAAGACTCTGTTCGGTGTGCCATCTCTTATGGAAGAGCTCTTTTATTCTGTAGTACGCGGGCTTTGGCGTCATATCGAAGCGCAGCAGACCGCCGTGGTAGTAGTTTTCACCGAGTGTCATATTGCCTTGCGTGGCTTTGATCTTCTCGGGATCGGGATCCCACACGTGCGCGTAGCCGTCAACGACGTTCCAATAAATTATCTGCTCAACGCTCGGGTGAGAGAACCATATCGAGTAGAGCATTTCTATAACGTCAGCCTGTATCTGCTCGTCCTCGTCCTCCCATGAGTAAGAGGGAACTGTGACCTCGGTTATCTGCAAGGGTCTGCCGAAGTTGGAATAGAGATCCATATGACGATAGAGCTCGTCGGGATCAAGCAGTCTTCTTGTAGAGCTGTATTCGTCTTCCCTCTTGAAAAAGAGGTGGTATTGCATACCTATAGCGTCAATTCGCGCGCCCTTGAGCATATTTGCTTCTATGTAGGAATAATACTTGTCGGTCGCGCGGCATCTGTCTTCCCAGCAAAGTCCCATCCACTCGTTGATGCCGAGCTTGTTATTGGGGAAATACTTTTCTGCTGTTTTAAAGCACCATTCGATAAAATCGGGTTCGTTGTAAAATGAGGTAGTTCCGTTCCCCCACTCCATTTCGTTTGTTACTTCTATGGTTGGTATCTTATCCGCATAACGCTCAGCTATCTCGCTGAAGCGACGTTCTATCTCCTTCTTCGTTTCTTCAACACTCATACTCTTGAGCCAAGCGGGGAAGAAAGCATCGTATGCCAACGCGTGCTCGCGCGGCTCTATGCCGTTCTGCTCGCAGAATTCGATGCAAAGATCGGGCGCGGGACGGCGGTATATCTTGCGGCTGTCCTTTGCGTAGCGAGGCTTGTTCCTCTCGGGCTCGAGAGTGTTCCAATAGAAAGGAAGAGTTGCCATATTGAAAAGCTCTGCAAAGGTCTTTTTGTACGCTTCGTTTTTTTCGGGCGTTTCAAGCTCGTCGAGCATAAAGATATTTGCACCGAAACGGAATTCGTGAGTTTTTTGCACAAGCTCTACCTTAGCGCCGCTGAGTGCTTTTCCGTCAGCACTCTTTAAGGTCAGCTTCAGATCGCCCTTGCGGTATTTTTCTATATTTTCAGCTATCTTCTTGTCTATTTCTTCTTTGTTTGCTTCGTATTTTTCAAGTATTTTTCTTCTGTCCGACATATTATTACCTCCGTAAAGATATTGATGCTTTCATTATAACAGCAAGGCGTATAAATGTATACCCGAAAAATAATATAAAAGGTTGAATTTTCGAAACAAATGTGCTATAATCGTGACATAAAGCGAGGTGAAGGTATGATTTTCGAAAAAGAATTTTTGTCACTTACAATTCTTGACGTCGTAAAGATAGAGCAGAAAAACGTAAAAGTGAAGGTGAAAGGGCGAAATTTTGATGCGCTGTCATTCCGTATGCACTTTGATGCAAGACTTGAAGCAAACGGGAAGAGCATCGACGTTAGCAAAGGCTCGGTAGCCTACGTGCCCGCAAAGCTTGATTATTTGCGTGAGGCAGATGTGGACGAGCTTATAGCTATACATTTTCAGACTTCGGAGTACGTCAGCCGCGATATCGAGGTGCTCGCGCCACAGGATATCGAGAGATTTAGCGATCTGTTTCACAAAATACTCGCAATATGGGAGTCAAAGGCAGAGGGATATCGGTATTTGGCAAATGCCTGCCTTTATGAGATATTTTCGGAATGTCAGCGAGAATGTGCGGGCAGTATGAGGAATAATTCGAAGATAAGAGCGTCGGTCGAGTATATGCTTGGACATTACAGGGATAGCGATCTTACGATAGGTGATATTGCGGCGCACTCTTTTATGAGCGAAGTGTATTTTCGTAAGATATTCAAAGAAGAATTCGGTATCTCACCGCAAAAATACATTGTCAGGTTGCGTTTGCAGTACGCCATAAAATTGATGTCTACGGGTGAGTATTCACTTAAGGACGTGGCACTCAGCTCGGGGTACGCCGACTATAAATATTTTTCAAGTGAATTTAAAAAAAATTATGGAGTATCGCCGTCAAAGTACGGATACGACGTTTGGAATTGAAGTAATGGCAGAAGAGTGAAATGCCTTCTGTCCTAATTCATATATTGATTACGCTGATATATGTACTAAATAAGGAAGGAGTATTCTTAATGAAGAAAAAAATTATAGCAATTATCATTATTATAATCATTGTTATTGTAATACCTATCCCAACTTCTCCTATGAAAGATGGAGGAACAAGGGTTTATTGTGCATTGACTTATAAGGTGGTTGAGTGGCATCGTTTTTACGGTGGGGATTCGGACGGAGAACCTAAACAATATGATAAAACAAGTGTATACTTATTTCCAAACAATTTTCTCTCTATAGATGAATTGTGGAAAATTGAAATGAGCCAACAATAGATTTAAGGACAGGGTATCTGCGCTTGCTTTTATGAGGTAGAGAAATTTCTTGGTTTTTTGAATTCATTTTTCTTGTAGTAACACATTCTATAAAAAGTGAATCGTGCAGAACGGGTATTCTATTCGAGGATTAAAAATTGATCAATAGATAAAAATCCGCTAAGAGTGCTTGACAAACGTGGTTTTTTGTTGTAAAATATATTAGTTAGAATAAAATTTTATCCAAATTAAAGAAAAATATTGAAAAGGAACTGAAAAGCCATGAAAATTCTTGTTATCAACGCAGGTAGCTCGTCGATCAAGTACCAGCTTATCGACATGGAGACAGAAAAGCTGATCGCTAAGGGTCAGTGTGACCGTATCGGCATCGCCGGCGGAAACTTTAAGCAGAAGGTAGAAGGACGCGAGGACTATAAGCTCGACGTTCAGATGGCAAACCACGCAGAAGCGGTAAAGATCGTTCTCGACACGCTCGTTTCCAAGGAAAACGGCGTTATCGCATCTCTTGACGAGATATCCGCAGTCGGACACCGCGTGCTTCACGGCGGTGAGAAATTCTCGGGCTCTGTTATCATTGACGAGAAGGTTATCGAGACCATTGAAGAGTGCTGCGAGCTCGGCCCGCTCCACAACCCCGCAAACCTTACGGGTATCCGCGCATGCGAGCAGCTTATGCCCGGCGTTCCTCAGGTAGCCGTTTTTGATACAGGCTTCCACCAGACGATGCCCGACTATGCATATCTCTATGCGCTTCCTTACGAGTATTATGAGAAGTACAAGATCCGTCGCTACGGTTTCCACGGAACCAGCCACCGCTACGTAAGCATGCGTGCTGCGGCAATGCTCGGCCGTGAAAAGAACCCCGAGGGACTCCGCATCGTTACCTGCCACCTTGGCAACGGCTCTTCTCTTGCCGCTGTTAAGGACGGAAAGTGCTACGACACCTCTATGGGTCTGACACCTCTTGAGGGTATTATGATGGGAACTCGTTGCGGTTCTATCGACCCCGCTATCGTTCCTCTTCTTATGAAGAAGGAAAACCTCACTCCCGATCAGATCGATACCATTATGAACAAGAAGTCGGGTATTCTCGGTGTTTCTCAGGTCACGAGCGATAACCGCGACATCGAAGAGGGCGCACGCAACGGCAACAAGCGTTACCAGCTTATCGAGTCGATGATAGTTCACCAGCTCACTAAGCTTATAGGCGGATATGCAGCAGCTATGGGCGGAGTAGACGCTATCGTATTTACCGGCGGTATCGGTGAGAACAACCCCCACTACCGTGCAAGAGTTGCTAAGAACCTTGAGTTTATGGGAGTTAAGATCGATGAAGAGATCAATGCAAAGGCTATGCGTACGTCTGACGAGAACGACGTTTCCGCACCCGACGCAAAGGTAAAGATGCTTGTAATTCCCACCAACGAGGAGCTTATGATCGCAAAGGATACCGAAGAGCTGGTCTTGGCTAAGTGATCCTCGATACAGTCATATAACTAAAAAACGGTTGGCGCACATTCGGTGAGCCGACCGTTTTTCTTATTAAAGGAACTTTTTGAGTCTCTCTATGCTTTCTTCCTCATACTGCACGGTCTTTCGCGCAAGAGCGAGAGCCGATTCGGAGCAGGTGGTGTTTTCGTATTCGCGGATAAGCTTTGTGGTGTTGGTAATTCCCATAGTCGCGCCCTGTATCATCATATCTGCGATGTGGCTGGTGGTATCGTCCATCATAGTATTCATCATAACGCCCATCTTAACGCCCATTTTTGACATAATGCTTTCGGGCTTGGGCTCTTCGTCGTTGTCAAAGAGTATTTCTCTTATCTCCTTTGCAAAGCTCTCGTACTTTTCAAGCTCTGCCGTCATCTCGGCACGCAGACCGTCGTCCTTTACTTTTGGCATAAGGTCGATTATCGAATCCGCTCCCATCTTTACGTTTTTGTATAGCGAGTCAAGAAATTGCTTGGTCGCCGATGCTGTATTCTGCTCTGACATATTTCCTCCTTAGGATAGTTTTACATACAGTTTTCCGCAAAATCAGCCGTTTATGCAAATAAAGAAAAATCTTCCGATAAAGACATTAAAAAAATTTACTTTTCGATTGCGAAAATGCGTAAACTGTGTTATAATAACATTATCATAAATTTTAAGGAGAACTGTTATGAAAAAGTACCTTTTACCCGAAAACGGAAATTTTTATAAAGCAAATCTGCACTGTCACACCAACGTTTCCGACGGAAGAAAAACTCCCGAGGAAGTAAAGTCACGCTACAAAGAGCTTGGATACTCTGTCGTAGCCTATACCGATCACGAGATACTCGTTCCTCACCCCGAGCTTAACGACGATGATTTTCTTGCGCTCAACGGATTTGAGATGAGTATTGACGAGGCTGCGGTAAATGCAAAGGGGTACCGCAAGTGCTGTCATATATGCTATATCGCACTTGATCCAGATAACCTCGTTCAGCCTTGTTGGCACAGAGAACGATACGTATGGGGAAACGCGGTGTCGCACAAAGAAGAGGTAAAGTTTGACGACAATGAGCCCGATTATGTACGCCGCTACGGCTCTGAGGGTGTAAGCGAGGCTATGAATATCTGCAGGGACAGGGGCTTTTTCGTTACATATAATCACCCCACCTGGTCGCTTGAGGACTATGAGGATTATATGAACTACGACGGAATGCACGCGTTTGAGATGTTCAACGGCGGTTGCATCGCCGCAGGCTACGACGACTACAACCCGAGAGTATACGACGATATGCTCCGCGGTGGAAAGAAGATATACTGCATCGGCGCTGACGACAACCACAACGGCCGCCCCGACAGCTCAAGACATTCGGATTCGGGCTGGTGCTGGACTATGATCAAAGCGGACAAGCTCGACTACCGTACCATAACAAAGGCACTTGAGAACGGTGATTTTTACGCTTCCGAGGGACCTGAGATATACGATCTCTGGTATGAGGACGGAAAGCTTTACGTGCGCTGCTCCGACGCTGACCGCATAAACTGTAATTACAAGGTAAGAAAGGCACAGACCGTACTCAGCGAGAATGGCGTTCCCGTTACCGAAGCTGTATTTGATTTTAAGGCAGAGCACGGCTTTGCGCGTATAACAGTTGTTGATAAGCAGGGCAGACACGCGTGCACCAACGCATATTTCCCCGAGGATATCTGCGATTGAGGTGAGTGCTGATGACTGAAAAAGAAATTGCCGAGCTTCGTAGAAGATACCGCGTTGACAGAACTAATATAAGCCGCATATTCGGTTGCCTCGTCAGCGAAAAAAAGGAGATACTCTCCGAGTTCGAGCAGAGCCTCGGTACTATGAGCGAGGACGATGCGGACGGAATACTGTCACTGCTCAAAAAGATCT
This sequence comes from Oscillospiraceae bacterium, assembly GCA_015064065.1. Lineage (GTDB taxonomy): Bacteria > Bacillota > Clostridia > Oscillospirales > CAG-272 > HGM12713. Next base: position 18,132 of record SVSY01000004.1, read on the forward strand.
TTTCGGGAAGGCAGGGAAGAAATCTTCACGAGGTGGAATTTTCTACGCTTGAGGTCAACGAGGGAGAAGAGTACCGTTTGATATCCGAGCTTAAGTCTGCTGAGCTTCTCGACGCTGAGAAGAGAGGCGAGCTCTACGCTAAGATAGCACAGACGCTCGAGCTTGATTCGAATTACGTTATCCTTCTTGCACACGACCGCTACGACGTTTTTGATTATTCTGCTGACGGTGAGAGGCAAGAAGACTCAAACACGGTATTTTCCTATATACTGTGCGCGGTATGTCCGATAAAGAGCGCAAAACCCACGATGAGCTACTATATGCCGGGAAAATGCTTCCGCAGTATAGCTACGGACACGCTCCTTTCGCGCCCCGAGCTTGGATTTGTCTTTCCCGCATTTGACGACAGACAGGCAAATATCTATAAGACCTTGTACTACACCCGAAATACCAAGGACAGCTACGAGAGCACCGCGGAAGCGCTTTTTGCGGCAAAGCTCCCTATGCCTGCCGCAGAGCAAAAGCAGACTTTCGGTGACATAATTGAAAAGACCGTGGGAGAAGAGTGCAGTCTTCGCGTCGTTCGATCGGTCCACGCACAGCTCGCGCATAAGCTCGAGGAGCATAAAAACGAGAAGATAGAAGAGCCCTGCAGAGTTGATAAGAGCGAGGCGGGCGAGATGCTTCGCTATTGCGGTGTTGAAGAAGAGAAGATAGACGCGTTTGAAGAAATGTTTGACGAGTGCTTCGGAGAAAATGCAGAGGTGCACGTTTCAAATATAAAGGCTAATAAAAAGCTTGAGGTGGAAACTCCGCAGGTCAAGATAAAGATCGACTCTGATGCGACAGATCTCGTTGAAACGAGAGTTATCGACGGAACTAAATATATCCTTATTCGTGCCGAGGATGTAGTGGCAGTAAATGGAATAAATGTAAAAATTTGAGCAAAAAAGTAAAAATGTGTAAAAAATGCGTCAAAAATACTCCTGCGTCTCACGGTTTTTAGATATTAGTTGACAAAGAAGTGAAAAAATGCTATAATATTATTCAAGTGTGAGATGTGCTTTTGCGCATCGTTTACCCAATCGAGCCTTTTTGCTCTTAGAGAGCTTTCAGTTGTGCGAATACATCGCAAAAGGAGAAAGTGATGAAATCGGTGTTTTTTAAGTCAAGAAAAACGATATTGCTTTTTTTTGACTTGTTATGTTTTTTTGTCGTAAACGCAGTCTATATTCTTGGAGTTCTTCTCGACGGAACGCTCGGACTCAGAAATCCCGCAAGATTTTTGACGAATATCACGATATTGCTCGTGCTTATTTTTACACTCAGAATAATTACGGGATTTTATAAAAACGTATGGAGATACGTTCATACGAAAGCTTATCTTCAGGCAGTCATAATAGACGCGTTTTCTGCCTTGATAGGCATCATACTCACGTCTATCGTTCGCCAACAGGTGAGGATATGGTATTTCGTCGTCGTTACTGCACTTTTTACGCTGTTGACTCTTACTTCGAGATACGTTTACCGTACACTCTACAAGTATCTTAACAAGCTTTCCGACGAGCCCTATACTCACAAGATAAACGTTGCAATAGTCGGTGCGGGTCAGATAGGTGCGCTTCTTGCGGACGAGCTTCGCTTCAGCAAGACCTCAAGCTATAACCCTATAGCTTTTATCGACAAGGATGATGCCAAGCGCGGCGGTCTTGTCAGCGGTATTAAGGTGTATATTGAGGACGATAAGATCGTAGAGACCATAAAGCAGCTTCCTATTCAGGAAATATTTATCGCACTTCCCGGACTTGACAGTGAAACGCTGAGAAATATATATCAGCTCTATAGCCAGACGGGTTGCAAGATAAAGCTTTACGATACTCCCGTACGAGAGATGGACGAGGACGATGCTACGGCGAAGAGAACGCTTCGTGAATTTTCGATCGAGGACCTTCTTTTCCGTAAGCCGATCAATATAAACAACCGCCGCTCGCTCAACTATTACAAGGATAAGGTAGTCCTCGTAACAGGAGGCGGAGGCTCTATCGGCAGTGAGCTTTGCCGACAGATAGCAAAGTGCTCACCTAAAAAGCTTATCATCGTTGATATATACGAAAACAATGCGTATGATATCCAACAGCAGCTTATCCGTGAATACGGAAATGCGCTTGATCTTACCGTGTTTATCGCATCTGTACGTGACGTTGACAGACTTGACTGTATATTCAATCAGTGCAGACCCGATATCGTTTTCCACGCGGCAGCGCATAAGCACGTTCCGCTTATGGAGAACAATCCCTGCGAGACTATAAAGAACAACGTGCTCGGCACTTACAACACCGCTAACGCGGCAGAGAAATACGGAGTCGAGAAGTTTATTATGATCTCTACCGACAAGGCGGTAAATCCCACGAATATTATGGGTGCGTCGAAGCGTATGGGCGAGATGATAGTACAGTGCAGAAGAGACAGCCAAACGAGCTTTGCCGCTGTAAGATTCGGTAACGTGCTCGGCTCTAACGGCTCGGTAATTCCGCTGTTTAAGAGCCAGATAGCAAAGGGCGGTCCTATAACTCTTACCGATAAACGTATAATCCGTTACTTTATGACCATTCCCGAGGCAAGTCAGCTCGTTATTCAGGCGGGAGCTATGGCGAAGAAGGGTCAGCTCTTCGTGCTTGATATGGGCAAGCCCGTAAAGATATACGACCTTGCGGTAAATATGATAAAGCTCAGCGGACTTGTTCCCGAAGAGGATATCAAGATCGAAGAGATCGGTCTCCGTCCGGGAGAGAAGCTCTTTGAAGAGCTTCTTATAAAGACAGAGACGCTTGAAAAGACCGATAACGATATGATATTCATCGAGACCGATACTCCTTATACGAGGGAAGAGGTCGACGAAAAGATAGCCGTACTCGTTAAGGCGGTCGAAGAAGCTAAGGACGAGCTCATACCCGAAAGCATTATGGATGCGATGAAGAGCGTAGTTCCTACCTTCCACGACCCAAGAGAAGTTAATGAAAATGCCGCTAAAGCCGAAGAGATGAAAGAGGCTGAAGCGCAGTAAATAAAAAATCGTTGTGACCGAGGTCACAACGATTTTTTTGTTTTTATTCAAAGTCACTAAGCTTGATCACCTTGCCCGTAAGGCGCGACTCTTCTGCGGCAAAGGATATCATATGATTGTCGCAGGACTCGCGTACCGAGCAGACAGATTTTGACGAAACTCCGTCCAGAAGATTGCGAAGAGCAAATATTATTCCGTCGTCTCCGCCGCCGTGACCGCCTGTTATCATCTCACCCGCCGCAGTTGCGTCGCAGTCGTGCGTGCGTGTCTTTCGCGTGATAAAGTCGAAGACTTCTATCTTGTTTCCGTCCATAGCGGCACTTATCTCGCCCTTTGTGCCCATTATCCTGAGAACTCTTCCGCCCTTTGTGAATGCGCTCATTGTGAAATCAACGTAGACGTCGTCGCCAAATTTCATATTTACGGTCTGATGGTCGACCACGTTGTTGTTGCACTTGTAAACACACTTGCCGTACTGAGTGTTCCACATAGCCTCGATCACCTGCTCGTCGGTCGGGTGTATCTCTTTGGTAGCGGCACATCTGAACCAATCGCCCTTGTCTTCTACGTAAAGCTTGACTGCGTTATAAGGGCAAGTATCGGAGTGAGGACAACCTTCGATGCAACGCTCGGGAGCACCCTCGGGCGCGTTTTCGCGCGTGAAGTAGGAAAGAGAGCCGAAGGAATGGACCTCGGTGCATTCCTTGCCGATGAGCCACGCAAGAATATCCATATCGTGACAGGTCTTCTGGAGTATCATACAAGAGCTTTCGTCGCTGTTTCCCCAATTTCCGCGCACGAAGCTGTGGCTCTGGTGAACGTTGCCCACACCCTCAATATGCTGGATATTCATTACTCTGCCTATCTCTCCGCTGTCGATTATGTTTTTGAGAGCTATAAAGAATTTTGTGAAGCGAAGTACGTGGCATACGAGCACGAAAACACCTTTTTCTTCAGCGGCACGCTGTATCTCGCGGCACTCCTTGGGCGTGGGAGCTATCGGCTTCTCGAGAAGAAGGTCGTAGCCCTTTTCTATTGCCGCCATAGCAGGTCCGTAATGATCGCGGTCCATAGTGGCGATCACGGCAACGTCCGCAAGCTTCGGAAGCGCGAGAAGCGGCTCCCAACTCTCAAAGCACATATCCTCGCTAAGACCGTGCTTTTCTTTCATATAATTTCGACGCGCGGCGACCGGCTCTGCGACCGCTACTATTTCAAAATCCTCGCCGAACTGATCGTGCATTATGTCGGAATAGGTCTTTCCTCTTCCGCCACAGCCTATAACTATAACCTTTTTTGTTGACATTTTTGTTACCCCTGAGTCATTTAATCAAGCGTTGGATCAACGCTAATACTATTATACAGTAAAAAAGAGTGAATGTAAAGATATAGATTAAAATTTTGGGAAGAGAATTTTAGCTTTTGCAGATTGTTTTTGTTTCGTAATCTTGATTTTTTCGTGGTAATGTGGTAAAATGTTTTTATCGATTAAAAGAAGCAAATTTATCTGTTATCGAAGGTTGAATTTTGTACTTTTGGAGGAATAAAATTATGAGGTGGTTTATTCAAAATAAGACAATAACAATAATTACGGCGGTGATATTAGCCATTGGAATTTCGGTAGGTTCGGCTGTAATTGTGAATAAAATCAGTACGCCGTCCGAGACAACTATAGAAAACGGACTTTCGGCTTACGAGCTTGCCGTTAAATACGGATATGAAGGAACTGTCCAAGAATGGCTTGAAAGCTTGAAAGGAAGATCGGCATACGATATTGCCAAGGAAAACGGTTATAGCGGCGATAAAAACGAGTGGAGCAATTCGCTTAAGGCAGAGGCAGGAAAAGACGGAGTGGGAATAAAGACCGCTGCTTTTTCCGACAACAACGAGTTGATCATTACACTTACCGATGACACCGTACTAAATCTTGGCAGAGCGATCGGTGCTGACGGTAAGGACGGAACAGGAATAAGTTCGGCGAATATCAATGCAGACGGTGAGCTCGTACTTTCTTTTTCTGATGGCAAAATAGTTAACCTTGATAAAGTTATCGGTATGAACGGTAATGACGGCATAGGTGTTGAAGAGTCGGTTATAAATACCAACGGAGAGCTTGTTATTACCTATACTAACGGACAGAGCGCAAATCTTGGCGTTGTTGTAGGCGCTAAGGGTGATAAGGGTGACAAAGGAAGCGCCGGCGCGCAGGGCTTAAAAGGAAATAAGGGCGACAAGGGTGATGCGGGAGCCGCAGGTCAGGACGGCGTAAGTATATCGAAGACCGAGATCAATGGAAAGGGCGAGCTTATTATTACCCTTTCGGATAATACCGTGTCTAATCTCGGCGTTATAGTTGGCGCTAAAGGCGACAAGGGTGACACAGGAGCGCAGGGCGCAAAGGGAGAAAAAGGTGATACGGGAGCTACAGGACAGCAGGGTATCAAAGGAGAAAAAGGTGAGCAGGGAGTAAGCATAACGGGCGCACAGATCAATTCTGACGGTCAGCTCGTTCTTAGCTTCTCTAACGATCAGCGAGCAAACCTCGGCAACGTCATCGGAGCAAAGGGTGACAAGGGTGATACCGGAGCACAAGGCGCTGCGGGAGCACAGGGGGAGCAAGGTGAAAAAGGCGATGTCGGTGAAAAGGGTGAGGACGGAATAAGTGTAATTAAGACCGAGATCAATAGCAAGGGCGAGCTTGTTATAACTCTTTCAGATGACACCGTATCTAATCTTGGCGTCGTAGTTGGTGCAAAAGGCGAAAAAGGCGACAAGGGTGACACAGGAGCGCAGGGCGCAAAGGGAGAAAAAGGTGATACGGGTGCTACCGGGGCGCAGGGTGTACGCGGAGAGCAAGGATCTCAAGGTATTCAAGGCGAACAGGGCGTTGGCATCGAAACTATCACTATAGATAATGGAAATCTTATAATAACTCTCACCGATGAAACGGTACTCGATCTTGGAAATATCAAGGGTGAGAAGGGAGATAAAGGCGATTCCGGCGTTGTTACCGTCGACGGTGTGGGAATTAAATCTACATCGATAAATTCACACGGGGAACTAATAATCGTTTATACCGACGATAGCGAGACTAATCTTGGAAAAGTAGTTGGCGATAAGGGTGATACGGGCGCGACCGGTCCTCAGGGTATACAAGGAGTAGGAGTTGAGTCGATAGATATAAATTCGAACGGCGAACTTATTATCGTTTATACAAATAGTGACAGCATAAATCTTGGAAAGATAATAGGCGCGCAAGGTGTTCAAGGACCTCAGGGAATTCAAGGTGAAAAGGGCGAGACCGGAGCACAAGGACCTCAGGGAATCCAAGGTGAAAAGGGCGAGACCGGAGCACAAGGACCTCAGGGAATCCAAGGTGAGAAGGGTGAAACCGGAGCGCAAGGACCTCAGGGAATCCAAGGTGAGAAGGGTGAAACCGGAGCGCAGGGACCCCAGGGAATCCAAGGTGAAAAGGGCGAGACCGGTGCTAAAGGTGACAAGGGTGATGAAGGCGTAGGCATTGAAAAAGTAGATCTTACAAATAATGAGCTTGTTATCACTCTTTCTGATGACACAATAATAAATCTTGGCAATATTAAAGGTGCCAAGGGCGATAAAGGCGATAATGGAGACGACGGCATAGGACTTTCTGCTGTTCTTATAGATTCCGAGGGTCATCTCAAGATAACTCTCACATCGGGTTTTACAACCGATCTTGGAAACGTTAAAGGTGCTGACGGAAAGGACGGAGTAGGTATTTCTACGATCCTTATAGATGCAGAAGGACATCTTAAAATGACGCTAACCACGGGATCTACGCTTGATCTCGGGAATATAAAGGGTGCCGACGGTAATGACGGCGTTGGAATTGAATCGGTGTATATTCAGAACGGCGATCTCTATTTAAAGAAGACCAATGACGCGACTGCACTAAATCTCGGTTCTGTGAAGGGAGAAAAGGGCGACAAAGGCGATCAAGGAGAACAAGGCGTTCAAGGTCCTCAGGGAATTCAAGGCCCTAAGGGAGATCAAGGTGATAAGGGCGAGTCCGGAGAGCAAGGGGCTCAAGGACCAAAGGGAGATAAGGGTGACACCGGCGCGGCAGGTCGCGGAATTTTGAGAACAGAGGTTGTTAGAACAGATCTTATTATTTACTACACTGATGGAACTTCCGAAACGCATAGCCTTGATGGAATTATCGGAGACCCAAATGAGAAAGAAATACTCATTTATAGTAAGTTGCCGGACGGTACATACGGTGTTATGGCGGGCGGAATGGCAAAATATGAGGCAGTCATTGAAATTCCCAATACACATAATGATATTCCAGTTACGCAGATTTTGGCAAATGGATTCAAAGATTTGGTAGCTCTTCAAAAAGTTGAAATTCCCAACAGCATAACCATTATTGGAAATAATGCTTTTTACGGCTGTAAAAGTTTAAGTGGTGTGGTTTTGCCAAGTACCATAGAAGTAATAAGTCAATATGCTTTCTACAATTGTATTTCTTTGACCGGAGAACTTATAATACCCGAAACCACAAGGTTGATAGGTAAATATGCATTTTATGGATCAACTTACACTTCTATAACTCTTGAAGATAACACGGGATGGGTGACAGAGCCAATTTTTTATGTTTGTAATAGTTCTAAAACATATACGGGGACAATATCTACAAATTCATCAGGAATGACTAATTTTTCGATCACTGATGCTACAGCCGGTTCGGAGGCTTGTAAAAATCAAACGTATACATTGACTCCTCAAAAAGTTGCTGTTGCTCTAACTCAAAGAGCACACCAATCATATGCTTACGATCTAAGTTACTACTCTACTACAATATACTATTGGCATTTTGACGCTTACAAGGCGGATTGGAATAATCCCACGGTTATTGATCCTTCAATCACATATACCGAAGGATTAGAATATACACAACTTTCTAATGGAACTTACGCAGTGTCAATAGGTGAAGCAACCGATAAAAACATAATCATTCCACCTTCATATAATGGCATTTCTGTTACGCAAATAAAAGAAAACGGGTTTAAAGGAATAACAGATTTGGAAAGGGTCGTTCTTCCCGAAGGTATAACGATGATTGGAAACAGTTCTTTTTCTGGTTGTACCGCGTTGGAAATAAATATTCCAGAATCTGTAAAGACGATTAAGCCATACGGCTTGTATAAGGTAAAAGCTATCAATGTTTCAGGAACTAACAAATGGGATGGTTCGGGTGTTTCGTGGTCAGAATTTTTTGGCGGCAGCGTAATTGATTATGACAACGATGCAATCTTTTCTTCAAGGGTTCTTTCGCCAAATCTATATTCAAACGTTGCAAGTATTGCGCCTACGAGGGGTGGAGACAGTGCGAGCATGTCGCCATATACAGGCACTTGGAAAAGATAATTGGAAACATAATAGGAGACAAAATATGAGTAAAACCAAGATAATTTTAATGTCCGACATACATTACCGCTGTGCTGATTATTTCGGCAGAGGGCAGGAAGAAACTATGGAGCTTATCTGCGATGACCTTGCAGAAGAGTATGCAAAAGAGCCGTATGAGGCGGTCTTACTTCTCGGTGATTACTCGCTCGATCATTGGGCTTGGAACGTAAAGGGCTGCTATATAAATCACGGTATCAGCAACGCAAAGCTCTTTGCAAAGAATTATCTTTGCCGAATAGCTCCCGAGGGTGTCGCTCTGCGGATGATCGCGGGTAACCACGAGCAATACGGCGAGGAACTTTGGACGGAATTTACGGGATACAAGAGACGCGACCATATCGTGATAGGAGATGTACTTTTCATTCTAACCGACACTTTTGGCGGCGATCTCGACCCCACCGAGCACAGCGACGGTACTTATTGCGGTGCAAATGTGGCGGATATAAAAGAGCTTATGGCGCGCTATCCCGACAAAAAGGTGATCATTTGCGCGCATTGGTTTGATATGAAGCTTGAGAGCGAGGAGTTTTTGGAGCTTCTTCGCTCGGAAGAGAGAATACTCTGTCTTTTCTGCGGACACAATCACAGATCGCACATAGTGAGCACGGGAGAAGAGAACGGAAACAAGCCTATTCTTTGCACGGGACATTATTCCTACTCGGGCGAGCCTAACAACGTGCGCTGTCTTCCCGGATATCGTGTGCTTGAGATAGACGATAGCGGTATCTTTTCAAAATACGTCGTTCGTCCGCACAGTTACAGAGTTGGCTCGGTACGCTTTAACAATGAATACGCCGAGCAGGATACACTTGAATTAAAGTTTTGATCTTCAAATCGGAAAGGATACACAATGAACAGGATTTTAGCAATTGCAAACAGTGAGTCTGATCTTTTGAGCCTGCTTCGCGCGCACTGCGACGTTACGGTCATTCCGACGAGTGCCGACCCCGTGGATAGCAGAGATTTTGACGCGATCTGCGTTCTTGGAGGAACAGAAGACTCTAATCTGACTATTCCCGCACCTCTGCACAATCTTGCGTATGAAATGAAGGAGCAGGGAAAGCCCGTGTTCTTCGAATTTATCTGCTCGATCTTTTCTATCAGACCGAAGGGCACTATAAATACCGCGTTTCAGCGAATGGTATATCGCGAGGGTGGGCTTGAGTGTGACGGACTCTCTGACGGCGATCTTCTTGACGGACAGAGCAACGATTGCATAAACTACAGACCTATAACCGAAAAGAACCGCCCGATACTTACCTATAAACAGCACATATGCGCTCACTCTAAGATAGAGATAAGCGAAGAAGAGCACAGAGACGGAACTTTCGCACTTTGGTGGTACGACGATAACGTGCTCGTCTCTTCGATAAGACTCTGCAATTTTCACCGCGCAAGATTTGCGCCCAGAGACAGATGGAAATCGGTCATTTCGGGCATCGTAGCATTCCTTGCGGGAGAGAAGGTCGAGCTTGAATTCGCACCGCCCGTATATACCTACCGCGAGACTAAGGTAAAGTGCGCGAGCGACGTTGACGAAGTTATCAAACGCGGCATAGCTTGGATAGAAAAGGCGGATATACTCAACGACGAAGGTCGCAGAGGTGCTAAAGAGGGATATACCAACCATATATCCGCAAGATTTGGAGAGCAAGGCAAGACCACCAATGTAAGAGCAGACTGCACTAACGAGATAGGCGGCGCGCTTATGTTCGACGCACTTCTCTTTGGAAATGAAAAGTCGAGAGCGCGTGCCGATGCACTCTTTGATTTTACCTTTAGGTATATGCAGATAAAAAGTGGGGAGCACAAGGGAATGCTTCGTTGGTCCGAGGTCGGTTGGGACGACTGCTATCAGGACGACGTTGCAAGAGCTATAATTCCGCCGCTTCTTTGCCAATTTTACGGAATAGACGTTCCTCATTTTGAGGAGATAAAGGAGACCCTCGATTATCTTGTAAAGACCACGGCGCAGGACGGAATTCGCGTGCCTTGCACCGAAATGTACAAGATGGACCCTGAGTATTACGCGAGGATAACAGCCGAGACGGCGGCGCCGCCCTGCGCGCATTTCAACTCGTTCTATCACGCGGCGCTGTTGCTTGCATACCGTGTTTGCAAGGACGAAAAGTATCTTGACTATGCTACTCGCGGTCTTAGTACGTTGATGGCACATCACCCTGACACCCGCCGAGAGACGAGTGAGACCGAAGAATATACTCGTCTTATCTTCCCGCTTGCAGTGCTCTACAGCGTTACGGGCAAGAAGGAGCATTACGATTGGCTCTGCCGCGTTACAGAGGATCTTGAAAAATTCAAGCACGCTTCGGGCGGATATGCAGAATGGGATACCGGATACAAGGCAGGCTGTTCTCGCAATCATAACGGCGAATGTGCGCTTCTTGCCGATAACGGAGACCCCGTTGCTGACCTTCTTTACTCAAACAACTGGCTTCCGATGGGATTTGCGTATGCATATCTCGCTACGGGAGAGGAAAAATTCTACCGTAAATGGTGCGATATCGCTTCGTTTATGGCTTCGGCACAGATGCATAGCGATATTTTGCACCTTGACGGCGCGTGGGCAAGAGCGCTCGATATGGATACACGCGAGAACTGCGGAATGCCGCACGATAAGGGCTGGGGTCCGCAGTGTATAGAGAGCGGTTGGATAGTTGGCGAGATACTTATGGGACTTGAGCTTATGCATATCGCCGAAAAGAAAAACGGACGCCCTGAATTATAAGGATATCAGAAAAAGGGCGATATGGGATCACGTAAGATCAAACCTTGGTATTGTACTCATAGACAACTGATAAATTTATTTTATAAAAAATTCACCTTTTATTTGATATAGACGATATATAAAGTATAAATCTCCTTGTTTTGCAGATACTAACAGTACAAATTTGTAAAGCAAGGAGATTTTATATATATGAAAGCCACAGGAATTGTAAGAAGAATTGACGACCTCGGGCGCGTTGTCATTCCGAAGGAGATCAGAAGAACGATGCGTATACGCGAGGGTGACCCTCTTGAGATATACACCGATAGAGAGGGCGAGGTAATATTCAAAAAGTATTCGCCGATAGGTGAGCTCAACACCTTTGCTTCTCAATACGCTGAGACTCTATCCAAGACCTGCAATATGTCGGTGCTCGTATGCGACAGAGACGCGGTCATAGCCGTCGGCGGCGTGTCCAAGCGCGAATATATGGACAAGTCACTCAGCAAAGAGCTTGATACGATAATGCAGGGAAGAAGTATCTACAGATATTCTGCAGACGAGGAAAAGATATATCCTATTGCCGACGAGGGCTCAATGAGCGTAAGCTGTGCCATGCCTATAATCAGCGAGGGTGACGTTATTGGCTGTGTCGTCTCTCTTCTTGAGAGTGGAGCTAAGAAGGAGTCGGTGAGTGCCGACGTTGAGGTCAAGCTTATAAGTACGGCGGCAAGCTTCTTAGGCAAGCAGATGGAGTCCTGACAAAAGAACAAAAGTCGTCCGCATACTATCAAGGCGGGCGGCTTTTTTCATAACGTGAGAAGTCATATTTGGCTTCATAACACAAAAAAATAATCCGAGAAGAAATAAATTTTTCAAAAATACTTGATAATTTTCTTTGAATGTGATAAAATATCTTCTGTAAATTTTATGGATTTTATCCTTTTTTAGACGGAGGAACAGTATGGATTCTAACAAGAGACCCGACAATATGGCTCGCATAACAAATTTTGAGCTTGCAAATGCATTTATCGATCAGCAGGTCGAAGAGGTGCGCCGTCAGGTAGGCGACAAAAAGGTGCTTTTGGCACTTTCGGGCGGAGTTGACAGCTCTGTCGTTGCCGCACTTCTTATAAAAGCAATTGGCAAGCAGCTCGTTTGCGTACACGTAAATCACGGACTTATGCGTAAGGGCGAGAGCGAGGCCGTAATAGACATCTTCGGAAAGACACTTGATGCAAATCTTATCTACATTGACGCGACAGACAGATTTCTCGATCTTCTTGCCGGCGTGAGCGATCCCGAGCGCAAGAGAAAGATCATCGGTAAGGAATTTATCGAGGTATTTGCAGACGAAGCAAGAAAGCTCGAGGGAGTTGAATTTTTGGCGCAGGGAACTATCTATCCCGATATCCTTGAGAGTATCAAGCAGGCAGAGGGTAAGAAGGCAGTCAAGTCGCACCACAACGTCGGCGGACTTCCCGAGGACCTCAAGTTCGAGCTTGTTGAGCCCGTTAAGCTTCTCTTTAAGGACGAGGTAAGAGTTGTCGGTGAGGCACTCGGACTTCCTCATGCTATGGTCTACCGTCAGCCGTTCCCCGGTCCCGGACTTGGCGTTCGTTGCCTTGGCGCGATCACGCGTGACAGACTCGCGGCACTTCGCGAGGCAGACGCTATCCTTCGTGACGAGTTCGATAAGTGCGGACTCGCAGAGAAAGTATGGCAGTATTTCGTAGTAATTCCCGATATCAAGAGCGTTGGCGTTCGCGACGACAGCCGCTATGAAGGCTGGCCCGCAATAATCCGCGCCGTAAATACCAAGGACGCTATGACCGCTACCATCGAGGAGATACCCTACGATGTGCTCGCAAAGATCACCGCGCGTATCACAAGCGAGGTAGAGGGAATAAACAGAGTTCTTTACGATATTACCCCGAAGCCTACCGGAACGATAGAGTGGGAATAATAACTATAACAAAACGCCGAGCTTTCGGCGTTTTTGCTTTTTAGATAAACTCCTTATTGAAAAAAAAGGAAAAGTATGATATAATGAAATTGGCAGATCGTGTAAATAGTATTTTGATCGACCGGAAAGGAAGAAATTATGATCTTTAATATAAGCGGCGGTAACGCAGGAGCTAAAATTTTTGTTGATAACGAGAGGGAGCAGGACGGAATATTTTACTTTGACGTAAATATGATGCTTGATAGCGAAGCTATACCTGAGCAGTTTAAAGTAGTGTTCAGCTTTCCCGCAGTGGACGTTTATTCTGTATGGAGTCCTGCTGTCAGATTTGACAGACATCTCGGACCCGATTGGTCAAAGCGCACGACTCCCTCGCGCCTTGCTTCATGGCTTCCCGTTCATTCGCTCGTTTCGGCATCGGGAAGGAACAAGATGGCTGTGGCTATTGCCGATGCAAAAACTCCGCTCTCTATACGTACGGGCGTATGCGAGGAGGACGCTTGCATAAAGTGGGAAATAAATTTCTTTACCGTGCCCGTAGCACCCCTCAAGCAATACAAGACTACCGTTCGTGTTGACACGAGAGACGTACCCTATTACGATGCTATATACGACGTATCTGCGTGGTGGGAGAATGACTGCGGATATAAGCCCGCGCACGTTCCCGAGCACGCAAAGCTTCCTATGAATTCGCTTTGGTACAGCTATCATCAGCAGCTCGACGTTGAGGACATCATAAAGGAATGCGAGCTTTCAAAGGCTATCGGAATGGATACAGTCATCGTTGACGACGGCTGGCAGACCGACGACAACAGCCGCGGATATCAGTTCTGCGGAGACTGGGAGGTAGCTCCCTCGAAGGTCCCCGATATGAAGCAGTTCGTAGACCGCGTTCACGCAACGGGAATGAAGATAATGCTCTGGTTCTCCGTGCCTTTCATAGGAACGGGTGCAAATAATTTTGAGCACTTCAAGGATATGATACTTGACGACACGGGAAACGCAAAAACTTATTTCTCGCTTGACCCCAGATACAAGGAGGTTCGGGAGTATCTTATCGGAATATACGCAAAAGCGGTTGGGGAATGGGGACTTGACGGTCTCAAGCTTGACTTTATCGATTCCTTTGCTCTCAAGGGCAAATCGCTTGAGTATGATGCAAGACGCGATTATCAGTCTCTCGAGGATGCGATCGACGTTCTTATGACCGACGTTACGAATACGCTTCGCGCTATAAATCCCGATGTGCTTATTGAATTCAGACAGTCCTACGTAGGTCCCGCAATAAGAAAGTATGGAAATATGCTTCGCGTTGCCGACTGCCCCAACGACGCTATCTGCAACAGACAGGACATAGTAACTCTCAGACTTACCTCCGGAAATACCGCGGTACATTCGGATATGCTTATGTGGAATCACGACGATACGGTCGAGAGCGCGGCACTTCAGTTTGTAAGCGTGCTTTACAGCGTTCCTCAGGTATCGGTCAAGCTTGCAACTCTTCGTGAGGACCACAGAAAGATGCTTGAGTTCTACCTTGCGTTCTGGAGGGAGAACAGAGATACCCTTATGAACGGAAAGGTGCTCGCGGCAAATTCCGAGAGCGCTTGCAGTATCGTTTGTGCCGAGAAGGACGGCAAGGCGATATTCACGGCTTATACCGATCCGATCGTCGATTGCAGAGCTTATGACGAGATAATAGCCGTAAATTCCACAAGACACGGCTCGCTTATCCTCAAGGGAGCTGACGGTAAGAAATACAAGGTGCTCGACTGTATGGGCAATATACTTGAAGAGGGAACTGTGAGCG
Source organism: Oscillospiraceae bacterium (assembly GCA_015064065.1). Lineage (GTDB taxonomy): Bacteria > Bacillota > Clostridia > Oscillospirales > CAG-272 > HGM12713. Next base: position 33,148 of record SVSY01000004.1, read on the forward strand.
GTGCACTCTGCGAGATAAAGGTAAGCCTTGCGGGAATGGTCTGTGTTAAGTAATAGACGAATGATATAAGTAAAAACGCTTTGGTGACCGTAACGTCACCAAAGCGTTTTTTTCGTTAAGTCAGCATAGCGTATTTCGCGCCCGCAAGCTTATTCTCGGGGAGCTTTTCCCACGCAGCACCGTCGATGAATTTTTCTATTGCCTCAAGGTTTTCCCTCGTATCGGTAATTCCCGATATCAGCGGCGTGCGTATAGTGAACGGCTTTCCTGACGCACGGAGTGCAAGAAAGTTTCTCTTGATGAGCTCATTGTCGCAGCCCGTGTGCTTTTTGTGCTCGTCGGGGTCAAATAGCTTGATATCCATATAGATAAAATCGAGCTTTTGTATCGCCCTTTTAAAGACCTCCCCGTCGGCATATCCCGAGGTCTCTATGGCTACGTTTATGCCGTCAAGCAGGTCGATGACCTCGGAGATAAAATCCCACTGCATAAGCGGCTCTCCGCCCGAAAAGGTCACGCCGCCGCCGGAGGATTCAAAGATGCGCTTGTAGCCGTTCAGCTTTTTTGCAAGACGCTCGGGAGTGTATCTTTCTCCTGCGACCGACAAACAGTCGTTCGGGCAGACGTGCAGACAACGCCCGAATGGCTTGCATTCATCGTGCGAGCAGGGGATATTCGTGCAAGCGCCGCAAGACGCACAGCGGATACGTTTGTAGAGAAGCTCGGGCTCTCGGCGAAGTCCTTCGGGGTTGTGACACCACGAGCAACGCATCGGACAGCCCTTCATAAACACGGTCACGCGCACTCCGTCTCCGTCGTGCATAGTAAGCTCTTCAATATTGAAAACTATACCCTCGCTCATTTATATTCCGTATACCTGCCTTTGCATAACGTGATCCTGATAGCACTTATCAAGCGCGGTAAAATATGCGCTCCAGCCCCAGATTCGAACGACGAGTCTGTCGTATTCCTCGGGGTGCTCCTGAGCTTTTCTGAGCGTTTCGAGGTCTACCGAGTTTAGCTGTATCTGATGACCTCCCATATTGATAAAGGTCTTTATAAATCTTGCGAATTTAGAGATGCTGTCCTCGGCGCTCCATATTCCCGAGGCAAATTCGAGCGTTACAGGACCGCCGTTTATGACGTTCTTGAGCTCGGGCTTGGTAAGAGAAGAGATGACTGAGAGAGGACCGCCCGTCTTGGCAAAAAGGCTGGTCGAGAAATTTGCGCCGAGCGGCTCTCCGCGGCGTCTGCCGTCGGGAGATGCGCCTATGCCGTCGGTGTGGCGCAGATAGAACATAGCCGAGCCCGTGCCTGCTCTAAATATACCGCCAAGGCAGTTGCGTCTGCCCTTGAGCGAGCTTGAGAATATATCGAGCAAAAGGCAGAGATATTTGTCCGCATCGTCATCGTTCTGTCCGACCTTTGCAGTTTCGTAACGCAGCTTGTGCAAAAGCTCGGGACAGCCTTCAAAATCGCTGTCGAGAGCATCAATAAGCTCTTGCTTTGAGATGCTCTTGTCACCAAAGACGTATTTTTCGATAGCAACGAGCGAATCTGCGGCAGAGCATACGCCCGTGCCGTGAAATCCAAAATTGTTGTATTTATAGCTTCCGTCGGGATTTTCGTCCATACAGATACGCAGGAAAGGAGAGGGAATGAACCAAAGTCCGTCGGTATTCTTGCAGAGCGTGTCGACCTCTGCTTCTATCTGCTTTTTCAGCGCGGAGAGAAGATCGTCCATAGAATCTGCGGTGAGAAGATCCTCGTGCACTGTTTTGTCTATCATCTTTACGAAGGAGAGTGCGTCAATATTAGCCGTGTCCATTCCGACACCCGCAACTATAAGCTCCCAGCAAGCCGCCATTCCGTAATTTGCGGCGTCCTCGGGCGCGTATCCGAGCTCGATAAGCGCAGGGATAGCGATATCGTCGTTGGTGTACTGAGGAAATCCAAGACCTTTTTTGGTAAGCTCCGTGCCGAGCTCGAAGATCTCGATAGGCGTGTCCTTGCTGACACGAAGATTTATCTTCGGGTCGATGACCATAAGGCGACCGCTCGCTTCAAGACACAGGCGCGATAGCTCGTTGAATACCTCGTTCCCGTTCTCGTCCTTGCCGCCAAGGACAAGGCTCTGTCCGTTATCGCCCTGCTGAACTCCGGGGTAAAGGTCGCTGTCGCGGTTAAAGGAGAGGAAGAATTCCTCAACGAGCATAGCCGCTTCGTCGAGTGAGAGCTTGCCGCTGTCGATGTCAGCCTTGAAATAGGGATACATATATTTGTCAAAGCGACCGACGGTAACGTGATAGTTACCCTCAAGCCAGAGTGCAAAATGTATTATTCTGAAGAGCTGAAGCGCTTCAAGAAAGCTCGTCGCACCGTAGCGCGATACGCGCTCAATCGTGCTTGCTACCTCGTCGTTGCCGACTCGGCGTGCTTCTGCTATGTATCTGTCGCAGAGCGAGATAAGAGCATCGATATCACGCGCGCCGTATTCGTCGGTGCTGTTTTTGAAATAAAGCAGACCGTGGCGAAGTAACTTTTCATAGTTTGGGGTCACGTTCGAATGAAATCCGAGCTCGTGCAGTCTGTGCTTATTGCCGAGTTCTGCAAACTCTTCTTCGGTGTAAATATGCGGAATGTCGGTCAGCGTACGCAAAAAGCTGATGCGCTCGTCGGCGAGCACCACGGGAGTCTCGTTCTCACAAAGATATTCAAAGCGGCGGGTCATACGCTCCTCTGCCGAGAGTCCGAGAGCGGAATATTCTGCGGCAAGATCGACGTCGACGGCTCTGCGGTATGCGCGATGCTTTTTAGTAAGTATATATTCTTTCAATGCTTGATAATTTTTCATATAGACCTCACAACAAACTTAGTCAATTTTAATATATCATTTTAGTTCGGTTTTGTCAATAGCTTTGCTTCATAAATCCAAAAATTGATATAAATTAATTGTTGATTTTTTCTTAGATATATGGTATAATTATAGCGAAAAAATATATTAGGAGGTATAGAGATGAAAAAGATCGTTTGCAAGGTAGAATACGATACCGAGACAGCTTCTATCGTTGAAAAGCGCACCTTTGGCGAGTTCGGCGATCCTTGCGGCTATGAAGAGACTCTTTACGTTACAGAGGGCGGAAAGTTCTTCCTCTACGTTAACGGCGGTGCCGAGTCGGCATATCCCGAGGAGAACATAAAGAGAATGTCTGCTGCAAAGGCTGAAGAGTGGAAAGCTCAGTAAAATATGGTAATAGATAAAGGGACAGGGAAAAATCTCTGTCCTTTTATCGTACATAAGGAGAGGGCGATATGTATCGTGTGCGAAAAATTTTGAATTTGTGCAACCGTACGTGCGGATATAAATCATCGCGACATCGGGAGCAGCAAGCCGCTCCCCTACCGAGTTTGTACGAATTTGTTCGAACGTGCGTTATTCGTTCGTAGGGCGGTGGTTTACTGCCGCCGAAAAACAAGCAAATTATATCAGCACCTCATTTCAACAGGTCATCCTGAGCGAAACACGGAGATATTATAAGCGAAAAAGGCACAAAATCATAAATCCGTGTGGAGTCGAACCCTTTTTCAGTCCCGTAAGGGTGAAAAAGGGCGAGCAAGCAGCTTGCCTGCGCCGCGAGGGATCTATAAAGAGTTGAGAATGGAAAGTTGAAAGTGGAAAATTAAAAGTTACTTTAATTCAAAAGGTTTACATAAAACCGTACGTAGATCCCGAAAATTGTCTTGACAATTTTCGCTTTTGTGCGGAGTCGCTATATTACCGCTCCTCCTTCCAAAAGTTCGACTTCGCTCAGGATGACACGCTTTATGGTTGTTTTGAACAAGTACAAAGCCGTGCGTGCGGATATGAGCGTTTGTAACATCGGAGGTTACCAGCCTCCCGCTTGCATTCTTCCTAAGGGTCGATTTTAGTTGACAAAAATTAAAAACTATGGTAAAATTGTACTGTAAGCACACTGCGATATAATAATTTTCTTTTCGGAGGAAGGTTATGAAAAACCGTTTTGCTTTGCTAATGTGCATATTTATTTTTATTTTGAGTTTGTGTGGCTGTTCTTCGAAAGTCGACAATCGTTACAAATGGGATATACCATATATTCCGTATAATGATCAACAGGATTTTGCTCAAAAAGTAGAAGAAGTAATTAAAGATAAATTCGGACTCGAGAGTTTTACATTAAAGGAAATAATGGTATCCACTGTTGATTCGCCAGAACACCAAAGTAACGTAATGGTAGTGGAGGGCTTGTCGGGGGAAGAAAAATGGTCGAAAGTTTTCAATATGTCATATAAGCACTTCCAAACTTTGTATTCTGACGAGCATCCATACGTGGTATTTGATGCTGCGAGTGGCGTGTGTGACGGAGATTTGGGATTGATCTGTACCATAATAGAGCATTATGAGAAATAAATTACGCAATGTAAAGAACATTTAGAAAACCAAGGATAAAGGTTATGAAAAAAATATTTGTAATTTTAGTACTGCTCGCTTTGTCTGTGTCCGTTTTGTCTGGGTGTGTGATAATATCAAACAGCGCGGATGAAACGATAGTTTACAGTGATATATCTGCTGAGAACGATCCATTTTTCAAGGCAGAAATAATTGAAATGTCGGAAAAAGCGCTTGTTATAAAGCCGCTTGACGAATATTCGGAGTCTCGTTCCTCGGATAAGATATCTATACCGAATTGGTTTGCAAAAGACTCGGTAAAGGTAGGAGATATTATAGGAATATCATACGACGGACAGATACTTGAAAGCTATCCCGCACAGCTCTCAAAGATATTTTATATAGAATATTACGATGAGCACGGCTGTACTACCACAATAATCGAAAAATGATAAAACACAAGGAGAAATAAATTATGGAACTCAAAGAAGCACTTACAAGATTGGCTCAGCTTCAGGCAAAGCTGAGTGCATATAATCACGCTATGTCGCTGATCTATTACGACGGAGCGACTACCGCACCAAAGGGCACTGCCGCCAATAGAGGACAGGCGCTTTCTATTCTGAGCGAGGAGACCTACAAGCTCTCTACGGGAGACGAGACCGTTGAGCTGCTCGAATATCTCGACGCGCACAAGGACGAGCTTGACGAGAAGAGCGCGCGCACGGTATTCCTTATGCTCAAGGATATACGCGATATGAAGAAGATACCGATAGAAGAGTACATAGCGTATCAACAGCTCTCCGTAGAGTCCGAGGACGCGTGGCATACCGCAAAGGAGACGAGTGACTTTGCGCTTTTCTGTCCTTACCTTGAAAAGATGTTCGATTACCAGAAGAAATTCGCGGCATACTGTGCGCCCGAGATGCACCCGTACAACTATTGCCTTAACAACTTTGAGGACGGTCTTACTATGGAGAAGTGCGACGAATTCTTCGCGGCACTTCGTTCAAGGTTAGTTCCTCTTATAAAGAAGATAGGCGAGAGGAAACAGCTTTCGAACGATTGTATTATGGGAGATTTCGACGAGGCGGCGCAGGAGCGTTTTTCGATAGAGCTTATGAAGGTAATGGGCATCGACCTCGATCACTGCGGACTCGGCACTACCGAGCACCCCTTTACGACCAGCATCGGTTCGCACCACGACGTACGTATAACCACGAATTACGATAGAGAAAACCTTGCTTCCTCTATGTATAGCGTAATACACGAGGGAGGACATGCGCTTTATGATATGGGCTCTGACGACGAGCTCGCATATACCGTGCTCGACGGCGGAGTTTCTATGGGTATACACGAATCGCAAAGCCGCTTTTATGAAAATCTTCTCGGCAGAAGCCGCGCGTTCGTTGAATATATATTCCCGACCGTCGCAAAATGTTTCCCCGAGCAGATGAAGGGCTATTGTGCGGAGGATCTTTACCGTGCGGTCAACCTCGTTACGCCATCGCTCATACGCACCGAGGCTGACGAGGTCACGTATTGCTTGCACGTAATGGTAAGATACGAGCTTGAAAAGAGAATAATGTCGGGTGAGCTTGAGGTCAAGGATCTTCCGAGCGAGTGGAACAGACTTTATTTTGAATATCTTGGTGTAGAAGTCCCCAATGACCGCGAGGGCGTTCTTCAGGACTCGCATTGGTCGGGCGGCGGAATAGGATATTTCCCGTCCTACGCACTCGGCAGCGCTTACGGAGCACAGCTTTTGCGTAAGATGAAGGAGACGGTCGACGTTGACGCTTGCCTTGCGCGCGGAGACTTTGCACCTATCAACGAATGGAACAGAGAGCACATCTGGAAGTTCGGTGCGCTCTATAAGCCCTCGGAGCTGCTTGAGACGGCGCTCGGTGAGAAGTTCGATCCCTTCGTATATACCGATTATCTTGAGAAAAAATACGGAGAGCTTTACGGCATCTGATCAAAAAACAAACACCGCTCCCCAAAAATCAGGGAGCGGTGTTTAACTATTCGCACCTCGGTGGCAAAGCGGTTGCGTTTATCAGCTCGTCAAATCGCTTTTCGTCATCGAAATAGAGCATAGCTCCCTCAATGTGAAGCACGCGCAGAGAGGCGTAATTGTATTCAGAAAGCGGTCGGTCAAGCGCGTCGTTGGTGTGGGCGCAAACGAAGACCTCGTCGTCGCGTATATCGCTTATTATAAGCGTGTGATAGAATTCGCCGCTCGTGTTCTGAAGCTGGATAACGTCGCCGATATCTATGCGCCGTGAAGTTCTTGCGTCGGTAGCATAAGGTCCGTAACCTCTGTTTTCACGCGCAAAATCGGGAGCACCCGTCAGAAAATCATACAGCTCGTCGACTCCGCTCCACGCGGGAGCGCGGTCGTCGGGAGATACGTAGTACCATCCGAAAGTCTCGGTATAATTCATCACCCCACAGCCCGCGAGTATGCATTGAGATACGAAATTCGTGCAGTTTCCGCCCTGACCGGTAAAATCTATGAAAAGCGGGTTGCGGGAGAGCGCCCAGCGTCTTGCGTATTCGACGGCACGCCGTCTGTCGTATGGAACAGGTAAAAGCATATGCACCTCCAAAAAAGTATTCTTTGACAGTATATGCAGCGTTTGCCGCGGCTTAAACTTCGTCGGATAAATATCAAAAAATAAATAAAGAAAAAACTTGACAACGGGTCGTATGTATGGTATAATTGTGGTGTAGAGGTGCTGACGGTAATGTGAATTGACACAGTGCACCGAAACGTTAAGGCAGTTGCCTTATTATAGCCGACCGTCTGGGCAGCTCCGAATATCGGGGGTGCTTTGTTTTTTTATAAGCCCTTCGCGGAGAAAAGAAATGCAGAAAGGTTTAGGTGTGTATTATGAAATTTGAACAATGGAACGGATTTGTAGCGGGTGATTGGTGCGAGCATATAAACGTTCGCGACTTTATTAACAAAAACTATACCCCCTACGTTGGAGACGCAAGCTTCCTTGTCGGTGCTACCGAGCGTACGAAAGCGGTCAACGCAAGGCTCAAGGAGCTTCAGAAGCTTGAGAGAGAAAGAGGAGGAGTGCTCTCTATTGATACGAGCACGGTCTCTTCGCTTTGCAACTATCCTGCGGGATATATCGACAAGGATAACGAAATAATAGTAGGTCTGCAGACCGACGAGCCGCTCAAGCGCGGCGTAAATCCCTTCGGGGGCATTCGTATGGCGCGCAACGCGTGCGAGTCCTACGGATATAAGCTCTCCGACAAGATAGAAGAATATTTTACCTACCGTACGACTCACAACGACGGCGTTTTCCGCGTATATACCGACGAGATGAAGGCGGCAAGACATTGCGGACTTCTCACAGGTCTTCCCGACGCTTACGGACGCGGAAGAATAATCGGAGACTACCGCCGTATCGCGCTTTACGGTATAGATGCGCTTATCGCGCAGAAGGCTGCCGATAAGAAGGCTGTCGGCGAGAGAGTTATGACGGCTGAGAATATCAAGCTGCTTGAGGAGCTCTACAGCCAGATAGACTTCCTTAAGAAGCTCAAGAAGATGGCGGAGCTTTACGGATTTGATATAAGTCTGCCTGCGACCAATGCCCGTGAAGCTGTACAGTGGACTTATTTTGGCTATCTTGCGGCAAACAAGGAGCAGAACGGCGCGGCTATGTCCTTTGGACGTTGCTCGACATTCTTTGATATTTACTTTGAAAGAGACATAAAGGCGGGACTTCTCGACGAGGTCGGCGCGCAGGAGATAATCGACGATCTCGTTATCAAGCTCCGTGCGGCAAGACATCTTCGTCCGCCCGAATATAACGAGCTTTTCGGCGGAGATCCTATGTGGATAACCGAAAGCGTCGGCGGTATGGGTGAAAACCACCGCACGCTCGTTACGAAGAGCTCATTTAGAATACTCAATACGCTCTATACTCTCGGAGAAGCGCCCGAGCCTAACCTCACGGTGCTTTGGAGCACGCATCTTCCCGAGGGCTTTAAGAGATTTTGTGCTAAGCTTTCCATAGATACCGACTCGATACAGTACGAAAATGATGATCTTATGCGTATCTCCTACGGTGACGATTACGCGATCGCTTGCTGTGTTTCGGCTATGAAGGTAGGAAAGCAGATGCAGTTCTTCGGTGCACGAACCAATCTTGCAAAGCTCTTGCTTCTCTCGCTTAACGGCGGTGTAGACAATATGTTCGGAACTAAGCTTGGCCCGCAAGAGCCCGTAATGGACGACGAGATACTCGACTACGATAAGGTGAAGGCGCGCTTTGACCGCTATCTTACGTGGTTGTGCAGACTCTACGTAAATACTATGAACTGCATACACTATATGCACGATAAATATGCGTATGAAAAGACGCAGATGGCTCTTCACGATACCGACGTTGGTCGCCTTATGGCGTTCGGCGTTGCGGGACTTTCGGTAATTGCAGACTCGCTGTCGGCTATAAAGTACGCAAAGGTGCGCCCGATACGTAACGAAGAGGGCATAATCGTCGACTTTGAGACCGTGGGAGATTTCCCCAAGTTTGGAAACGACGACGACAGAGTAGACGAGATAGCGCAGGATCTTTTGCGCGACGTTATCGCAGAGCTTAAGAAGACCCCCGCGTACAGAGATGCAGAGCATACTCTGTCCGTGCTTACTATCACCTCAAACGTGGTGTACGGTAAAAAGACGGGTGCAACTCCCGACGGCAGACGCGCAGGCGAGCCCTTTGCTCCCGGTGCTAACCCGATGCATAACAGAGAAGAGAACGGCG
>SVSY01000111.1 GCA_015064065.1 Oscillospiraceae bacterium
GTAAATTTTTTTTTTTTTTTTTTTTTTTTTTTTTTGTGCAAAATGTAGATTTTTTGAAAATATATTGTATTTACTTTGTTGATATGATATAATAATCTTGGGTTATTATCCCAAAAACAAAAATGAAAGGGGAATGTTTATGAAAAAGAAATTAGTTATATTATTCGCTTTGATAGTAGCTGCATTACTTTTCTGCACATCGTGTTTCGTTGAGACCGTACAAACGCTAAATGAAAGCGACTCCGAAAAAGTTACCGAAGCAGAGCCGACCGATCTTCCCACTGAAAAACCTACCGAAAAATCGACCGAAAAAATAGTTTCATACGAAGAAATTGAAGATACTATACGCACTAAATATTTTGAAAAATTTGGTGCAAGGATGTCGCACGCAAAAACATCCGCGGAGCTTGAGCTTCAATTTTTAGGTCAATTCGGAAACAGTATTGCTATACACGTGCTTGAAGACGAATATCATTTGCTCTTGAGCTATCCACTTTTTTCTCATACGGTCGAAGGATATGAGTTCCGTTTTGAAGATGTAAGAAAGGTATATATCTACGACGACGGAAAATTTCTTCCATTGGAAGAGGCACTTGGCGGATATATTACCGCTGAAGACCTTGCTACTATACACGCGGAGTTTAAGCGCTTAAATCCGCTTCTTTACAAAAATACGTTTGACGAGGAGATCTTAAGTATCAAACAGCTTAATCCAAGCTTTATATCGATAAAGGTACAACCGCAGTATAATAATAAGGATTATACCGCCGAAGATTTTTCTGAAATTCCCCTTATAGAATTCAGAGACTATGGCAAAAAAGACGATCTGTCACAAATATATGCGAGATACCAAATATGGCTTGATGAGAATATCACTATGGAAGAAGCGATAGCAATATGCAGAATATTGGAGGAGCGTGATGATATTTACGAAGTAACTTTCTCCGGTTGGCAGCTTGATTAAATGTTTAAATGGCAGAGGGAGCGCTTGGCGCTCCCTCGTTTTTATAGTTTTTTATCGTTAAGCGTAAGCTTTTTTATAAAATCTGTTATCTCGTTGCCGACCCGCCGTACGTCGTCCTCAAATTCTTTCGCGGTCACTCGCAAAATTCCCGAGCTTACGGCAGAGAACTGCACAAGCTTGTCACCTGTTACGACTTTTATCGAGTAATCGGGTCCGAGCTCGAACATCATTCGCTCGATAAACGCGTCGGCGGTCTCGTTTTCCTTTGTATAAACTACGCGATAGCCGTCGTGCATAAAGTCAGAGCCGAGTCCCTCCTTGACAAGATAAGCGTCAAAGACTAACACCACGTCGGTCTTTGTAAATGCCACGTAGTCCGAAAGTATGTCCATAAGCGACTCGCGTGCTTTTTCAAGACTGAAATCAGCAAGCTCCTTAAGCTCGCTCCAAGAGAAAATAAGGTTATATCCGTCGATGATGGTTATATTTTTGTGCGCGGATACGCTCTTTTTCTTGGGGCGGTGTTCTTTTTTATCCGCAGAGAATATTTTCGGCTCGCTGTACTTTTTGCGCTTGATAGGTCCGAACTCGCGCATCATTATCGCCTCAAGCTCGTCGTCGTTAAGCGAATATTGCCTTGCTAAGCGCGAGGCCTTGGGTATTATCCGCTCTGTCGATGAGAGATCGACGTCGGGCTCGAGGTGCTTGTAGCTGTCAACCTCGTTCCACGGAACGACAAATCCCGCGCCGTGTGCACAAAATACCGAGTGCGGAGTGTTCTCAAGATCGGCAGTCGGGTCGTAATCTACCTGCGCGACGATGTCCGCTTGATCGTGGCAGGGCTCGTATCCGTCAGAGGTACAGAACAAGCGACCCTCTCCGCGCGTATAGGCTATCAATTCGCGCGTATAGTCACCGAGCGTGGCTACGGGACCCCGTCCGCAGATAAGCGTCGTCTCTTCACTTGACGATGCTATCTCAAACTGTGCACAGCGGTTTTGAAGGTCGGTCATAGCTCTTCCAACATATTGCGTGGGGAGTTCAAGACGAAAGCTGTAATAGGGCTCAAGCAGAGTACAGCCGCTCTTCATCAGACCCTGACGGACGGCGCGGAGCGTAGCTTCGCGAAAATCTCCGCCCTCTGTGTGCTTCAGATGAGCTCTGCCTGCTATGAGTGTGATCTTAGTATCGGTCAGCGGCGCACCGATAAGCGTTCCGCGGTGATCTTTTTCGTAAAGATGCGAGAGTATCAGCCTCTGCCAATTGGTATCAAGACTGTTTTCGGGTAGATTTGTATTAAAAATGAGTCCCGAGCCCTTTGGCTGAGGCTCGATAAGGAGCTGTACCTCGGCATAATGCCGAAGCGGCTCAAAATGTCCGATACCGATAGCTTTAGAAGCTGCTTTTTCCTTATAGAGTATCCTTCCGACGCCAAGCTCGCACTGAACGCCGAATCTGTCGGATATCATTCGCTTGAGCAGATCGACCTGTATCTCGCCCATAAGCTGAGCTTCTATCTGTCTGAGCTCATTGTTCCACGAGAGGTGGAGCGAGGGTTCTTCTTCCTCTATTTCCTTGAGCTTTGGGAAAAATACGCGAACGTCGCATTCTTGGGGTAGCTCTATACTGTAGGAGAGCACGGGCTCAAGCAAGGGTTTGCAGGTATCGGCTTCAATTCCGAGCCCTCCGCCGACGTAGGTCTGTGAGAGCCCTATGACAGCGCATATCTCACCCGCGCATACCGAATCCACCTGCTCGTATCTGTCGGCAGAGTAAAGACGGAGCTGAGATATCTTCTCACACATTTTAGTCCCGTCGGCACTGACGTATGAGAGCTCGTCGCGCGCACGAAGAGTACCGCCCGTTATCTTCATATAGGTAAGACGCGTCGTTCCGTGGTGCAGTATCTTATAAACGCGCGCGCCAAATCCCTCGTTGCTGTATATCGGCTCGAGCGTGTAGCGGTCAAGCGCGTCGAGAAGAAATTCCACACCCGTGGTTTTAAGAGCTGAGCCGAAAAGGCAAGGGAAGAGCCGCCTTTCTCCGATAAGAGAGGCGATGTCTGCGTCGTCTATCGGTTCTCCGTTGAGAAATGAGTCGAGAAATTCCTCGTGAACGAGAGCAAGATGCTCATCGAGCTCTGATTTTGAATATTTTTCGTGAAAGGCAACGCAATTCGGCGAGAGAGCAGAGGATAGCTCGGCTTCAAGCTCTTCGACGAATTTTATAGAAATATCGGTCTTGTTAACAAATATAAAGGTAGGAATTTTATAAAATTCGAGCAACTGCCAAAGCGTGCGCGTGTGGTTCTGCACGCCGTCGGGTGCGCTTACTACCAATATCGCATAATCAAGCAAGGAGAGCGTGCGTTCGGTCTCCGCCGAAAAATCTACGTGACCGGGGGTGTCAAGCAAAATAAGATCGCAGTTTTGCGTTGAAAATCTTGCCTGCTTTGAAAAGATGGTTATACCGCGTTCGCGCTCGACGACATTCGTATCAAGATAAGTGTTTTTGTGATCGACGCGCCCGAGCGTGCGTATCTTGCCCGAAAGGAAGAGCAGAGCTTCGGACAGCGTGGTCTTTCCCGCGTCTACGTGCGCGAGTATTCCTATGGTAAGCTTCTTTTTCATACTCTCTCCTTTCTTTCGTGGTCTCATAATTATACCACATTTTCGCACATATTTCAACCGAAAGCATTAAAATATGTAAATAAAGAAACGATGTTATTGACAATTACGCAAAAAAGGGTTATAATTATTGCAGAAGTTCTGTTTTTTGGAGTAGATATGAAATATAAGATTTTTGAATACGATCCACAGCTATTGCCCTACGAGACCGACATAAATCAGCGAATGAAAAATTTTGCCAATAAGAAGCGCGAGCTCGTCGGTTCTTCGGGTAAACTGTGCGATTTTGCAAACGGACACGAATATTTTGGATTTCACAAGACGGATAAGGGCTGGTACTATCGCGAGTGGGCGCCCGCGGCAGAGGAGATGTATCTCACGGGCGATATGGTCGATTGGCGTTGGTTCGACCTTCGTATGACTCCGATAGGCGACGGAAAGTTCGAGATATTTTTAGAGGGAACAGATGCACTCTGGAACGGCTGCCGCGTAAAAACCATAGTTCGCCACGGCGGAAAGCTGCTTGAGCGCATACCGCTCTATATCAGACGGGCAGAGCAGGACCCGAGCACTCATCTGTGGTGCGGAGTTATCGTCGACGAAGAGCAGTACGTATGGCACGATAAGGATTTCAAGCCGAAAAAGAACGGTCTTTGCATATACGAATGTCATATAGGTATGGCTCAGGACAAGGAGGAGGTCGGCACGTACGCCGAATTTCGCGAGAATATCCTGCCGCGCATAAAGGCACTCGGATATAACACGATGCAGGTGATGGCGATAATGGAGCACCCGTACTACGGCTCATTCGGCTATCAGGTGTCCTCCTTCTTCGCCGCGTCGTCGAGATACGGCACGCCCAACGAGCTCAAAGCGCTCGTAGACGCCGCGCACGCGGAAGGAATAACCGTCCTTCTTGATCTCGTGCATTCGCACGCGGTCAAAAACACTACCGACGGAATAAACGAATTCGACGGCACGACCTGTCAGTTTTTCCACGAGGGAGCGAGGGGAGACCACTCTGCGTGGGGAACTAAGCTCTTTAATTACAATAAAAATGAAGTAATACACTTTTTGCTCTCAAATTTGAAATTCTGGATGACCGAGTATCATTTCGACGGCTTCCGCTTCGACGGCGTGACCTCGATGATATACCACGACCACGGACTCGGAGTCGCGTTTACCGATTACAGCAAATATTTCTCGCTTAATACGGATACCGAGGCGATAACCTACCTTCAGCTTGCAAATCAGCTTATCCGCGAGGTGAATTCGCACGCTATCACGATCGCAGAGGATATGTCGGGAATGCCCGGAATGTGCCTGCCGATAAGAGCAGGCGGTATCGGATTTGACTACAGACTCGCAATGGGCGAGCCTGACCTCTGGATAAAGCTGCTCAAGGAGACACCCGACGAGCAGTGGAATATGTGGCAGATATGGGGCGAGCTGAGCACGAGACGTCCAAACGAGAAAAATATCGGCTACGCTGAGTCGCACGATCAGGCACTCGTCGGCGATAAAACTCTGATGTTCCGCCTTTGCGACTCAAAAATGTACTCCGAGATGTCAAAGGAGAGCACAGACCCCGCAATCGCGCGCGGAATGGCACTGCACAAAATGATCAGAATGATCACAATGACTGTCGGCGGGGAAGGCTACCTCAATTTTATGGGCAACGAGTTTGGACACCCCGAGTGGATAGATTTTCCGCGCGAGGGCAACGGCTGGAGTCATTTCTACTGTCGCAGACAGTGGCATCTCGCCGATGACCCCAATCTCAAATACGAATATCTGCAGGAATTTGATAAGCAGATGATCGAATTTATCCAAAGCGGAAGATTTTTGTCGACCTCGCCGCACGGACTTTTCATCGATCAGCAAAAGCAGGTGCTCGTCTACGAGCGCGGAGGATATATTTTCGCGTTCAATTTCCACCCGACGAACAGCTACGAAAATTATTGGCTGACGGTCGGCGCGCGCGGTCGCTATAAGGTCGTAATGTCGACCGACGAAAAACGATTTGGCGGCTGGGATAGGATCTCCCAAGACTACGTCTACACGGCGAATATTATGCCGGGTGACGCGGCAAAGCTGCAGATATATCTTCCCGCACGAACTGCGTT
>SVSY01000112.1 GCA_015064065.1 Oscillospiraceae bacterium
GCGCCTTGGTGCTCCCGATGTCACAAACAACCCACATCGGCACGCGCGGCTATTACCAAAAGCGTCAATTCCCTTTAGCCTTCCCCAGCGGGGAAGGGGGACCGCTTGCGGTGGATGAGGAGAAAAAGTTAGTTTGCGTTGAGTTTCTACTCATCCGTCGGCATACGCCGCCACCTTCCCTGCTAGGGAAGGCTAAGGAAAAGCGGCACGTACGGCTACTGCCGAAAGTGAAAATACTCTTGACCTTTTTCGACTTTAGTAGTATAATAAAGGTAATAAAAAGCGGAGGACTCTTATATGGAAAACGAAGCGTTATTTATTTCGATACTCAACGAGGAGCTTATACCCGCGATGGGCTGTACCGAGCCGATCGCTCTCGCGTATGCCGCGGCTAAGGCGCGCGAGCTGCTCTTTTCCTCTCCCACGAAGATAATTGCACGCTGCAGCGGAAATATCATCAAGAACGTGCGTTGCGTGGCTATCCCCAACTCTGACGGAATGATAGGCATTGAAGCCGCCGTGGCTCTCGGTGCGTTCGGCGGAAAGGCTGCTCTCGGTATGGAGGTGCTTGAGGCGGTGAGCGCACAGGACCGTCGCGATACTCAAAAATTCCTCTCAAGCGGTGCTTGCACGGTCGAGTATCTCAGCTCGGATATTCCGCTTCATTTTATACTTGAGCTTTCTGACTCAGAGAACGACGTCTCTATCGAGGTGCGCGAGTCGCATATGAACGTGACCTGCATTACCAAGAACGGCGAGACGCTCTTTTCAAAGGACTCGGAGAGCACCTCGGGTGAGGCTGACCGCTCGTTTCTCACACTTGAGAGCATAAAGGAATTTGCCGACACTGTCGAGATATCCAAGATAAAGAAGCTGTTTGAGAGGCAGATACGCTACAATATGGATATCGCGTACGAGGGTATCTCGGGCGATTGGGGACTCGGTATCGGCAGAATGATACGCTCGTCTTACGCAGACGGAGTAGTTACTCGTATGAAGGCCTACGCGGCGGCGGCAAGTGAGGCGAGAATGGGCGGCTGCGATATGCCCGTAATTATAAATTCGGGAAGCGGAAATCAAGGAATTGCATCCTCTGTGCCCGTAATAGTTTACGCAAGAGAAAAGGATATTCCGCAGGAGCGGCTCTACCGCGCGCTTGCTTTCTCGGCACTCCTGACCATACACCAGAAGGACCACATCGGCAAGCTCTCTGCGTTCTGCGGCGCGGTCTCTGCGTCCTGCGCGGCTTGCGCGGCTATAACCTACATGGTCGGCGGAAGCGTCAAGCAGATAAAGGTCACTATCGACAACACGCTTGCCAATATCCCCGGTATAATCTGCGACGGTGCGAAGATCTCTTGCGCGGCAAAGATAGCCTCGAGCATCGATGCGGCTATGATGGCGCATTTTCTCGCGATGCAGGATAAGGGCTACGATGCCTTTACGGGAATACTCAAGGAAGAGGCTGAGGAGACTATCAGCTGTGTCGGATACATCGGTAAGATAGGAATGCGCGAGACCGACAGAGAGATAGTAAGACTTATGCTTGATAAATAATAAATTAGCACTTATTCGGTTGACTTTGGTCGAATTATGTGCTATAATTTAGTTAATATATCCGTGCGAAAAAAGTGCGGAAAGAAAAAATACGGAGGGGTTTTTATGTCCAAGAATTTGATCTATGACATCCACGACAAGCCAAAGTTTAGCAATATGCTCATCTTTGCGCTCCAGCAGCTACTTGCGATCCTCGCGGCGACTATCGCCGTACCCACCATCATCGGTCTGCCCACGCAGATCCCCGCAGCTATCTTCGGTGCGGGCGTTGGAACTCTTGTCTATCAGCTTTTCACTCGCTTCAAGAGCCCCGTTTTCCTCGGAAGCTCGTTCGCATTCCTCAGCTCACTCGGCGTTGCTCTCGCATACGGCTACTGCGGTATCCTGCTCGGCTCTATCGTTGCAGGTCTCGTTTACGTAGTTCTCGCGATAATCATTCACTTCGTCGGCACAGGATGGGTCGCAAAGCTTATGCCCCCCGTTATCATTGGCCCGACCGTTACGCTTATCGGTCTCTCACTCGCAGGCGCGGCTATGGGTGATATCGTAAAGGCAAGCTCGCCTCAGCCTAACGCAGGCTACAACCTCGCGGCTCTCTTCTGCGGTCTTGTGACCTTCTTCACAGTTGTTATCTGCTCGACTCAGAAGCGTTACACGATGCCCCGACTCATTCCGTTTATTCTCGGTATCGCGGCAGGCTATATCGTTGCTTCGCTCCTTACCGTAGTCGGAGATCTCGCAGGTATCGACTACCTTAAGATAATCAACTGGAAGCCTTTCGTTGACAATTTCGTTGACGCTGAGGGTAACTTCCGCGGTATCGCGGCTATATTCAGCTTCCCCGATTTTGCTCTTGTTGAGTCGATCAAGGAGCTTATCAGCGGTGACGTCGCTCCCGAAGTTCTTGCGGCTAACGCAAACGCAAAGGTCATAGATCTTGGCGGTATCGCAGAGGTCGTTATCGCGTTCTTGCCCGTTGCTCTCGTTGTTTTTGCAGAGCATATCGCTGACCATAAGAACCTTTCCACTATCATTGAGCGTGACCTTATCGAAGATCCCGGTCTCAAGCGCACTCTTCTCGGCGACGGTGTCGGATCTATCGCGGGAACTGCTTTCGGTATATGCCCCAACACTACATACGGCGAGTCTGTAGGCTGTGTGGCTATCACTCGTAACGCATCTGTTGCAACTATCACGACTACGGCTATAATGTGCCTCGTGCTTTCCTTTATCAGCCCGATAATGACACTTCTTCAGACCATACCGAACTGCGTAATGGGTGGCGTTTGCCTGACTCTTTACGGATTTATCGCGGTTTCGGGTCTTAAGATGTTCAAGGACCTTGACCTTAATGAGAACAAGAACCTCTTCGTTGTTTCCGCTATACTTATCGCAGGTATCGGCGGTCTCACTGTTCAGATCCCCTACGCCATAGCAGATAACGGCGTTGTTGCTAAGACCATACAGATCACCGCTATCGCGACCGCTCTCATTCTCGGTATCGTGACAAATGCAGTCCTTACCAAGATCGAAAAGAGCAAGCTCGGCAAGGAAACGTCTGCCGAGAGCGATGATAAAAAGGAATAATTAAAAGCAGGGAACAGCCTTCTCACACGGGGAGGCTGTTCGTTTTATAAAAACGTCGAGCCATAGAAAAAGAATAAAATAAAATTTAGATAAAAGTTGAAAAAGATATTGACAAATGGGAGGAAATAGGGTATAATAGTAAAGCGGATTTGAAAAACGGCGATCCGCAAGGGCGAAAGCCCCGATTTGAGTTATGGAGAAGTACTCAAGTTGGCCGAAGAGGCGCCCCTGCTAAGGGTGTAGGTCGGGATTAACCGGCGCGAGAGTTCAAATCTCTCCTTCTCCGCCAACAGATTATAATCCGAACCCGATCATTATTGGTCAGGTGTTCGGATTATACATCTGTATAAAAAGATAATCGAACACATATCCGAGTTACTGTAAACGGTAGCTCGGATTTTTGTTTTCTGCCAACTTTGTGCCAAAACTCCGCCAAGATGGTTGGGATCTCTTGACTCGTTAAAATGGGTATGGTATAATGAGTACGGAACGAGAAATCATTCCACCGCTTGTGGCGGCAACCGGTTTTTATACAGCGATCTCTGTATCGTTAGTTTGCGTGTTTTCACGAACAGTTTATTTCCGCACGCGCCTTATAATTCGGAGGATAGTTGCGCCCCCTCTTCCGGCTTGCATTGCAAGAATAACCCCGTATGCCAAAGGCATGCGCTTATGACCGTTCTCACGGGGGAGAACTATGCGATATCGGCATAGAAACTTGACAAAATACACCCTATGTGGTATACTGTAAATGCAGAGGGCGAGACCCCCTGAATTGATTTTTGTGCACCGTCCGCGAGGACACCCGTGGCTTTGCCACATTGCATACGTTGTTAATTTTGTACGTAGTAGACCGTCATAGAAACGGTTGTAGAATGGATTTAAATTACGGGAGTAGTGTTTCCTCCCGACAAAGAAAGTTTCAGGCTTGCCACCGAGCAAGAACAGTTTGTCTGAGTGTAGAATGGTTTGCGGAGCGTATTTTTTTGCGCAAAACGCTTGTGTAAGGATTTTACGGGATAGTTATGCCCGAAAACGCTTCAAAGCGCCATTTGTCACAATGAATTTCATAGCGGCACCGCCGCAAAAGTAAGAGTACACTTTTTTCAAGGTGTGCTCTTTTTATATCCTTATTTTGCCGTCGGAGGTTTTGCTATTCGTAAAATTTCCGCACGTATTTGAAAGGAGGTGATGCGTATGCCAAAAACACCCTATCTCTCGTTCTTTGTCATACCCATTTGTTATTGTCAAACATATTTCACCTCCGACGGCGATAAACAATGAGATTTCAATATTCCTTCATATCGATTTGGGTAATTGATAATGGACTTTCGAAAAGTCCCTCTCAAACGCCCCTCTGACGTAGCATCCTTTGAGGAATATTTGAATTACTATCTGAAAAGAAAAAATTGGAGTCAGAGCAGGCTTGCCGTTTGCTCACGGATTCCGCAACCGCAGATCAATAAGATCTTTAACAGCAGGATCAATAATATCGAAGTGGATATTTTAGTCTGTATATGCCTTGCATTGCAATTAAACGTAAAGGAAAGCGTGGATCTGTTGGCAAGAGCGAGCCGTGCAATCTCGCCCGCTTCCCCTTGCTATCACGCCTATTACGAGCTGATAGAGCTGTATTCTAAAAAAGAACCGGTTTACGACAAGGTGGATAATTTCCTTGTGGAAGCCGATGAATACTTGCGAAAAAGAAAGCTTCCGAGGTTGCCCTCGGATATATGATAACCCTATATTTTATCACCAAATTCACTTATTACCTATTCGATTTTAGAATAGTTTATAAGACCACCATTTGCTATAATGGTGTCAGGTTAGAGGTGCGCACCCATACCGAACAAATACTGAGGAAAGGAGGTACAAGGTATGTTGAACATCAGAGATCTTAGAATCGATCCCGCGTCTCTTGGCGAGAAGATGCTCCTTGTGGAGATCATTCCCAGCTACGAGTATAAGGACGGGGCAAAAACCAACAACATCGGCGGCTATCGCTACGTCGTTGCGCTTCCCAAGCATAATCTTGAGAAGATCAGCGTGAAAATCGACGGCGAGCAGCTGATGGACAAGCCCGAGGGCTTTGTCGAGGTTGAGTTTGAGAATCTTGAGGTGCTTGCGTATGAGATGAGAGGAAACATCCAGATCAGCGCAAGGGCAACAGGAATCAGCTTAGCGTAAGACCAGCCACTAAGGCACGCGGTGTCTGCACGCTGACGGGGAGAGAAAAATTTTCCCTAAAAGAAAATTTCTCCCCGGCGGCAGCGCAGCGCCGCCCTACCATAAGAGGTTAGTATTACC
>SVSY01000113.1 GCA_015064065.1 Oscillospiraceae bacterium
AGATATGCAAGCTTCGCCGTCCTCATATGCATCTTCTTTCGTCGTTGCAGGCTGTGGCTCACGGAAGTGATACCGTACAGTATTTCCAGTGGAGAAAGAGCCGCGGACAGTCTGAGCAGTTCCACGGAGCAGTCGTCGGACACGATAACACCGAGGACACAAGGGTTTTCAGAGACGTTTGCGAGGTCGGCAATGCTCTTAAGGATATCGCCGAGGTGACCGGATCTCTTACTAAAAACGAGGTCGCGATACTGCACGATTACGATAATATGTGGAGCTTGGATATTGCGAACGCATATCGTAATATGGAATATATCAAGGGCTATTTTGAGATACTCAAGAAGAACTATCACGCTCTTTGGGATCTCAATTACGGCTGTGATTTCATATTCTGGGACGAGGATTTCTCGGCGTATAAGGCTATCATAGTTCCCATGCTCTTTATGGTCAAGAGCGGACTTCGTGAGAAGTTTGAGAAGTACGTGGAAAACGGCGGAAATCTTTTCATTACCTTCTGCTCGGGTCAGGTCGACGAGTTTGGACTTGCATTCTTTGACAAGGAGTGCTATCCTTTCAGAAAGCTTCTCGGACTTAAAGCCGAGGAGACCGACTCGCTTTACGACGGCGAGAGCAACTCGGTAAATATGTTCGGAAAGAACTATCGCTCGACACGCTACTGCGAGCTTGCATACAACGAGGGAGCAGAGGTGCTCGGCACTTTTGAAAAGGAATTTTACGCGGGAATGCCTGCCGTTACGGTAAATAATTACGGCAAAGGAAAGGCGTACTACATAGCTACCGATTTCGACCTTGACGGATATAAAGCACTTTATGAAAAGATTCTCGGTAAGGTCATCAGTGCAGACAAGCAGGTCGAGTCTCCCGAAAACGTAAGCGTTACCTTCCGTTATTCCGAAGATACGACCTACGTATTCGTTCTAAATTTCAATAATGCGGAGAAGCAGATAACTCTTCCGTTTGAATACGAAGTGCTCACGGGAAGATTTGACGGCGGCGTTCTCGCACCCTATGCGACCGTAGTTCTCAAAAAGATAAAATAATCCAAGATGATCAAAGAAGGTAGAAAAATGTACAGATATGAAACGCACTCGCATACCTTTCCCGTAAGCAAATGTGCAAGAGTAAGTCCGCGCGAGGTCGTGGAATTTTATAAAGAAGCGGGATACGACGGAATATTTATAACTAACCATTTTATCGACGGAAATATAAATATCGAGCGTTCGCGTCCCTATGAAGAGCGTATAAACTTTTATTTTTCGGACTATGAAGAAGCGAAAAAGCTTGAGGACGAGATAGGTATAAAGGTCTTTTACGGCGTTGAGGTGTCGTATATGGGAATAGATTTTCTCGTGTACGGTCTTGACAAGGAGTGGTTCTTGGCTCATCCCGAAATAGAGACTCTTACAAAGAAACAACAGCTTTTGATGTATATGGAAAACGGTGCGTTGGTTATACAGGCGCATCCTTTCAGGGAGTCGGGACATATCAGCCATATTCAGCTTTTCCCAAGATGTATTCATGGCGTGGAGATAATCAACGCAAACCGCACGGACTTTGAAAACGAGCTTGCACGTCAGTACGCGGATAACTATAAGCTTTTGTACTTTGCGGGAACTGACAATCACGTAGGCGGAGCGCAAAAACGCTTTGCGGGTATGGAGTCACAAGAGCCGATAGTTGACGAGCTTGATTTTATCAAGCGCGTTTTCGACGGAAAGATGCAGATATTCCATTGGGAGAAGGATAACTAAAACAAAAAGGGGGCTATTGATGAAGAGCATAGAACTTTTGGATAGCAAAGAATGTCTTGATATCATAGCTCTCCTTCTGTTCCCAAAACTGACAGACGGAAATCAACTGTCGGTTTTTGAACGCTTCTGCTTGCTTTGCGATAACGCGCGATATTTGAAAAGAAACCTTATTTACCAAGAGCTTTCCAGATGTATGTCCGACGAGCTTGATAGACCGGCGGAGTTTGGTAATTTTTCAAGCAGAGAGGCTCAAAAAGCTGTATGGAGAGCTCTTAACGGAGTTGAGGATGTAAACTTGACGTATAACGTTGCGACTGCGGATGCGCCTATTGCCGTCAAAAAAATTGACGAGTTTGCAGACGTTTTTGATCTTTTGCGCAACTCGAAATACGAAGATAGTGAAGAGCTGTTTGACAACGTTGCAAATGACACGCAAACGAATTCGCTATGGCTTGATCTTACTGGATCTGATTATTGCCGTCCCGATCCATATCACTCGTGCTGCACATATAAAAAGCTTCTGAACGGTGAGAAATGTGAGCGGAGCGAAATATCGGCTCTGCTTTGTTGGAGTGCTTGCAGGATACTTATGAGGAGAGAGATCGAACTTTGCGTTAAGGCTTCGAGCTCTGTCGCCGAGAAGATTTTAAAGTTGCTTGAGAGCAGAGATTTGTTTTCAAAACTGATTTTCTTTGTGGAACAGACAGATGGCGATGAGCTTGACTCGCTTGTTCGTCTGTGCTTTAAAGCGAAGGGAAGAAACGTATTTTTCGCTTGTAAAGAAAACGAAGTTCAAAGCAAATTGCTTTACGTTTTGCCGTCAAGCAGGATATTTACTATTGAATAAAAAATGCTCTCGGCATTAGCGTAGTGTCCTTAAGGACACTACGCAACTAAGTTTGCCATGGGGCAAGTGAAGTTTACTTCGTAAGTGAAGTTATCCTGCGGATAGTGAAGTTTCGCCTTCGGCAAAGTGGGCAAACTTAACTTCACTCGTGCGATAGCACGAACTTCACTGCAAAGCAACTTCACTTTCGCGTAAGCGAAAACTTCACTACATTTGCATTTGTGTCTACAAATGCAGTGCTTGTCAAGAAAAGAGGACAGAGAAGTAAAAACATTCTCTGTCCTCTTTCTGTCGGTAGGTACTATATTCTATTGAACTTAAAACTGTCCTTTAGAGTACAGCCCCTTGCCGAGAGCATTTTTTTATTTATTTTCGTTGTTATCTTTTTTTAATGACTTTCTTGAGCCGTCGGGATACTCGATAACCGTGTTATCAAGCATAGCTCCGAAGGAAAGACGGAATTCACGGATATATTCATCGTGAAGAGCCTTGCGCTCAATGGCTTCTTCTTCAGTAAGCGTGCCTTCCTTTTTCTTTTTAGCCAACTCGTTTATGCGGTCAAGTTTTTCCTTTTCCATAGCCGACCTGCCTTAAGCGCGAAGGGTAATTCCGAGGTTGTGCTCGATGCCCTTGAGTATCTTTGCAGATACCTTCTCGGCTTCTTCAACGGTGAGAGTTCTGTCAGCGGCACGGAGAGTTACGCGCAGAGACACCGACTTCTTGTTCTCGCCGACCTGAGGTCCGCGGTAGATATCAAAGAGCTCGATATCCTCAACGAGCTTTCCTCCTGCTTTTGCCATCTCAGCCTTGAGTGTTCCAACTTCGATCGCTTCATCGCAAACGAAGGAGAAGTCACGCGTAGTAGCGGGGAACTTGGGCAGAGGAGTGTAGAGCTTTGTTTCGTTCATCATAGAGAAGATAGCGTCAAAATCCATCTCGCAAGCATATACGGGAGTATCTACGCCGTAATTCTTTGCAGTGAGAGGATGTATCTGACCGAGAACGCCGATAACGTTGTCGTCAACTACTATTTCAGCATATCTTCCGGGGTGATAAGAAGGATTGTTGTCAGCAGAACGGATAGTTGCATTTTTTATATCTGCAAGCTTGAGAACGTTCTCGCAAACGCCCTTCATAGAGTAGAAATCGCAATTGCCGTACATAGCGGCGCAGAGGACTTTGTTCTCGTTGGGGAGAGTGGTCTCGCCTGTGGGAATATATACCGTTGCTATCTCGAAAAGTCTTACGTTTTCGTTATTGAAATTGTAGTTACGTGCAATTACTTCCATGATGGAGGGAAGTGCCACGGTTCTCATCACGCTCGTGTCCTCGCCGAGAGGATTGGAGATGACCACCGACTTGCGAAGCTCGCTGCCCTCGGGAAGACGGATCTTGTCGTAGTACTTGGGGCTGATGAAAGAGAAGGTCTGTATCTGATCGATACCCATTCCGCACATAGCTCTCTCAAGCTCGATCTCAAACTTTTGCTTCGGAGTATATCCACCCTGAGTGGTTTCGCCCTTAATAAGACTGGATTCTATCTTATTGTAGCCGTAAATTCTTGCGATCTCCTCGGCAACGTCATTCATACATCCGATGTCTGCACGGAAGGTTGGAGGAGTTATCTTGTTGCCGTCAACCTTAAATTCAAGCGTAGTGAGTATTCTGGTCATTTCCTCGCGGGATACGTTTATGCCGAGGAATTTGTTGATAACGTCGGTATCAAGCTCAAGAACAGTAGGTTCAGCCTTGGTGGGATATACGTCTATGATCTCATTTACGACCTCTCCTGCGCCAAGAAGCTCGACGAGCTCACAAGCTCTCTCGAGTCCGCCAAAGCAATTCTCGGGGTCAAGACCCTTTTCAAATCTTGCAGAGCTTTCGGTCCTCATACCGTTTTTCTTAGCGGTAACTCTTACCGATGTGCCAAGGAAGCAAGCAGACTCAAATACTACGGTTGCGGTATCGTCCTTTATTTCGCTGTTAGCACCACCCATAACTCCCGCAAGAGCAACTGCGCGCTCGCTGTCAGCGATAACGAGCATAGAGGAGTCGAGCGTATGGTCTTGATCGTCAAGGGACTTGAAGCACTCGCCGTCGCGTGCTCTGCGAACGTCGATAGCAGAACCCGTAAGGCAGGAATAATCGAATGCGTGCATAGGCTGACCGTATTCAAGCATTACGTAGTTTGTAATATCAACGATGTTGTTTATAGGACGTACACCGCTTGCGCGCAGACGCATACGGAGCCAGAGGGGAGAAGGCGCGATCTTTACGTTCTTTACCACTCTTGCCATATATCTGGAGCAAAGGTCGGGTGCAGAGATAGATACGGAAAGGTAATTTCCTATCTTGTCGCCGTCGTTAGCGCACTTTACCTCGGGAGTGTGTACCGAGAAGGGCTTGTCAAAGGAAACTGCGGTCTCGCGTGCAAGACCGATAACAGAGAGACAGTCGGGGCGGTTCGAGGTGATCTCAAACTCAACGACGGTGTCGTTCATCATAAGTGCTTCCTTGATATCCATACCAAGCTTGTCTGCATAGCTTTCGTCAAGTATAAGGATGCCGTCTGCTTCTTTGCCGGGCATATCGTGCTCGTCAAGACCGAGCTCGCCCATAGAGCAGAGCATACCGTTGGACTCAACGCCGCGAAGCTTACCGGGTTTGATAACTATATCGCCGGGGAGCTTTGCAACGGGAATAGCCGCGGGAACGATAGCGCCCTCAAAGATATTCTGAGCGCCTGTAACTATCTGCTCGACTTTGCCGCCGATATCTACCTGACAGATCTGAAGATGGTCGCTGTTCTCG
>SVSY01000114.1 GCA_015064065.1 Oscillospiraceae bacterium
GGTATCGGTCTCTTTATAGCATTCATCGGCTTTAAGAATGTTGGAATCATTCAGGCTAATCAGTACACATTCGTTCAGTTCTTTGATTTCCATGGCGCAATAAAGGGTCAGGAGTTCTTTGACGCTTGGAAGGCTATCGCTCCCGTCGTTCTTGCGCTTTTGGGCTTCTTGGGCATTGCAGTTCTCGATAAGAAGAAGGTAAAGGGCTCGGTAATTATCACTATCGGTGCTGTTACCGTTCTTTACTACCTTACTACATGGACACTTCCTTCCTTTGACCTTGGTATGATAGGACAGTCCTTCGCTGACTTCGGTAAGTACGGCTTCCTCGGCGCATTCAAGGGCTTTGGCATATTCTCCGGTGGAATTTCCAACATCATCAACGCTGTGGTTCTCGTTATCACATTCTGCCTTGTTGATATGTTCGATACTATCGGAACTCTTTACGGAACCGCTTCTCAGGCAGATATGCTTGATGAGAACGGTGACCCCGTAGACATCGACAAGTCTATGCTTTCCGACTCTACTGCAACTCTTACCGGTGCAGTTCTCGGTACTTCTACTTGTACCACGTTCGTTGAGTCCGCAGCAGGCGTAGCAGCAGGCGGTAGAACCGGTCTTGCTTCTCTCATCACTGCAGCATGCTTCGCAGTATGCTTGTTCCTCACCCCTGTAGCAGCTATCGTTCCCGCGTGTGCAACAGCTCCCGCACTTATTTACGTTGGCGTTCTTATGCTTAAGAACTTCTCCAAGGTAGATATGACGGATATTGCGTCTGCAGTTCCTGCATTCCTCGCACTCATTATGATGCCCTTGACCTACTCCATCTCCAACGGTATCGCGATCGGTGCTATTGCATACACCCTCATCACTCTTGCAACAGGCAAGTACACAAAGAAGGATATAGTCGTAACTGTTATCGCAGTGCTCTTTACGCTCAGATTCTTCCTTGTTACGATGTAATTTGAATTTATATTAAATAAATCGCCTCTGCTGTCAAACGACGGCAGAGGCGTTTTTTATGCGCGTATAAATCCAAGTATCGACGCTTTTATTTTTTTTGCAGATATAGCTTTGAAGGCTATCAATAAGCAGAAATATAATATTGCAAGAAGAAAAACGTGAAAAAACAGCTCGGATTTATTCTGCGCAAAGCTACCAAAAAGGGCAAGAGTATATCGTAGAGCGGAGCAGGCGAGAATGGCGGAAAAAAGCGGCTTTATTATCCAATCGCCAAGCTTTATCTTCGGATGGGTCACACACAAAAGTTTCGTGATACTCAAAGTAGCATTGAGAAGTTCGGTGAAGTATACTGTAATGATGTAACCCATTACACCAAAACGGGGGAGGAGAAGCCAGACTAATATGACCGAAAGAAAGGCGTCTATAACGTTTATTACCATTCCGTAGAATTGATAGCCGAGCCCCTTGAGAATAGAGTCGACAGACGTATCGAGATACATAACGGGTATCAGCGGAGCTATCATAACGATAAGCGTGGCGGCGTCCGATCTCGGTATCATAACTGCGGCAAATTCGCCCGAAAGGCAGGTCATTATTCCGGCAGTGCCAATTGAATATATCAGAACTGTTTTGAGTACGCGTTCGACTATTCGGTCTACACGTGAAGAATCGAGCGCCGCAGTAGACTCTGATACCTCGGGCACGAGGAGTCCTGCAAATGAGGAGGATATCGCCGAGGGGAAGAGCACAAGAGGAAATATTATGCTGTGGATAGTGCCATATGCCGCTAACGATGCGTTTTTTCCCACACCGCTTCGCTCTAACCCCCACGGTATCAAAAGGTGTTCTACGGTGATCAATGCAGAGCGAACGTATGCACTGAGAGCCACGGGAAGAGTTATTCTTATAAGTTTTTTGGATATGTTGATATCCTTAGGGCCTTTGCGGGTGCTGTCGCATTTTGCCCTTTTTTGTTCTTTTATAAAGCTGACGAAGTGAAAGACAAAGCAGATAAGCTCGCTGATAACGGTTGCACTTACTATCGCTACGCAAGCACTTTTGACATCATTTGCGAGTGCACGTGAGAGAAGATATACCGATAGATATATTCTTGATGCTTGCCCTAATATCTGAACCGCGGCATTTTTGTATACCTTTCTGATGGCAGTGAAATATCCGCTGAGCGACGAAGATATTGCAATAGGCACTAAAGAGAATGCGAGTATCTTCAGACAAGGAACGGTGCGTATATCCTTCAATAGATCCCTTCCGACAAACTCTGCCGACAAAAAGAGCAAACAAGAGATCAAAATACTTATTGAGAGCGATAGAATAATGCTCTTTTTCATTATAGACGAGGTCGTTCCCGAAATGCCTGAATTTTCGATTTTCTGCCGTCCTATAGCTTCTGATACCAATTTCGTAGTAGCAAGACTTACTCCCGAGGTAGCAAGGGTAAGCGCAAATCCGTACACGCTCGATATCAGGGTGAAGACACCCATAGCTACTGCTCCAATGCGATTTGATAGATATACGTTAAAGCTGACTGATACGTATCTGGTCGCCAAGGCTACTACCGTCAGGAGCATCCCGTTTACAAAAAACTTCTTTAATCTGTCCATAATTACCTCGAAAATATTGCTATAAAATTATATGATAAATATATTCGGGTAGAACGAAAAGGAAGTTCAATGTCAAAATATACAGAGTGCACAAAAATTAAAATTCAATATATATGGATTGTACAAAAATGATTTGACTATAAAAAATTTTCTTTTTTTCTCTTGACAATATCGAACCTGAGTATTATTATATATATGCTATATTTTAAAATTAAATTTAGGAGGAATTTATGAATTACATTTGTGAGCTTTGCGGATACGTCTATAAGTCTCGTAAGGGTGACGTAGACAATGGCATCGAACCCGGAACCGACTTTGAAGATCTTCCTGAAGATTGGATATGTCCTCTTTGCGGTGCAGGGAAAGAAGATTTTGAACCTGATAACGAAGGAAAGAGTATTTACGATACTTCCGATGAGTTTTAAATAAAATTTAGATATAAAAAAATCACTTATGTTGCCATAAGTGATTTTTTGTTTATAGAGTTGTTTAGATAGTTCCGAAAATTCTGTCGCCTGCGTCTCCAAGACCGGGAACGATATATGCGTGCTCGTTAAGCTTTTCGTCAAGAGCAGCGGTATAGATATCTATATCGGGATGCGCTTCCTGAACGGCTTTAACTCCCTCGGGAGCTGCAACGAGACACATAAAGCGAATGTCATGGCAACCTTTATTTTTAAGCATGGTGAGCGCATCGCACGCTGAACCGCCCGTTGCAAGCATTGGGTCAACAAGAATTACGGTTCGCTTTTCTACGTCAAGCGGGAGCTTGCAGTAATATTCTACGGGAGTATGCGTTTCGGGATCGCGGTAAAGACCGATATGACCTACCTTTGCGACGGGAACGAGCTTCTGAAGACCGTCTACCATGCCAAGACCTGCGCGGAGGATAGGAACGATAGCAAGTTTTTTGCCGGAGATCTTTTTTGCGGTCATTTTTGCCACGGGAGTTTCTATTTCTATGTCCTCGAGCGGAAGATCGCGAGTGAGCTCGTAGCCCATAAGCATAGCGATCTCGTTGAGAAGCTCACGGAACTCTTTAGAACCGGTTTTCTTGTTTCTCATAAGGGAGAGCTTGTGAACGATAAGAGGGTGATCTAAAACGTGAAGAGTGCTCATGTTTTTATTTCTCCTTATTTTATATTTATTAACAACATTATAGCACATAATCAAAATAATTGCAATAGAATTAAAGTAATAAAATAAAAAACGGGAGAAATCTCCCGCTTTTTATCTATAATTATCATTTTACGTCGATAATGCTTTCGTCCCACATAGCAGGTGCTTCGTAACCGAGAAGGTTTACCATAGTAGCCGCTACGTTGGAAAGTCCGAACTTGCCCTCGTCTGCCTTAACGGTGTACGCGCCGTTCGTTACGTTGTCGTAGATGATGCAGGGAACGGGATTGAGAGTGTGGCTGGTCTTTGCCTTGTAGTTGCCGTTCTTATCAGCCTTGGGCATACCGCTCTTCTTGTCCATCTCGTACATCTCGTCTGCGTTTCCGTGGTCAGCGGTGATAAGTGCAATACCGCCTACCTTATCAAGCACCTTGAGTATGCGCGCAAGCTGGAGATCAAGTGCTTCCATAGAGCATCTTGTAGCGAGAAGAGAACCTGTGTGTCCTACCATATCGCCGTTGGGGAAGTTTACGCGGAGATACTTGTATTCGCCCGACTCGAGACATTCGATAAGCTTGTCGGTGATCTCAGCACACTTCATCCAGGGTCTCTGTTCAAAGGGAACTACGTCAGATGGGATCTCAACATAGGTCTCAAGCTCCTCAGAGAACTTGCCCGAACGGTTTCCGTTCCAGAAGTAAGTTACGTGACCGTACTTCTGAGTTTCGGAGATAGCGAGCTGCTTTACGCCGGTGAGAGCAAGGTACTCGCCCATAGTATTGGTGATCTCGGGGGGAGATACGAGATATCTTGAAGGAATATGAAGGTCGCCGTCGTATTCGAGCATACCTGCGTAAACTACGTTCGGAACTCTTACGCGGTCGAACTTGTCAAACTCGCCTGCAGGAGCGTCGAATGCCTTGGAGATCTCGATAGAACGGTCGCCGCGGAAATTGTAGAAAATTACGCTGTCGCCGTCGTTGACAGTTCCAACGGGAGTGCCGTTCTCAGCGATAACGAAGGGAGGAAGATCCTGGTCGATAACACCGAGTTCGTTGCGGTAGGTCTCAACAGCCTCAGCGGCAGAAGCAAACTGTCTGCCCTCGCCGAGAACGTGAGTCTGCCAGCCGCACTCGACCATAGACCAATCAGCCTCGTATCTGTCCATAGTGATCTTCATTCTTCCACCGCCCGACGCGATCTTGATATCAAAGTCAGCGGAACGGAGATCAGCGAGGAATGCCTCGAAGGGAAGTATATAATCAAGAGCACTCGTCTCGCCAACGTCACGACCGTCGATAAGAATGTGGACGCGAACCGTGTTGATGCCCTCTTCCTTAGCTCTTACGATCATAGCCTTGAGGTGATCGATGTGAGAGTGAACGTTTCCGTCGGAGAAGAGCCCAAGGAAATGAAGAGTGCCGTTCGATGCCTTTACGTTGCCGACAACTGTCTGCCATGTGTCAGACGTGAACATCTTTCCGCTCTCAATAGAGTTGGAAACGAGCTTTGCGCCCTGTGCGAACACCTGACCTGCACCGAGAGCGTTGTGACCGACCTCGGAGTTACCCATATCGTCGTCAGAGGGAAGACCTACAGCCGTTCCGTGCGCCTTAAGGCTTACCATAGGATAGTTTTTCATAAGCATATCAAGAGTAGGGGTGTACGCGCCCGCAACTGCGTTGGAGATAGTGTCGGGCGCGTACACCCCTACTCTTGATA
>SVSY01000115.1 GCA_015064065.1 Oscillospiraceae bacterium
CTCACGTTGACTGCCCCGGCCACGCTGACTACGTTAAGAACATGATCACCGGTGCAGCTCAGATGGACGGTGCTATCCTCGTTGTTGCAGGTACTGACGGACCTCTTCAGCAGACTCGTGAGCACGTTCTTCTCGCTCGTCAGGTTGGCGTTCCTGCAATCGTTGTATTCATGAACAAGACCGACCTCGTTGACGACGAAGAGCTTCTCGACCTCGTTGAGATGGAGATCAGAGATCTTCTCTCTTCCTACGATTTCCCCGGCGACGATACTCCTATCGTTCGCGGATCCGCTCGTGATGCACTTGAGTCCGCTAATACCGACGTTTCTGCTCCCGAGTATGCTCCTATCCTTGAGCTCATGAATGAGGTTGACTCCTTCATTCCTACTCCTGAGCGTCAGGCAGACCTCGACTTCCTTATGCCCGTAGAGGACGTATTCTCCATCTCCGGACGTGGTACCGTTGCAACCGGTAGAGTTGAGCGTGGTACCGTTAAGGTTGGCGACGTTGTTGAGATCGTTGGTCTTACCGACGAGAAGAAGAACACCACCGTTACCGGTGTTGAGATGTTCCACAAGCTTCTTCCTCAGGCAGAAGCAGGTGATAACATCGGTGCTCTCCTCCGTGGTATAGCTAAGGATGAGATCGAGCGTGGACAGGTTCTTGCTAAGCCCGGTTCCGTTCACCCCCACACCAAGTTCGTAGGTCACGTATACGTTCTTACCGAGAAGGAAGGCGGACGTAAGAAGCCCTTCTTGGCAGGTTACAGACCTCAGTTCTACTTCAGAACTACCGACGTTACCGGCGTTATCGGTCTTCCCGCTGACGTTGAGATGTGCCGTCCCGGCGATAACGTTGATATGACTGTTGAGCTTATCACTCCTATCGCTATCGAGACAGGTCTCCGTTTCGCTATCCGTGAGGGTGGTAGAACCGTTGGTTCCGGTGTCGTTTCCGAGATCATCGACTAATTTTTACCTTTTTTCAGCACCGAGGGATCATCTCTCGGTGCTGATTTGTGAAAAACTTAATCTTTGGGGAATGGTGAAATTCCATACCGGCGGTAAAAGTCCGCGAACTCAGAAAGCTCTGAGCCGAGCAGGTGTGATTCCTGCACCGACGGTAAAGTCCGGATGAGAGAAGATAAGCTGAATGCAATAGCTGTAATATCTTCTCCCAAATTGATCATGGGAGAATTTTTTATGAATACCAAAACCGATACCACGCAAAAGATCAAAAAATTAACGGCGATAGCGGTATTTGCCGCGCTTGCATACGCCGTGCATTTTGTGCATATACCCGTTTTGTTCCTGAACCTTGACTTCAAGGATGTCGTTATGACTATAGCGGGAATGTATTTCGGACCTTCGGCGGCAGCCGTGCTGTCGATCCTCGTTCCACTGCTCGAATATCCGACGAGCAGTACAGGTCCTTACGGACTTATTATGAATATACTTAGCAGCGGTGCGTTCGTTATAGTGGCAAGCGTTATATACAAATTCAAAAAGACACTTTCGGGTGCGATAGTTGCACTTTGCTCGGCGTGTCTGTCTATGGTTGCGGTTATGATACTTGCAAATTTGTTTGTGACCCCCTATTATATGTCGCACGCAGGGATAACGCAGAGGGATATCGTAGTAATGATACCCACGCTTCTGCTTCCGTTTAACGCGGTGAAGGCGATACTCAACGCGGCGCTTACGCTGTGTCTTTATAAACCTGTATCGAAGGTGCTCAAAAAGAGCGGATTTGCAAGAAAAGATGCGGAGCTTTCTGAGCCTGACGACCAAAAAGGCGGACTTATGCGCTCTGTTCTTGTGTGGATCATAGGCGGAGCGATCGCGGTAGCGGCACTTTGTGTGATATTTTTCGTGCTTGGCGGAAAGATCGCATTTAACTAATTATGAAAAAACGCGTAGCTTTTTTGAAAAATGTGTTGAAAAAAGAGCGATGCTGTGATATAATATAAAAGATAGCGAAATATTTATCTTATCAAGAGTGGCGGAGAGACAGGCTCAGTGAAACCACGGCAACCTGCAAATACGTAAGGTGCTAATTCCGGAAGATGAGAAAACAAAGATCTCCGGGACTTCTCGGAGATTTTTTGATGAAAGGAAAGAAAAGGAAAGAAAATGAAGAAAATGCTTTTTACGTCCGAATCTGTAACCGAAGGACATCCCGATAAAATATCGGATAAAATTTCTGACGCGATACTTGACGCACTGCTCGAGCAGGATCCTATGTCGCGTGTTGCTTGCGAGACCTTTTGTACTACGGGTCTTGTAACCGTAATGGGCGAGATAACCACCAAGGCATCGATAGATTTTCAGAAGATAGTAAGAGAGACCGTACGCGAGATCGGATATACCAGAGCGAAGTACGGCTTTGACTGCGATAGCTGTGCTGTGCTCAGCTCTATTCACGAGCAGTCGCCCGATATCGCAATGGGTGTTGACAAGTCGCTTGAGGCAAAGAACGGCGACGGCGACGGACTTGATATCGGTGCGGGAGATCAGGGACTTATGTTCGGATATGCCTGCAACGAAACGAAGGAGCTTATGCCCCTGCCTATCTCGCTTGCACACAAGCTCGCTAAGAGACTTACCGACGTAAGAAAGGACGGAACGCTTGACTATCTCCGTCCCGACGGAAAGACTCAGGTTACGGTCGAGTATCACGACGGCAAGCCTGTTCGTGTTGATACAGTAGTTATTTCTACACAGCATTCAGCTGATGTTGAACTCGCGCAGATAAGAGAGGATATGATAAACTGCGTTATTAGGCAGATCGTTCCCGCGGAGCTTATGGACGAAAACACCAAGATATACGTAAATCCCACGGGAAGATTTGTCGTTGGCGGTCCTGCGGGCGACACGGGTCTTACGGGAAGAAAGATAATCGTCGATACCTACGGCGGATACTCGCGTCACGGAGGCGGCGCTTTCTCGGGCAAGGATCCCACAAAGGTCGACCGCTCGGCATCTTACGCGGCAAGATACGTAGCTAAGAACATAGTTGCGGCAGGACTTGCAGATAAGTGCGAGGTACAGCTTGCATACGCTATCGGCGTCGCGAAGCCCGTTTCTGTAATGGTAGATACCTTTGGTACGGGTAAGGTGGACGAGGCGGCTATTTCCGAGGCGGTAAGCAAGTGTTTTGACTTCAGACCTGCGGCTATAATCAAGTATTTTGATCTCCGCAGACCTATCTACTGTCAGACGGCGGCTTACGGTCATGTAGGACGTGAGGACATAGATCTTCCTTGGGAGAGAAGAGACCTCGCCGAGAAGATCAAGGCGGCACTTTAATATTTGATATCTTAATGAGCGTAATGCAGACCGCGCGAAAGCCGTTTGCATTACGCTTTTTGAATACTTGAGATCTATGAAAGGAGGATAGTATGGCATTCGAAAACAACAGAGACGTTTACGGACTTGAAAAGCTCGAGGGCAGCGTAGAGCAGATAGTATTTTGCAACGAGGATAACGGATATACGGTCTGCGATCTTTCGACCGACGATGACGTCGTAACGGTATGCGGAATAATGCCTATGCTTTGTGAGGGCGACAGACTCAGCGTTTACGGCAAGTGGGTGCACAGCGCAAAGTATGGAAGACAGTTTTCCGTGGAGCAGTATGAAAGACTTATGCCTGCCGACGTTGCATCTATCCTTCGGTATCTGTCCTCACGCGCGATAAAGGGAATAGGACCTAAGACGGCGGTAAAGATAGTTGAAGAATTTGGCGAGGACACCTTTGACGTTATAGAAAATCACCCCGAGTGGCTTGCCAATATAAAGGGTATTTCGGAAAAGACCGCACTCGCGGCATCCGAAAGCTTCAAGGAGCAGGCAGGTATCCGCTCTGCAATGATGTTCTTCCGCGATTATTTTGGCGCAGCAACGACCGTTAAAATATACAAAAAATGGGGTAGTGCTTCGGTAGATATCGCTAAAAAGAACCCTTATAGGCTTTGCAATGAGGTTGACGGTATCGGATTTGAAAGAGCCGATGCGCTTGCGGGAAGTCTTGGACTTCAAAACGACAATTTTGACCGCATAATGAGTGGACTTTCCTACGTGCTCTATAAAAATTCTATCAATAACGGACACGTTTGCATTCCGCGAGATAAGCTTGCGGCGGCGGGAGCGGAGCTGCTTGGAGTTTCGGTAGAGAACGCTGATACGGCTGTATCTGAGCTTGTGAGAATGGGGCGCTTTAAGTACGTGGTGCACGACGAGATGCAGATGATATATCTCGCGGAGGCTTATGACGAGGAGAAATATATAGCCGAAAAGTTGGTGCTTCTTGATAAAATGTGTGTCAGCGTGGATATTCAGGACGTAGACAGATTTATCGAGCGTGAAGAGGCAAAATCGGGTATAGAATACGCATATTTGCAGAAGCAAGCGATATCCGACGCACTCAGATACGGAGTTACTCTGCTCACGGGCGGTCCCGGAACGGGAAAAACCACAGTAGTGCGTGCGCTGATACATATATTCGACAGTATGGGCTATGATATAGCACTTGCCGCACCTACGGGAAGAGCGGCAAAGCGTATGTCGGAAGCGACGTCTATGGAGGCTAAAACGATACACCGTCTGCTTGAAATGAGCTACGACGTCGATGGAAAAGCCGTATTCAACAGAAACGAATTTGAGCTTCTCGACGAGCAGATAATAATTATCGACGAAGCGTCAATGATAGACAGCACGCTTATGTGCGCGCTTCTCAAAGCAATAAAACCGGGAGCGAGAATAGTTATAATCGGCGACTCAGATCAGCTTCCATCGGTCGGTGCGGGAAACGTACTGCGTGATATTATCGAAAGCAAGCGTTTTTCGACTATACGCCTGACCGAGATCTTCCGTCAGGCAGAGCAGAGTCTTATCGTTATGAACGCGCACGCGATAAATAACGGACAAATGCCCGATCTTTCGGCAAAAGACAGAGACTTTTTCTATCTGCGAAGAGCAAGCGACCGCGAGATTGCCGCGACCGTTACCGACCTTTGCAAGACACGTTTGCCGCGCGCATACGGCGATATTGCAAAAAACGGGGTGCAGGTGATCTGCGCTTCCCGAAAGGGTGAGGCGGGTACGGAAAATCTTAACGTGATGCTTCAGCAGGCGCTCAACCCTAAAACAAACGCAAAGCGTGAGCATACGTTCAGAGAACGCGTTTTCCGCGAGGGAGACAGAGTTATGCAGACGCGAAATAATTACGATATTGCCTGGAAACGCGATTACGATGCCAAGGAAGGCTGCGGCATCTTCAACGGAGATATAGGTATGATCGAGAGCATCGACGTACCTGACGGCGAGATGACGGTTATATTCGACGAGCGAAGAGTTATATACGATTTTTCGCTTCTTGAGGATCTTGAGCACGCGTATGCGGTAACGGT
>SVSY01000005.1 GCA_015064065.1 Oscillospiraceae bacterium
AGCTCTTCGGTGAGAGAATGTATATCTCCAACGCTACCGGATGTTCTTCTATCTGGGGTGGCTCCGCTCCCGCAACTCCTTACACTGTAAACAAGGAGTCCGGCAGAGGTCCCGCATGGGCTAACTCGCTCTTCGAGGATAACGCTGAGCACGGTCTCGGTATGGCTCTCGGTCAGAAGACCATTCGTGAGAAGCTTATCGGCAAGGTTGCAGAGATGGC
The DNA here is from genome assembly GCA_015064065.1 of Oscillospiraceae bacterium. Taxonomy (GTDB): domain Bacteria; phylum Bacillota; class Clostridia; order Oscillospirales; family CAG-272; genus HGM12713. The sequence goes on from SVSY01000005.1 coordinate 221, forward strand.
AGAGTCCGACAAGGCAAGCGACGAGTTCAAGGCTGCTGCAAAGGCATACCTTGACTCCAAGGACGACGGTAAGGCAAACGAAGCAGCAACCAAGGCTCTCATCGTTGAGCTCGAAAAGGCAGCAGAGGCAGGATGCCCCGTTGCTCCCGCTATCCTTGCTGAGAAGGATTACCTCTCCAAGAAGTCTATATGGATCTTCGGTGGAGACGGTTGGGCATACGACATCGGATTTGGCGGTCTTGACCACGTACTTGCTTCCGGTGAGGACGTAAACGTTATGGTATTCGATACCGAGGTTTACTCCAACACCGGCGGACAGGCTTCCAAGGCTTCTCAGATCGGTCAGGTCGCTCAGTTCGCAGCAGCAGGTAAGGCAATCGGCAAGAAGGATCTTGCACAGATCGCTATGTCCTACGGCTACGTATACGTTGCACAGGTTGCAATGGGCGCTGATATGAACCAGCTCCTCAAGGCTCTCAGCGAGGCTGAGGCTTACAACGGTCCTTCGCTTATCATCGGTTACGCTCCTTGTGAGATGCACGGTGTTAAGGGCGGAATGCAGAACTGCCAGCTCGAGATGAAGAAGGCAGTTGAGGCTGGTTACTGGCAGATGTTCAGATACAACCCCACTCTTGAGAACAACAAGCTCATCATCGACTCTAAGGCTCCTACAGCTAACTACGTAGACTTCATCAAGTCCGAGACCCGTTATGCTCGTCTCGTACAGTCCTTCCCCGAGAAGGCTGAAGCACTCTTTGCTCAGGGTGAAGAAAACGCAAAGGCTAAGTACGAAAGACTCCAGAAGCTTTCTACTCTCTACGGAAACGAAGAGTAATTCAATAAAAATAAAACAGCCGTCGGCAACGCCGACGGCTGTTTTGCGTTTTAGGGTATTGGAAGATAGCAAACGCAAAAAGCAAAGCTAACGTAAAGCTTCCTTCCGGAAGGAAGCTGTCACCGAAGGTGACTGAGGGAGAGAGTGCAAAAAAGAGCGTATATGTTTTTGCGGCATCTATCTTAAATCGGTAGGGGTCGGCGCCTCGACGACCCGATGTCGCAAAGCCTTTTAAAATGTATAAAGCGTCTATTATTTTACGAAATTGTAGGGACAGGCGGTCTCGCTGCGGCTCGGTCACGCTCTGCGTTCATACATTGCTTCGCAATGCACTTCATTGCGCTCGCGCCGCTTCGCTACCTCGACTGTCCGAGCCGCATAATGAAATTTTATTTGGTTAACGGCTACGATGTTATTTAAACAATAGACGCTTTATGCATTTTAAAAATCATTATGACATCGGACAGTCGAGGACGCCTGTCCCTACAGGTTTGAGAGAATTTGTTCGCGTGTGTGTAGCCGTACGTGCTGATGTGATTTGTTTGCGACCTTGGGTCGTCGAGGCGCCGACCCCTACGGGTTTGTAGGAATTTGTTTCAAAGATGGTAGCCGTAAATACCTATGTAATTTGTTCGCAACATCGGGAGGAGCAAGCCCCTCCCCTACCGATTTGTAGAAGGTTGTTTCAAAAGATAATAGCCGCACAAAGATACAATTAAAATAAAAAAAGAGTTTTGGGTAGCGATGAGCTGTCCCAAAACTCTTCCTTAGAAAAATTACTTTTTATGCCATTAAATCCGCATAAACCAACCTTGATGTTCCAAAAGAAATTCCATTGTAGCAAGTTCTTTGATTTACGCCTCGGCGCGTCCTGTGGACGATGAAGCCGAGGTGGAAATAGAAAAAAACAAGGAGTATCGGAAGCGCGCTACGCGTTCGCGACCGAGACGACTATGTTTTTGACCGAAGCCACCTTTCTCCGAAAGAAAGTGGCAAAATTATTACATAAAGCTATCTATCACTCCTCAATAGAATACTTCTCAAGAAATCCGTTATAGAGCTTTGTGAATTCGGGGCTACCCGCCTTGACCTCGTGGAGATACTCGTGAACTCCGAGCGCGTCGTGGCGCGACATTTCGATAAGGCAGCCTGCGATATTGGAGCAGTGGTCGGAAACACGCTCGAGGTTAGTGAGGATATCGGCAAGCACGAAGCCGTGCTCGATAGTACATTCGCTCTTCTGAAGACGGAGCGTATGGTGGAAACGTATCTGGTCCTTAAGATAGTCAACTACCTGCTCAAGAGGCTCAACCATAGCAGCTTTATTCATATCCGATTCAACAAAAGCTTCCTTTGTGATAGTGAGTATTTCTTCAACGGCTCCCGTGAGCGCGTGGAGCTCGTGCTGAGCCTGCTTGGAGAAGGAGAGCGACTTGTCCTTGAGCTCCTCGGCGGATTCAAGGAGATTGACAGCGTGGTCGGAGATACGCTCGAAGTCGCCTATCATATGGAGAAGCTTTGTGACCTCGTGGCTGTCGACTGCGTCCATATTACGTTCGGAAAGCTTTACAAGATAAGAGCCGAGCTCATCCTCGTAGATATCCGCTGTGTCCTCTTCTTTTCGGATCTCGTCTGCGATCTTAGAATCGTAGGAGTCAAGGATCTGCATAGACTTTTTGAAGGAATCCATAGATATGACTGCCATCTGAGCGGCAACCGCACGGCTTCTGTCGATAGCGACGGTAGGAGTGTCGAGGAGACGCTCGTCAAGCATATTGGTGTACTCGTCGCCCTTCTTGTCCGAGCCGCGAACCGTGAGGCAGGCGAGCTTTTCGAGAAGCTTTGTGAAGGGGAAGAGAGTAATAACCGAGAGTATCTTAAAGACGGTGTGAACTATCGCGATGCCCCACATATCGATCATCGTGGTGTTTGCAAGTCCGAAGAGGTCGAACGCGCCCGTGAGCGAGAAGATCCAACCGACAAGATAATACATCGTCAGCCAGAAGGCAACGCCGATAATGTTGAAGTAAAGGTGTACAAACGCTGCGCGCTTACCGTTTTTGTTAGCACCGAGCGCCGAGAGCATAGCTGTGATACAAGTACCGATATTCTGACCGAGGATTATCGGGATAGCCGCTCCAAAGGAGATAGCTCCCGTACCGACGGCAAGTGCCTGAAGGATACCGATCGACGCAGACGAGGATTGAACGACAGCGGTCAGTATAGTACCTGCAAGAACACCGAGAAGGGGATTTTCGAAGAGAGTGAGGATCTGGCAGAAGCCGGGGTCGTTCTTAAGACCGCTTACAGCACCCGACATAATGTCCATTCCCGTCATAAGAACCGCAAAGCCGAGAAGAATAGTTCCCACGTCCTTGAGCTTGTTCTTTTTTGAGAACATCAACAGACAGATACCTATGATCGCAAGAATTGGCATCCACGCCTCAGGCTTGAGCCATTTGAGAATAGCGGTAGCATCTGCGCCGCCTTCAATACCGTTAAGCGCCGTGATCCAAGCGGTGACCGCAGTACCGACGTTTGCACCCATAATAACACCGACAGCCTGACCGAGAAGCATCGTGCCTGAGTTAACGAAGCCGACTACCATAACGGTCGTAGCCGAGGATGACTGGATTATTGCGGTAACGCCAAGTCCGAGCAGGAATCCCTTGAACTTATTTGACGTCAGATCGCCAAGGATAGTTTTAAGCTTTCTGCCCGCACTTTTTTTGAGGGCATCGCCCATTACGTCCATACCGTAGAGGAAGAGCGCCAAGCCGCATAAAAGTGTCAGTATTTCAAAAATTCCCATTTCGATCCTTTCTTTTGATTTTTACAGTGGTAAAAATTTTCAAATATGCTTGAGGCAACGATCTACCTCAGTATATATGATACAACAATTTTTTTGCTTTTTCAAGAGTAATTTATCAAAATCATCCTCTTAAAATAAAATTCGTCATTTTGAACAAATCTGCACGCGCGAATTATATTTCTACCTCGGTGAATTTGTTTGAGATGAGCTGTACGACGCTGTCAAAGGAGCGAGAGCGCAAAATATCAAGGCACTCGTCAAAATAACAGGTCAGATAGTCTTTGTTGTGGCAATCGGAGGTGAGGATTATCTTTCCTCCCTTTTCTTTGATTCTGTCAAGGATAAAGGGCGCGGGGTAGGGCTGCTTGCGGTAGCCGCGCGAGATCGCTCCCGTATTCATTTCGACAAGGGGACAGATCTCAAGACAGAAGTCAAGTACCTCAAGAGCAAGAGCGCGGTAGCGCGGGTCTTCCTCATCGATATATCCGAACTTTGTGACAAGGTCAAAATGTCCGAGAATGTCGGGGCGCAGCAAAGGTATGCGCTCGGCATAAAGCTCGTAATACGCCTTTGCGAAAGCGAAGGCGTCACCGCCAAAGCAATTGTTCAGCGTATCAAGGAAGTTTTCGGGGCTGTGGTCAACGTCGCGAGGACCGTAATCGGTACGCACGTAATGCGTGTCGCCGATAATATAGTCGAATACGCTTCTGTCCTCTACGACGGCAAAGCCGTCCTGCTCGTAGCCGAGATATATCTCTATCTGCCCCTCGTATTCTTTTTTGAGCGCACGTACCTCAGAGATATATTCTCCGAGCTTTTCTTTCGGTATGCAATATCTGAGGTCGAAATCTGTAAAGCTGTGGTCGGAAAATCCGAGCGAGACCATATTTTTTTCGATAGCCGCTGCAACGACCTCTCGAGCGGTATTTTTACCGTCGGAATAGAGCGTATGTGTGTGAAGATTAGAATATCTCATAAAGATCCTTCTTCCTATTATATTTTATATTTATATTCTTCTAAATTATAGCATAAAAAGAGAGCGTAGTCAAGAAGATTAATAAAATGCAGAACTTATTAAATGCTGAATGCGGAATTGGGGTAGCTTTTTGCTTTGGCAAAAAGCAATTTATTAAAAATGGGAATTTAAACCGCATCGTGCGGCGAGAGTGTTCGGAAAAGAGATACAAAAAGGCTCCTTCCGAGAGGGAGCTGTCGCGTTAGCGACTGAGGGAGAGTGCGAAGAGAATAAAGTTATTGCTCATTTGAAGTTTACGCAGGCTCCTTCCACCGCAAGCGGTCCCCCTTCCTCTCGGAGGAAGGCTCATTAGAGTGTCGCTTCAGATAATAGCCACATCGTGCGGAGTGAAGGGCGTCCCGACTGTCCGGACCGCACGAACAAATTTAATGTAATTTACGGCTACTATCCTCCACCAACCTCCCCCCAACCCGTCATCCTGAGCGGAACGGCGAAATATTGGTTGGGGATAGCGTACCTTTAAACAACCGCCGTGGAGTCGAACCCTTTTTCAGACCCGTAAGGGTGAAAAAGGGCGAGCAAGCAGCTTGCCTGCGCCGCGAGGGATCTCTAATGCGGCTTTGCTATCCTCGTTTAACGTAAAGTTACTTTTCTACAAAAGGGTCACATAAGACCGCTTTATAGATCCCGAAAAGTGTCTTGACACTTTTCGCTTTTGTGCGGAGTCGCTATACTACCGCTCCTCCTTCCAAAAGTTCGACTGCGCTCAGGATGACCAATAGAAAGAAGAGAGTACAAGAGAGTAGCCGTATTGTGCGGAGTGAAGGGCATTACGACCTCGGACAGTCGAGGGACGCCTGTCCCTACAGGGTTGATGTGATTTGTTCGCAAGATGGTATCCCTGCTTTGTTAGCTGTAGAATTACAGGGAATTCATACTTTTTACCAAAAAAATTAATAGTTTAGTAAAAAAGTCGTTGACATTTCTTAATAAATATAGTATAATCCATATAGTACATCAAAACGGCAGGAGGACGAAATGAAGATAAAATTGATCCCCAAAAGCTACAAAGACGTTATAAATATGCCCGAGGAGACAAAATTCAAGCCCAAAAAGCCGAATATATTTTTCAGATGTCTGCTTAAGATCGTCTCAATGCCCGATCTTATAGCCACAAAATTCAAATGCAACAAAATAGATATGGACAAGCTCGGTAAGCGCGAGCCCGCGCTCTTTTTGATGAATCATTCGAGCTTTATCGACCTTGAGATAGCGGCGAACATACTCTTCCCGAGAGCATTTAACATAGTCGCGACTACCGACAGCTTCGTGGGAAAGGCGTGGCTTATGCGGCAGATAGGCTGTGTTCCGACTAAGAAATTTGTCTCGGACCTCTCGCTCGTGCGCCAGATGAAGCATATACTCGGCAAACAGCATAGCTCTGTAGTTATGTTTCCCGAGGCAGGCTACAGCTTAGACGGAACGGCAACCGTGCTCCCCGAAAGCCTTGGAGGCTGTCTTAAGCTTTTAGGAGTTCCCGTCGTGATGATAAGGACCTACGGAGCGTTTACGCGCGACCCGCTTTACAACGGTCTGCAAAGACGCAAGGTAAAGGTCAGCGCCGATATGAAATATCTACTCTCGCCCGAGCAGATAAACGAAATGTCGGCAGACGAGCTCAATGCGATAATAAATAAAGAATTTACGATAGATAATTTCGCGTGGCAGCAGGAGAACAAGGTCTCGGTGAGTGAAAATTTCCGCGCGGATTTTCTCAACCGCACGCTCTATAAATGTCCGCACTGCAGTGCAGAGAGCGAGATGGAGGGCAGGGGAACTACCATCACCTGCCGCGCTTGCGGCGCGTCGTATGAGCTCGACGAATACGGAATTCTGAGAGCGCTTAACTGCGAAGGCCGCTTTGCTCACGTGCCGTTCTGGTACGCGTGGCAGAGGGAGTGCGTAAGAAAAGAGGTCGAGGAGGGCACTTATCTGTTTGAATCCCCCGTGCGTATCTGTATGAGCGTGGATATCAAGCACATATATGATGTAGGAAAGGGAATACTCAGACACGACAGAGAGGGATTTCGCCTTGTCGGCTGTGACGGAGAGCTTGACTATTCGCAGAAGCCTCAGGCGACCTACAGCGTTTGCTCGGACTTCAATTGGTACGAGATAGGCGACGTTATATGCATCGGTAATTCAAAGGCGCTCTACTACTGCTTCCCCGAGAAAAAGGGTGATCACGTGGCAAAGGTCCGTATTGCCGCCGAGGAGATGTATAAGCTTTATAGAGCGGCTAAAAAAGAGCAAAAAGCTTGAATTTTTAGCAAAAAAGCGTTGACAGAAGCATAAAATAATGGTAAAATAAATATACAAAATAAACTTTGGAGGTTTTATTATGGATATCTTGAAGAAAATATTTCCGATTTCTTGGAAATTCACAAAGGATGTTGGCAATTTCATCGTCGGTATAATCATTTATATCCTTCTTGGCTTTGTTTTCGGTCTCGTAGCAGGTCTTGTGGGACTTCTCGTAAGCGGGATACCGGTGGTAGGTGCAATTATTATCTGGGTCCTCGGTGCGATCGGAAGCGTTATCGGTCTCTACTCGCTCATAGGTCTCGTTCTCCTTATCCTTGTTTTCTGCAAAGTTATTAAGGACTAAAATACTTAAAAAATTTTTAAAAAAAGCTCGGAGATTATTGCAATCTCCGAGTTTTTTTGTTATAATGGAATTACCTAAAAAAAGGAGGTGCCAAAATGGCTAACTTTAAGTTCAAAACTCTCGGCGTTATGATAGATATGTCGAGAAACTCGGTAATGAGCGTTGAAGGACTCAAGAGATACCTTCCGCTTCTTAAAAAGATGGGATATAACTGCGTAATGCTCTATACGGAGGATACCTACGAGGTAGACGGCGAGCCTTACTTCGGTTATATGAGAGGAAGATACACGAAGGACGAGATGAAGGAGCTTGACGCTTTTGCTGCTTCGCTCGGAATTACGGTCATTCCTTGTATGCAGACTCTCGCACACGTAAATGCAACTATCCGTTGGGGCAAATTCCCCGTTGACTGCGCGGATATAATGCTTGTTGACGACGAGCGTACCTACGAGCTTATAGACCATATGTTCGCAACGCTTTCCGAGTGCTTCAAGTCGAGAAAGATACATATAGGTATGGACGAGGCACATATGCTCGGACGAGGCAAGCATCTTGATATCCACGGATACGAGACGGTCGACGTAATAATGAAGAGACACCTCGCACGCGTTTGCGAGATAGCAGAGAAGTACGGCTACGAGCCGATGATATGGTCGGATATGTTCTTCCGCCCGTGGAATAACGGAGCGTACCGTCTTGGAAAGGCGAAAATTCCGCAGGAATATATCGACGCTCTTCCGAAGTCGGTCATTCCTGTTTATTGGGATTACTATCAGGCAACAGAGCAGGGCTACAGCGATATGATGGAGAACCACGCTCAGCTCTCAAAGAAGACCTGGTTTGCGGGCGGCTCTTGGTCGTGGGAGGGCTTTGCTCCCTTTAATAAGTTCACGCTTACTTCGATGATCCCCGCGATAGACGCCTGCAAGAAGAATAATATGCGCAATATGTTTATGACGATGTGGGGCGACAACGGCGGCGAATGCTCGCATTTCGCTCAGCTTCCCTCGCTCTTCTATATCGCGCAGTACTCAAAGGGAATTACCGACGAGGCAGTCATAAAGGAGAAGTTCAAGAGACTTACGGGCGTTGCATACGACGACTTTATGAAGCTTGATCTTCCTAATGAGATAACGGGCAACGAGCAGACGGGACACCCGAAGAACCCCGCAAAGTATATGCTCTTCTCGGATTGCTTCAACGGATTTCTCGATTATACCGTTGCAGAGGGCGGCGCAGAAAAGTACGCTGACTACGCAAAGCAGCTCCACGAGGTCGCAAGAAAGAGCCGTAAGTACGGATATCTCTTTGACACGCAGGCAAAGCTTTGCGACGCTCTTGCAGTTAAGTACGAGCTCGGCGTAAAGACACGTAAGGCGTACAACGCGGGCGACAAGGACGAGCTCCGCCGCCTTGCAAACGAGGATTACAGCGCGGCTATCAAGCTTGTCGACGCTTTCGCAAAGGCGTTTGAAAAGCAGTGGTTCTACGAGAACAAGACGAGCGGCTTTGACGTTCAGGATATCAGACTCGGCGGACTTTTGCGCAGACTCGGCGCTTGCAAGAGAAGACTCCTCGAGTATGCCGACGGAAAGATCGATCGCATAGAAGAGCTTGAGGGCGACGTGCTTCCTTTCGGAAACGAAAAGATGAGCATAACCTTCAACGACTACGCGAAGAACGCTACGGGCAATATTCTCTGAGCTTGAGCTATGAACAAAACCAGATGCCCTTGGTGCGGAAAGCTTATAGATAAAGAAGCCGACTCCGAGAAATACAGAAAGAAATATTTTTATTCTTACTCGGCTATGAGGCTCTCTTTCGGGCGGCATTACGGTGTTTGCTCGCATTGCGGAAAGATATATAACAACGTGCCGCGCTCGGCACTGATAAGCTTGTGTGTTCTTCTGGGTGTCGCGGTCTTATTACCTGTAATTCCTATGATCGCGGGTATCCTTTTCATCGCTTTATTGCCGATCATAGCTTTGATCTCGTCAAGAGATTCGCACTTTAAACGTATAGACGATAACAATAGCGGTGTGATCAAATACGACGAGAGGCAAAAGTTCAAAGCGAGGGTGATAGAGCAGTATCGCGATATGTATGCTCTCGATATCTTTCCTATCTTTAAGGAACACGACGAAAAAGAGCCCTTTTCGCACGTCTCGCCGATATTTGTAACAAAGATCGATGCAAAAAGCACAGAGATAGAAGGATATTGGCTCTATGAGCACGCCGATAATGCGTATTTTGCAACGCTTGGCACGGTCCATATCTACGACTCTGAGGGCAAGGTAGTTGCGGATATAACCTTTATTTGATCGTGGGGATCTGTTTCAAAGATAATAGCCGCATCTTTCCTCTGTCCCGCCTTTGATCAAGTCGACAGAGACCAACAAAAAAAGACGAAGGATTGTAAAATTCTTCGTCTTTTTTTATCTTAATAAGATCTACACTATCTCAAACGGGTCTGCGGGGTCATTCGTGGCGCGGTAGAGGCGGACGTTTGTAAACTGTCCGTCGGTGTCACCTCCCGACTCGGAGAAATAATAATATCCGTTGCCGAAGGAATAGATACCCGTCGAGCCAAGAGGGAAATTGTTGCCGTAAATTCCGTTCTGCACAAGTCCCTCACGCTTGAGCGAGAGTTCAAATATCTCCTCTCCCGTAGCTTTGTGGAGCGACTTTTTGGGGGCAGACGCGCCGTCGATGACGTACATAGAGTAGTTTGGGAATTGCGGTTTTTTGCCGTTGTATACTGCGGCTAAGAAATCGCCCGTATAAGCGTCGTATTCAAGATTTTGCACGCCGAAGGTCGTATTGCCCGTATACAAAAAGAATTTTTCCTCGGTCGCAGGTCCACTCTTGTGCATATCGTTCTGAGAGAGCGGCTTTGCATAGCGATCCCACCAATCCTCTGCGTCGTACGCAAGTATCACCTGATAGTCGTTGTCGATGCGCTCAAGGTCGGAATATATACCGTAGCAGATAAATATTCTCTGCTTTTTTTCCTTGTCGGCGGGGATAAAGCCAAAGGTCGTGCCGTCAATTCCGCTGCAGGCGTATCTGTGCGGCTTGCCGCCCTCGCCTGCGCCGTTATAGTCCTTTACGACCTCGTCAAGATATACACAGCGCATAACGCCGTCGCGCTCGGCGGACATACCGACGCGGTCTATCTTCTGGGCGTCGAAAATGGCGCAGTAGAAGGCGTCGTCAAATTTTCCTTCCATACCGAGAGCCGAGAGGATACCCTTACCGATAGAATCGTTCTTAAATTCGAGCGAGCCGTAGACCTTGCCGTCCTCTTTGTTAAAGGCGATACAGCCGAGATGACCGATAAGTCCGTCTACAGTACCGATGAGATTGCCGTTAAGGTCGGTCTTGACGAGCTTCGTGGTAAAGGAAAAATAGATATATCCGTTTTCCTCGTCGACTGCTATGCCCTGACAATGTATCTTGCCGAAATATCCCGAAAAGATATGCTTCGGGAATTTTTGCATATTCATAGACATTATCTTCCTTTAATTTTTGCCGTTCAAAAATTCGATATATCTCTGCCAGTCCTCTCGTCCGAGATAGTGCTTACCTGGGCGGAGGTGATAGCCGATGTCACCGTCGTTGTATCTCTTGCGGAGCTCGGGGAGCTCGTCGTCGGTAATAAAGCCTTTGCCGCCGCGAGAGGTAAAGAACTCGCTTGCCGCAACGCAGGAGAGATATTCGTTCTTGGGATATGCCCACTCGTCCTCAAGTGCGCTACCTGCATATACAAGGTGAGGATAGTTAGCGGCGATCAGGAAGTGCTGATCAAAGGGCATAGAGTCCTCGTTGTTTGCATACTTGTAATAGTTCTTGCAGAACCAGAAAGGGAAGACACGGCAGATAGCCTCGATCGTCTCACCGCCTGTCTCGCGTGCCAACGCCGCGCCGCTGCAGCCCGAATCGTTGGAAAACGCGCAGTAAAATCTCTCGTCGAGCATTCCCGCAAGGAGAGCGGTCTTGCCAAGACGTGAGTGACCGATGGCGGAAATGCGAGAGGAGTCGACCTCGTCGCGAGTCATAGCGTAATCCATAACTCTTCTCATCGACCACGCCCAGATACCTATCTTTCCGCAGTCGCTCTCACCGCGCTCGCCGTTCTTGTAGAGAAGCCCTGCAATTCCGTTGGTGAAATCGCCGTCGTCAGAGCTTACGTCCTTGTAGAAGATGCTGAGTATAGCATATCCGTTGTCGATGACCTCCTCAGAGGGCTGATATTCGTGAGGGGTCTCGGGACCAAAGTTGATGTGTATGAACGCGGGGGAGTTCTTCTTATCGCTGGGGTAAATGTAGGAAACGTGGAAGGTATGCTCGCCAAGCTCGCTCTTGCAGTGGAATGCAAGCTTCTCAAGTACAGCTTTACCGGCGCAAAATCTCTCGTTCTTGCTCTCGACTGTAACGTCAACCGAAATGTCTACGTTGGGGAAATAGCCGTATTCCTCGTGCAAAAGAAGATCGACTATCTCGTTCTTTTCTTTTCCGGTAAGCTTCGGGAGCTTGTCTAAAAGTTTCATTATTATTCTCCTTTTTAGCAATTTATAAATGATTTATTGGTGTTTTGCATTAAAATTACCGTCATTTGTTCGAGAGAAATTCAACGTATCTCTGCCAATCCTCGCGGCTGAGGGCGTGACTGCCGGGGCGGAGGTGGTATCCGACGTCGCCGTCGTTGTATCTCTTGCGAAGCTCGGGGAGCTCGTCGTCAGTAATAAATCCCTTGCCGCCGTGCGCGGTAAAGAACTCGCTTGCCGCAACGCAGGCGAGATATTCGTTTTTGGGGTATGCCCACTCGTCTTCAAGTGCGCTCGCTACGTAAACGAGGTGAGGGTGGTTTGCCGCGAGCAAAAAGTGCTGATCGAACGGCATAGTCTCCTCGTTGTTTGCATACTTGTAGTAGTTCTTGCAGAACCAGAATGGGAAAACTCTACAGATAGCCTCGACCGTCTCGCCTCCCGTCTCGCGTGACAACGCCGCGCCGCTGCAGCCCGAGTTGTTGGAGAACGCGCAGAAAAAGCGTTTGTCAAGCATACCTGCAAGGAGAGCGGTCTTGCCGAGTCGCGAATGTCCGACGACCGAAACACGAGAGTGATCGATCTCGTCGCGCGTGAGAGCGTAATCAAGCAATCTGCTTGCCGCCCAAGCCCAGATACCAAGCTTTCCGCAGTCGGTGTCTCCTCTCTCGCCGTCCTTATAGATAAGCTTTGCGAGTCCGTTGGTGAAATCGCCGTCGTCCGAGCTTACGTCCTTGTAGAGAAACGAAAGGATAGCGTAGCCGTTGTCAATTATCTCCTCGGTCGGCTGGTGCTCGTAACGAAAGCAGATATAAACGAAAGCAGGCGATGCCTTTTTCCCTTTCGGATGAATAAACGACGCTTTGAAGGTATGCTCGCCGAGCTCGCTCTTGCAGTGGAATGCAAGATCCTCAAGCACAGCTTTACCGGCGCAAAATCTCTCGTTCTTTTTCTCAACCGTAACGTCAACCGAAATGTCTACGTTCGGGAAATAGCCGTATTCCTCGTGCAAAAGAAGATCGACTATCTCGTCCTTTTCTTTTCCCGTAAGCTTCGGGAGCTTGTCTAAAAGTTTCAAAACGGTTCTCCTTTTTAATTATAATTTATATTTCCGCATCGATAAATGCGGGAGAATGGTCGGAAAGGGGAAGATAATATTCGGGCGAGTAGCGCTCAAATCGGCGCACCGTAAGTCTGTCCTTGCCGCGTACGAGAATATGGTCTATCGCGCGCTCAAAGGGCAAATCGTAATAATAATCGTAAAATCCATCGCCGAAGCAATAGTGCAGACCTACGCTGTCGTCCTTGTAGTCGGTAGCGATATCGTGTGCGTGCTCAAAGCCGCGGCTGAAGGCTAAGCTCAGCGCTTGCGACTCGTAGCCTGCATTCAGATCTCCGACGATGATCGCGGGGCAGTTATATTTCTTGACGAGAGCCTCTATCCTATCTATCAGAAGACCGAGCTGATAAGCTCTTGCTTCGTTGGAATAAGGCTGGTCCTTGGAGCTCTTCCACCAGAGATGTGTAGAGGCGAAGATAAAGAGTTTTCCGTTCTCTTTCGTGCGGAAAACGCCGATGCAGTAGGACTTGGTCTTGTCGTTGTTGAAGATACCCTCGTGGTCGGGGAATTCCTCGGGATAGAGCGAAAAGCAGGAGTCGACGAGCTCGAATTTGTCGGGGCGGTAGAATATAGGCGTGTCTCGTCCCCAAAGAATAGCGTAGTTGAGTCCAAGTTCTGCGATGTGCTCAATAAGATCACCCGCCATTTTAGGCGAGACCTCTTGCGCGCCTATCATATCGGGCAGAGTATCGCCATAGACGCGTGCGAAGCCCTTGGTTCTTACCCGAGAAGAACAATCGAACCCTTTTTCCTGCCACGCGGGCAGATTGGAGTCGGCTTTCCATTGATTGTGAGTCATTATTCTAAGCTTTGCCATAATACGCTCCTTAGCTTTGTTTAAGTGCAGTATATCATAAATAAAGTGAATTGTCAATGAGTCTATGATTTTTAATGAAATTTTGCCTTGTATTCGCCAGGTGTGATGCCCATATGTTTTTTGAATACGCGCTGAAAATAAAGGCGGTCGCTGTACCCGCAGGCTTCTGCTATCTGCGAGAGGGCAAGGTCGCCGTGCTCGATAAGGTGGCAGGCAAGACGTATGCGCTCCCTCGAAATATATTCTATCGGTGAGACGCCGAGCGTTTGCTTGAAGAGCGTGCGGTATCTTGACGGGCTGAGAAATTCGGTCTTGGCAAGATCTTCAACCGACAGCTCCTCGCTCAGATGCTTGTGTATGTAAACTATCGAGCGGTCGATACGCGCGCTTGCCGTATTTTCTTTGCCGGCGATATTTTTTCCGAGCATAACGAAAAAGCATTGAAGCATAACGTTGAGCGAAAACTCAAAATTCGGTCTTATCGCAGGGAAGAGAGCAAGTATGCGTTCAAATTGCTCGGTGATATCGCGGGTGATCCTCAGGTCAAGCACTTCACCTACGCGCAAGCCGCAGTTTTCAAAGATCTGCTCGGCTTCATATCCCGTTACGTGCACGGTGTAGTATCTGAGCGTGTCCTCGGATTCGTAGTTATTGTACCAGACGTATGTGTGAGGGTGCATTATGATGCATTTTCCGGGAGTCAGAACACAGTGCCGCTTGCCTACCTTCATATCAAGGCTTCCGCTCGTCAGGCACATAAGGTAATAGTCGTTTCTGCCTCTTATAAATCCGTTTTCAAACTTCTGTCCCTGCACGGTCTCTCCTACCGTGTTGACGAAAAAGGGTATCGAATAATCTTCTACGTCGCCGCGCATATGATATATGCGAGTGGCGGTATGCAAGCGGTCGTTCATACGTGCCTCCTTTAAATATAGGCGATTTGTCCATAAAAACTGTTGTTTTTTCTATCGAAATGTAGCTGTATTTATTATATAATAAATGAGCAGACTTGTCAATGTAATTTTTATATAAAGGATATACAAAATGAAGCGCTACGATAAAGAAAGATCCAAAGAGGTTTTTTGGGATATGAGCCTTGCCGAGACGGTGAGCGGAATAAGCCTTAAGATGCACGAGCCCGTGCGAAAGGGAACGGTGCTTTTGTGTGACAGAGCGTGGGAGGGTGAGGACTGCAACTACGCTAAGATATTTTTTGACGGAGAGAAATATTGCTTTTATTACAGAGGAAGCGGAAGGAAGAACGGTCTCGGAAGCGAACGCTCTCACGGAGTGTGGTGTGTCGCGTATTCCTACGACGGAAAGACCTTTGAGCGCCCCGATCTTGAGCTTTTTGAGTTTGGCGGAAATAAAAGCAACAATATAATAATGCAGATACCCGACTGCAATATAGATAATTTTTCGATAACGTTTGACGAAAACCCCGCGTGTCCGCACGAGGAGAGATACAAGGCGTTTACGGGCGAATGGACGCCCACGGTCAAGCGCCTGCACTATTATATAAGTGCCGACGGAATTCATTTTAATGAGGTCGCACCCATCAAGGCGGCGGGACATTTCGACTCGCTCAACGTTTGCTTCTGGGACAAGGAGCATCAGCGTTACTGCCTGTATCTGCGCGGTCTTCACGATGCCGACCCCGAGCACAAGATACCCTACGAAGCCGAGGGTCACGTGCGTGACGTGCGCGTTTCCTATTCAAAGGATATCGAGGAGTGGACAGAGCCTTTGCCGCTTGACTTTGGCAAGGACGATCTCGACGAGATACAGATGTATACCAACGGAATGATGAAATACCCCGACACCGATATGTATATCGGTATTCCGACCCGCTATATCGATCGTGCCTTAGACGGACATAATTTTAAATATCTGCCGACGCTTTGCGGTCAGAGGAAAAATGCTTTTGTCGAGGGCAACACTCGCCGAGAGGGAACTGCCATAACCGAGGCTATGCTTATGACCTCGCGCGACGGTCTGCATTTTGAGCGCACAAAGGAAGCCTTTTATACTCCCGGCATTGAGCGTGACAACAATTGGAACTACGGCGGAGGGTATTTTGCCGTGGGTATGGCGCAGACAAAGTCGGATTTTGAGGGCGAGCCCGATGAGATATCTCTCTACGTGGTCGAGCCGCCGCGCAATAGGGCGACGGCATTTGAGCGATATACGCTCCGCAACGACGGATTTTTCTCGTGGCGTGCCGATTTTGGCGGCGGCGAGGCGATAACAAAGCCGTTCACCTTTGAAGGAGATGAGCTTCACCTCAACTTCTCGACCTCGGCGCTCGGATATCTGCGTATTGAAATTCTTGACGAGGACGGCAAGGCAATAGAAGGTTACGACTCGCATAGACTCTTCGGCAACTCTACCGACCGCCCTTGCGACTTCGAAAAGCCGCTTTCGGCTCTTAGGGGAATTCCCGTGCGCCTCAGGATATCTATGCGCGACGCGGATCTTTATTCGCTCAGATTTGTTTGATAGCTTATTTGAGAAATAAGCAAAAAATATAATAACAGGAGAAGAATTATGAAAAAATTTCTCGGTATTTTACTTGTCTCGCTTATGCTATTGACGAGCGTAAGTGTATTGCTCGTGCTTCCTGCAAGTGCTGCAGATTGGACAGGCTGGACAGCGATAAGCTCTGCAGAACAGCTCAAGACGATAGGTGCGGGAACTGCAGACAGCCCCAAAAAGTATTATTTGACAACAGATCTCACAGTGACCGAGGTACATCATAAGGAAGGTTGGATAGGTACGTCCGACGCTTACGGCGGATACGGATTGATAAACGCTATAATCGACGGTAACGGTCATACTATCACCGTGAGCGGAAAGTCGATATTCAACAGCCTTAACAACGTCACTATCCAGAACCTCAATATTGCAGGTTCTATGGAGGTGTACGATGCCTGTAATTCCGGTTGGTGTCAGAAATCTCCCCTTACCTCCTGCAACAATGAGTGGGCGGCAGACGGAACGTCGGGCGGAAACGGCATAGTAAAGCTTATCAACGTTACAAGCTCGGTCGATATAACGGTAAATTCCGCAAACAAGCAGCTTTCGAGCGTAGCGGGAGTTATTGCTCAGGTGCAGGAAGGTTCGTACTTTGAAAACGTAAAATACAACGGCAAGGTAACTTTTGCAGATGATGCTACGCAGGTGCAGAATATTGCGGGTATCGTTGGTTGGGTCAGAGTTAATAAAGCCAATACCAATGAAAGCTCAAGACCGTGGACAAGCTTTAAGAATTGTGTAAACGAGGCGGATATCACTATTCCTTCGCATATCGAGATCAATAACGCGGTAACTAACTCGACTTACAAAAATGGCGGTGTTGCAGGTATATGCGGCTACTCCGAGGGTAAGGTATCCTTTGACGGCTGTATAAATAAAGGTGATATAACCGTTCAAGCGAACGGCAAGGCTGTAAACGATGCTTGGGCGTGGGAGCGTTCTTATATTGCCGCAGGTATCGTTGCCAATACCGACGGAGCGATCAAAAATGCAGGCGGTGCGTGGATATTCTCTAACGTTGTCGTCACCAACTGTCAAAATCTTGGTGATCTGAATGTAAAGAACTGTACCAACGGTCTTTGGATAACGCGTCAGAACGGAAACGTAAAATCACAAAGTAATAACGTAAATAGTGGAAATATTACTACTACGGAAGGAAATAATCCCGCTTGGTACGGTCATAGCTATGCCGCTGTCAGCGAGGAAGCTTCTACCTGCGCTGAAAAGGGTCATTCAGCGCATTACACTTGCAGCTTTTGCAAGAGTACTTTTGCTACTAATACCGACCGCTATACCACCGACGTTAGCTTGCCTTTGGCAGAACACGCGTATGGAGAATGGGAGGTAGTAAATGAAGCTACATATAAGAACCCCGGAGAAGAAAGACGTGATTGCACGAAATGCGATGCGTACGAGACAAAGGAAATACCTCAGCTTTTGTGTGATCATGCTACCACGAGCATCGTTAACAAGTCTTACGCTAACTGTAAAGATGACGGCTATACGGGCGACGTATTATGCACGGTATGCGAGGAGATAATTGAATATGGCGAGATCGTAAAATCCACGGGCGAGCACAACTACGGTGAATGGACCGAGGGCTACGGCGCGACCTGTACGACCGAGGGTCTTCGCGGACATTATTTCTGCGTAGGCTGTGAGAAGTACTTCAACGCAAAGCACAGGGAGCTCAAGAGCATAGTTATCCCCAAGGCGCACAAGTTCACCTACGTTGAGGGTGTTGATGCTACCTGCACCGAGGACGGAATGGCAGAGCATTACAACTGCGAGTTCTGCGAGAGAAGCTTCGATATGGAGTATAACTACATCACGGATCCTGTTATTCCCGCAGATCACGATTACGAATTTGTAAAGGAAGTTCCCGCAGAGGTCGGCAAGACGGGTACTAAGGCACACTATGAGTGCTCCGCTTGCGATAAGATCTTTGATATGGATAAGGTAGAGACCACGCTCGACGAGCTCGTTATCCCCGCACTCGATGAGCCTGACACTCCCGATGAGCCTGACACTCCCGATGAACCCGATACTCCCGATGAGCCGGACACTCCCGACGAGCCGGAAGTTCCCGACGAGCCGGATACTCCCGATGAGCCCGACACTCCCGATGAGCCGGATACTCCCGACGAGCCGGATACTCCCGATGAGCCGGACACTCCCGACGAGCCTGACACTCCCGACACTCCCGACACTCCCGACACTCCCGATACTCCCGGCGACGAAGAGAACAAGGACGACGAGAACAAGGACGACGAGAACAAGGACGACGAAGAGAACAAGGACGACGAAGAGAACAAGGGCGACGAAGAGAACAAGGATGATGAAGAGAATAAGGGCGACGACGAAAACAACGAGACTGAGAAGCCTACCGATAAGGTAACCGAGGCTCCCAAGGCAACCGACAAGGCAACCGATGAAGAAAAGAAGAGCGGCTGCGGCGGTGTTATCGTTACTACTGCTGTAGTTATGACATCTGTTCTCGCTCTCGGCGCAGCATTCGTTGCAAAGAAGAAGGACTAAGATAGTAATAAAAATAATGCCACCTTTCTTTCGGAGAAAGGTGGCGCCAAAGAACTTGAATGAGGAAATTTTTAGTTCAAGGTTGGTTTATGCGGATAAAATTTTATAATAAGTAATTTTTCTAAGGAAGAGTTTTTGGACACCTCATCGGTACCAAAAACTCTTTTTTATTTTAATTATATGTTTGCACGGCTATTATCTTTGAAACAACCTTCTACAAACCGGTAGGGGAGCGCCTTGGTGCTCCCGATGTCACAAACAAATTACATCGGCACTCACGGCGACCAAAAAGCGCTCCCCTTGCGTTGCAAAGGGAGCGTTTTTTTACATTATTATCATCATTGAAGCGGTGAGTATAGCAAGCATTCCGAAATTAAAGAGCGAGAAGAGAAGGATATATTTGCCGCTTTTACCGGGGTTATGCTTGACGTATTCTCTGAAAGTTATAAGGCTTGCCAGAGAAGCTATGAGCGTTCCCGCGCCGCCTATATTGACGCCGACGAGAAGCTGTGCGTAATTATCGGTGAACTGCGAGAGCAAAATAGCCGAGGGCACGTTGCTTATACATTGGCAGGAAAGCACGCTGAATAGCAGCGTGTTCTGCTCAAGCAAAAGTGAAAATATTGCTCTGACGATATCTATTCTCGCCATATTTCCCGCGAAGATAAAGAAAAATACGAAGGTGAGGAGCAGGGGGTAATCGACCGCCGCGAGTGCCTTTCTGTCTGCGAAGATAAGCACGGCGGGAATTACTATAAGCCCTATCCAATAGGGAATTCCGCGGAATACGATAGCTATTGAGAGCGCGAAGAGCACAAGGTAGAGTATAGTTCGTGCGGCAGGAAGCTTTATCTGCTCGCCCTTAAACTCAAGCTCTTCTTTTTTTACGAAAATTATACAGCAGAGCGTGATGAGAGCTATTGATATGATAAAGGGCGGCGCCATTATTGCCATAAACTCGCCTGTCGGTATGCTGTACTTGGTATAAAGATAGAGATTTTGGGGATTTCCAAAGGGAGTCAGCATTCCGCCGAGGTTTGCGGCTATGTTCTGCATAATAAAAGTGAATGCCATATATTTCTCTTTTCCGGTGGAAGAGAGAACGAAATATCCGAGCGGCAGGAAGGTCAGAAGAGCCATATCGTTGGCAATGAGCATCGAACCTATAAAAGTTATGTAGACAAGTGCCAACACGCACATTCTCGCGTTTTTGAACATACGGACTATCTGTTGTGCGAGCATATAGAAAAATCTCAGATTTTTAAGCGCGCAGACAACGGCAAGCACGCAGAAAAGGCAGGTCAGCGTTTTAAGGTCAAAATATCCGAGATATTCGGCATCGGGCGGCACTATCACCGAGGTGATAGCGGCGAGGGTCAGAGCTATGAGCATAACTGCGTTTTTTGAAGCAAAAGATCTAATATGCGTCATTACGACGTGGAGATGCTCGCGATCGAAGCGTCCGCCGACGTGTATATGCTTTGCACCTGCGTGTGAGCGGTTCATATGCTACCCCCTTTGCCAAAAATTTTCACAACCCGTATATTTTAACTCTGCGCGCCGCTTTTGTCAATAGTTTTGGGAAATATTTTATTAAAATATTTATGCAGATATGAGGGGATCTGCTGACGTATGGTGGGGGTTTATCTCCTACCGCAAAATAATGGAATTAAAAAAGGCTCCCTTGTGCAAAGGGAGCTCCCGCGTGAACGGGTGAGGGATTGTTTTTGTTTAAAATATTCTTTTTTTACAATCCCTCCGTCGCGGCAAGCGCGCCACCTCCCTTTACACAAGGGAGGCTCTAAAAATGTAGCCGTATGTGCCGATGGGATTTGCTTGTGACATCGGGTCGTCGTGGGCGCCGACCCAGACCGAAATTGAGAGGATTTGTCTCAAAGATAATTTTAGTCTTCTTGGTCTGTGCCGAGCCGTTTTATCTGTTTTTCTTTGCAATAAACGCTTATTTTTTCGTCGCTCCCTATACCTATCGCTTCGGTGCCTGCTATCTCTGCCGCGACGAGTCCGTGATAGCGCATTGAATAAATTCGCTCGGCATGGCCTGCGAGTCCGACGAGGTCGCAAAAGCTCACGCCGTCGAGCATTTTTGCACCGAGCGAACGGCATATCTCCATGCATACAGCGCCGTCTTCGGCAGAGTTCATAGGCACGGCGAGTATCTCCTTTTTGTTTTTGCGTTCGGCGGCAAGAGCTTTTACAAGCAGTGATATGTCGCCGTCATCGGCTCTTGCTCGCGGTGCGGCAAGAATAAAGTTATCGGGAATTCTTAGAAAGACCGTGTTCAAAAGATAATTTATCCTTTTTGGCTCGCTTTCGGGATAAAATTCGCTTTTAGCAAGGTCGTCCTCGTACGTTACCGTCGCTTTTGGTGCGAAATTTTTGGCGACTGCGAGCGAGCGGGTATCTCTTACTCCAATATAGGAGCATTTTTTGAGCGCGGAGCGCAAAAGCATTCTGCAGAAATACGAATCCGCGAGCTCTATGCCGTTCGCCCAAAGGATGCACTCCTTTTTCAAGCTTCCTGCGAGCATCAAAAGAGCGCAATAATAGACGAGCGAGCGGCGGCTCGTAGAGCTTTGCAGAAGCGTTCCGCCGCCAAATATCAGCCTTTTTGCACCGCAAATGGCGAAAAATACCGCTAAAGGCGAGCTTCGCTTTATACAGCTTGCGCCAAAGCGGCTGCCATCGGCTTTGCCGTTTTTAGTCATAACTGCTATGCTCTCGCCGCGGTATTCCCGACTTGCGCGTCTGAGCGAGGCTTCAAGAAGCGCGTCGTCACCGATATTTCCGTAGCCGTAGTATCCGCACAGAATACTGTCTGCGCTTGCGCGCTTTTTTTTGCGCGGAGTGCTTTTATAGACATCTTCCGTACTCTCGACGAAGCTTTTTAGCGAATAGCGCGCCAAAAAGAGCTCTCTTAGCTTTTTCGCCTCTTCAAAGAGCTCGTCGGTGTCCTGCGAAAGCAGGGCAAAGAGCTCGTTGAGAAGGAGCTTTGCATCAGGCTTTGCCTGCTTGCGTGCGGTAAAATTCGATGCCGCCGCGAGCTCGAAATTATGCTCTGCGAGTCTGCCTAAAAATCCCTCGTTTCCGCAAATTATCATTGGCAGAGCGCAGGTTCCCGCCTCAATTGCGGCGCGCGAAACGCCTATGAATATATCGGCCGAGCCTAAAAACGCCGCCGTGTCTTTGACCTCGCCGACGCACTTTATAAATTCTTTACCCAATTTTCGATTGACCTCGACTGCCTTTTTTGAGATCGAGTCAAACTCGTTCCCACCGCCGCCGATGACTATCGACAGGTCGGGGTGTTTCTTTGACAGCTTCGGCGCGATATCGCACAAAAGATGCGCCGTGAGCGAGCAATCGCCGTCCAAACGGCTCAAAAATGCTATTTTCAGCGTTGAAGTGCTGTGAGCGTGTGTAGGGCGAAATTTCCTTTCGTCGACTCCGTTCGGTATCACTCTGATCTTGTTTGGAAGAAGTGAGTAGTTTTTCATAAGATATTGCCTGATATCCTCGCTGACCGCAATAGTTGAACTGCCCCAGCGTGAGAGGCGGCGGCGCAGAGGCGAGAGCGAAAAGTATGCGTGCGCAGTTACTACGAATCCCGCCCCCCGACGTTCCGCGACCCCCTGCGCTAAAAACGAGGTAAGACGCGAAT
Source organism: Oscillospiraceae bacterium (assembly GCA_015064065.1). Lineage (GTDB taxonomy): Bacteria > Bacillota > Clostridia > Oscillospirales > CAG-272 > HGM12713. Next base: position 22,748 of record SVSY01000005.1, read on the forward strand.
GAGCGTGAACTATATCGAATTTTTCGCGTGCGAGCAGTTTACATAGAGAGATGCGGCAGCAGAGCAGTGCGAGCGGAGAATTTGCTCGGAGCGGTAGGGTGACGTGCCGCGCTCCCGCTTGCTGTAGTTCACCGACGAGTCTGCCGCCGCGCGAAGCGACGGTGAGCTCGTGTCCGCGTGCGGAAAGGGCAGAAGCGAGCGTGAGGATATGCGTTTCAGCACCGCCGCAGTCCATAGAATCGCAAAGCATCAGTATCTTCATATTTTAATATCTTCTCCAAAGGTATTTTTGATATTATTGCCGAGATACCACTTGAAAAATCGCGGATTTTATGATAAACTTATCTCAATGAAGAGAAAGGAGTGCGGGAATGATAGCCTTCTATGAAAATCAGGTAACGGCATTTTATTGCCGCAATTTAAAGGACCATTCGCTTGAATGCGCCGCACATCTGCATTATAACGTGGAGATAGCCTTTATATACGAGGGCGAGACCGACGTTATGGTAGATAATCACAGCATCGCGCGTGCAGTCGGCGGAGATATCGTTCTGGTCTTTCCTAACCAGATGCACAGCTTTTACACTCTGCAAAAGGAGCGGCATATACTGCTGATATTCGATCCCAAGCTGCTTCCCGAGCTATCTTCGGTGTTTACAGAGCATCTTCCTGCGAATAATATAGTGCGCGGTGCGGCAAATGATAAGGAACTGCGCTCGCTTATCGAGAGAATATCCGATGCCGCAAAAAAGGATACCGACCCTTACGGAAATATAGTTTTGCGCGGATATCTTCTCGCTTTTTTAGGCAGACTTTTCGAGATGGCGGAGTTTAAGAAGATAAACGCCGAGGACATTCACGCGATAGGAAGCGTTATGAACTACTGCATAGCGCACTACAGCGAAAATCTCTCGCTCGATCTGCTTGAAAAAAAGCTCCATATAAGTAAGTATTACATATCGCACATAATGAACAAAAAGCTCAATATGGGCTTTAATGATTACGTAAATCAGATACGCATAAGCAACGCTTGCAGAAAGCTTGCAGAGAGCGATATGCCGATATCGCAGATAAGCGAGGCGGTCGGATTTTGCACGGTGCGTACCTTTAACCGCGCCTTTGCAAAGCACGTGGGAATGACACCGCGCGAATACCGAAGCAAGCGCTTTTCAAACGTTGTTTAGCGCGGGGGATCAAATGAGTATTTTGTATCTTGATAAATATATGGTCGTCTATCACAAGGCGGCGGGTCTGCTCTCGGAGGGCGAGGGCAAGGACTGTCTGCCTACCGTCATAAGAGAAGAGCTTGAAGCGAGGGGAGAGAAAAAGCTTGAGCTCTTCACGCTGCACAGACTTGATCGCGAGACCGAGGGTATCGTCGTCTATGCGCGAAGCTCGGCGGCTGCCGCAAAGCTCTCGGCACAGATAACCGAGAGCAGATGGAAAAAGGTGTATAACGCGTGGCTTTGGGGCGACCTCGGACAAAAGCTTGAGGCGCAGGGGGAGCTCTGCGACCTTTTGTACTACGACAGAAAGCGCTCGAAATCCTTTGTGGTCGACAGAGAGCGCAAGGGCGTCAGATCAGCGGCGTTGAAATACGGGATATTGAAGCTGTCCGAGGATAAAAAAAGAACTCTTGTCAGGGTCGAGCTGCTCACGGGGCGCACGCACCAGATAAGAGTCCAGTTTGGGTCGAGGGGATATGCGATATGCGGTGACAGAAGATACGGCGCGCCCGCCGAGTCGGGAAAAACGCTTGCGCTTGCTGCGGTGGAGCTTAGCGTCTTCCACCCCGTAACAGATGAAAAAATGGAGTTTTCGATAGAGCCGAAAAATCTTGACGAGTGCGAAAATCAATTTGAATAAAAGATAAAAGGACACTACAGTGTCCTTTTATCTTTTATATGGCTTTCTTTCATCGGTCAATCCTAAAATGTAATCGGTCGAAGTTTGATAAAATATCGCAAGAGCGATTAAAAATTCAATGGGAAGTTGACGTTGTCCGTTTTCGTATTGCGAATATGTGTTTTGCTTAATGTGTAGATATTCGGCGATTTCTCTTTGGGTTAAATCATTGTCTTCACGCAAATCTCGTATTCGCATAAAAGCCTCCTTTATTATCTTTTATGAGTATTATATAAAATCTCACTGTGAGATATTGACATATATCTCAAATTGTGATAAAATAAATATGCAAAGGTATAAAAATGGAGATTTACAAGGATTTTTTACTAAATTATCAGCAAAATATCTTATAGGAAAAGGAGAATAATATGACGGAGTTGTTTTATGAAAAAATTAAAAAACCTATTTTAACGCAGGGCATTTTAGAAGTTGTTTTAAAATTTATGTTATTTGTTTCTACTATAATATTTCTGTTTGTACCAACGTTTGTAATCACAGTAGACGGCGTATCAGACATTCCGATTACCAGCTTTGATTATGTTAAAGCTTGCATTTCCGGTGAACGTTGCATAGAGGAATTAAATAATATTGCAATCGTAGAAGTATTGATGGGCTTTTGTTTGATGTTAATGATTTTATATTTTCTCTATTCATTGATTATATCAATTTTTTCTCTTATGGATTTGAAGCTTTACGCCAAGTATGTTTTTTTTGCTATCTATTCTGATCCTAGGTATGCAGCTCGTACCATTAGACTCTCAGGTGAAGCTTCTTGCTTTTTACTACTATTTGTGATCAAGTTATTCCCAGGTATACTTAGCATGATATTTGCTTTGTTTTCTAATGAATTAACGGCTACTGTTTCTTTTAATACTATAGGTGTTTTTTTACAATTATTTTCCACAGTTGCCTGCCTTGTGTTAACATCATATATAAAGCCGAGATATAAAAAGCTACCTAGATATTCCGATAGCTATCTCAATCAAAATGATAATTAAAGGAGATCAATATGAAAGAAATAGATAAAAAGAAATACATTAATATTTTTGAAAAAAATGCGTATCATTCTATTGTAGTAGATGTTTTGGTTGCTTTTTTAAGTGCATTTGCGATTTTTGGACCTATATATCAAGATAACCTTTTAGAAATCAAATATTCTGTCTATAATAACATTAGACTTTTTTTAGGTTTTTCATCGTTTTTTTCCAGAGATGACTGGAATATCGTATGTACTGTTGAAGTTATAACAATATTGTTCTTAGCGGCATCTTTTTTTACTGCGATCGTCGATATAATATTAAATATCATATTTATAGACAACAGGGTCACAGCTACCGAATCAAAGATTCAAAAATATTCTTTGGTTTCTGCTTGCAAACCAAATGCAGCTACCGTTCTTTTTATTATTGCTTTTATATTTTTTTGCATTTCGCGTGTGATAACTTATTTAGAGAGTGAAGAAATTATAATATTGGAGGGACTGTTTTTCGGAAATACGTACAATATGAGTGCGGCAAGGATTTTAGTTTTTGGGGTCATTGCCTTGGTATTCTTTGCTATTTGCAGAGGTGTTGTAGGAAAACAAATAGAAATGAACATTAAAGTTGGTTTAACTGAAGAAAAACAAGAAGAAACAAAATCTGAGTGAGTACATATATGAATCGGGCGAGGTTATCCTCGCCCGATAATTTTAATATAATTCTTTTGTAGGTCTCATCCTACCCAAAATCAAAGATTCAAACCGAGGTAGGCAAAACCCCTCCCCTACCGAATTTGTGAAAATTCTCTTTGTGACCGTAGGAGTAAACCGCGTTCGCCCGAAAAACGTAACGCAGAGAAATCAAAAGGCTCCTTCCGGGAGGGAGCTGTCACCGAAGGTGACTGAGGGAGCACGCGTAAAGAAAGAGATTATAGGTTTAATAAGTTCATTATATCTTTTCTTATATCCACTCATATCCACAAAACATAAATAGTCTACGTGCACGCAGACTCCTCCACCCGCTCTCGCGGGAGCCCCCTCTCGGAGGGAGCCTATGATACGTAGCCGTGAGTACCTATAATAAAGCTTCGCGACATCGGGAGCACCAAGGCACTCCCCCTACCGAGAATGTGGGAATTTGTTTCAAAATAGAAGCCGTACAAACATATAATTAAAATAAAAAGCTTTCACGGTGCCGATGAGGCGTCCGTGAAAGCTTCCTTAGAAAAATTACTCTTTATGCCATTAAATCCGCATAAACCAACCTTGATGTTCCAAAAGAAATTCCCTTGTAGGAAGTTCTTTTGGTTCTTTTCTTTCAAGAAAAGAACAGAAAGCGCTACTAAATCTAACTACATAAACTTAAACGAATAAAGATCCGCATCACGCATAGAAATCCTGAAGCGGATGGGGGTGTTTGCGAGGTCGGAAAGCGGCTTTTCGAAGTCGCAGGGGCGGTCGGTCGAGTTGCCGAAAATCCTGTGTGAATCGTAGCCGTCGATGGCGTTGCCATCTTCGTCGAGTATCTCGATGCGAATATATCCGAGCGCCGAGGTCGAGAAGTTGATGCGGAGCTCGTTGCCCTCAAAGGTAAACGGTTTGGTTACTGCCTCGCCGCCGCCAAAATCTGCGTGCCAGGAGAAAAATCCGTCGGCGCGGAGCGTGTATCGCTCAAAGCTTACGGGGCGCGCGCGATATCCCTTGCCGACGTAGAGCGAGAGCTCCTGCGGCTCGCCAGAGATATCCGAGTCGGTCATTATCGTGCCGTAGACGAAATATCCGTCGCCGTATGCCCAATTCTCGCCGTTCTCAAGTCCGGGGGTGTAGAAAGCCTCGGGTGTGCGCTCGAAGTTGATGCCGTCGCGTGAGGTCATAAGCATAGTTTCGGTTATTGCCGTGCCGCTTCTGCCGTATTTTTCTATCAGCATCGGGCGGAAACCGCGAAGATCGGGGAGATATTTGAAGTTTGCCGCATCGGGAGAGCGGTCAACGTAGCGCGTGGGCATAGCTAAAAATATGTCGGTAGATCCGTATTTGAATACGTTATTGGTGTAGAGCTGAAACTCGTATGGATCGCTGCCGTAAGAGAGGGGAATTGGCTTTGTCCAATTGATAAAATCCTCAGAAAAGGTCAGCTGAATGTCTCGAACGTGAGTTTCAAACTCGCAATCAAGTGCTTTTGCAGGGTCGAGCTGATGGTAGTCGCGCATATAAAGACGGTACTTTCCTATGTCAGAATCCCAAAAGCAGATGTTGAGCGAGTCGAATTTTCCACAGCCGCGCAGAATATCTCCGTCGTACGTAAAGTGAATACCGTCGGGACTTGTAAAGAGCTTCAATGCGACGTCGTTTGCTTCCCAATTGTAGGTGTATCCCGAGAGAGCCTTGTACTTTTTATCGGGTGGACAGTCGGGATTTGTGTCGAGAAATACCGAAAAATTGTCGATGAAACCGCCGTCCCATTTCATTATGACATTATTGTGGCGCGAGCCGTTGTATTCAAAAAGCTCGAGGTCGGGCTTTGTGAACGTCTTTCCGTCGTAGGAATATGCTACGCACCATACACCGTGTTCGCCGTTCTGCTTTTGCCAAACTCCGCCGTTTGCTCCGCATCCGCGATAGTAAAGTCGGTATTTTTCGCCGTCGAATATTATCTGACCGTAGCAACAGTGCTCGCCCTCCCATTCTTCAGCGCAGTCAAGGGCAGAGCCCTTGCGTACGGGGGAGTGTATCTTCTTGTATATGCCTCTGTAGTCTTCGGCAACAGAGAAGTCCCAGAAAAGCTCTTTTGAGAGCTTGCTTGAATATTCTTTCATAAAATTTGCTCCTTTCGAAAAACAGCAAGCTTAAAGCTTGCTGTTTTTGCAGTATTCTTCCACGATCTCCGCCTCGCAAAAATTCTCGCGGACACCGCAGATAAGCTGATAGGTCTCGTGTCCCTTGCCCGCAAGCAGAATAATGTCGCCCTGCTTCGAGTTTTGCAAAGCGTATTCGATAGCCTTACGGCGATCGGGAATAGCTACGTAGGGGGCAGTTCCCGCGGTGAAATAGGACGCGATCTCGCCTATTATCGACCACGGAGACTCGTTGTCGGGGTTGTCTGAGGTCAGAATGCAGAAATCTGCATCGCGCGAGGCCACGAGTCCAAGCTCTGCGCGGCGCATACGCGTTCTGCCGCCTATTGCACCAAACAGACAGATAAGTCGGGTCGGGCCGTAATTGCGGAGCGCGGTGAGAGCCGCCTTGAGACTTACTCCGTTGTGCGCGTAGTCTATAACGACGGTCGCGCCGTTGGGAAGCTCGTAGGTCTCAAATCTGCCCTTGATGCGAACGTTTTTCATAGCGTCGATTATCTGCCCGATCTCAATTCCGAGACGGCGGCATACGGCGATAGCGGTAAGACCGTTGTAAACGCTGAAGTCACCGGGGAAGGAGAGCGAGACCGAATGTGAGCCGTCTCGGCCGTTGCAGGTGAAGCTGACCGCTATCTTTCCGGGGGCGCGGAAGAAGGTTATGCCGTCGGCAGAATAATCCGCATCGGCGTTGCCTTTTCCCGAGATGCTTGCCTTGGGACAGCGGTTTCCGCTGATTATCTCGGCGGCGTATTCATCGTCGGCGTTGTATACGACGTACTCGGTGCCGTAATCGGTAAAGAGAAGTCGCTTGCAGTTTTTGTATTCGTCAAAATCTGCGTGCTCAAACTCTCCGATGTGGTCGGGAGAGAGATTTGTAAATACGCTGATATCGAATTTTATGCCGTGGACTCTGTCCATCTTGAGTGCCTGCGAGGATACCTCCATAACGAGTATCTTTACACCTGCGTCCACCATTTTTCTCATATATTCGTGGATCTCATAGCTTTCGGGGGTGGTGTTGACGGTGGTGAATTGGTGCGCGCCGTAGGATATGCCGTTAGAGCCGATATATCCGACCGAAACTCCGTGCGCTTGGAGTATATTGTAGATGAGCAGAGAAGAGGTGGTCTTGCCTTTCGTTCCCGTGATGCCTATAACGGTAAGCTTGTCGGCGGGATAGCCGAAGAAAGCGGCGGAAAGACGGGCGAGCGCAACACGCGTGTTCTTGGTGATTATTACGAATGCGTCGTCAGGGAGCTTTACGGCACGTTCGGTGACGAAGATACGGCAGCTGCGCGTGTATGCGTTGTAGGCGTATTCGTGACCGTCGTTGAGAGTTCCCGAGATGCAGACGAAAAGCGAGTCGGAAAGGACCTTTCTTGAATCCGAGCACAGAGAGACGATATCGACGCTTTGCGGGTCGACGCCCGTACGGTTTATTATCTCGGTATAATCAATAACTTTCATCAGTTCGGATAAGAGCATATATAGTTCACGTCCTTTCCGGCAGAGCCGTAAAATTTCATAAGAGGAGGATCGAATTGCGTCGGAGTCTTGCCGCAGGCGGCTATGGCGCAGAGCGCGAGCAGCTCGAGCGAGTCTATGACGTATTCGGGAAGGGGATATTTTTTCTTTATGAGCGAGAGCTCGGTACAGCCGAGCACGATAAGCTCAGAGCCGCGCGCACGCAAAGCCTCGACAACTGCGAGAAACTCGGTCACGTCGGGCTCAAGACCGCATTTTATGCGCTCGAATATTATTTTCGATACCGTGTCCTGCTCGTCTTTCGTAAGAGGGACGGTCGATATCGAGTATTGGCTGAGAAATTTTTCGTAAGCACCGGACGCCGCAGTTCCCTCGGTCGCAAGCACGCCTATACGCGTGACGCCGACAGAGCTGCAGAATCGGGCAGTCTCAGTTATGATATTAAGAATAGGCGTGTTGACGGCGTTCTGTATACCGTCGTAAAAGTAATGTGCGGTGTTGCAGGGGATCGCGATTATGTCAGCACCCGCACGCTCAAGACGGAGCGCTTCTTCTATCATCGCGTCCGTCGGGTCGTCCTTTGACGTACCGAGGATAAAGGAGGAACGGTCGGGGGTATCGGCGCGAGAGGAGAGCAGAAAGTTTATATGCTCCGAGTCGCGCTCGGCTTTCGTGTGAGAGGTGAGCATCTCGCAAAAATAAATGCTTGCCATAGGTCCAAGACCGCCGAGTATTCCGAGAAGCTTTTGCTTTTTTTCGATGCTTTGCAAGTGTTCACCGCCTTTCTGCCGTGTCAGCGCAAAATGTCTGCAAGTGGAGAGGAATTAAAAAGAGTGTCGGCTTCGCAGATAACGAAGCTGCGCTCAAGCGTTCCGCGCTCGTCAGAAACGACCTTTCTGAGCTCGTCTGAGGCGGGAATGATGAGGGGAAGGGTATAGCGCGTCTGCGCGGCAAGCGAGACGAGCTGCTCGGCGATAAGACGGGAGCTGTCGGTCGAGGAGAGAGTGACCGTTCTGCTCGTAAGATCGAAGACGTCGAAAAACGAGCGGCGGCTGTCACATATGACCGATATTATACCGAATTTGTGATAGATACTGCGCGAGAGCCTGTGCGCCTCGGGGGTATTCCCGAGAATATAGGGCACGTAGTAAAGCCTTGCCTCGTCCTTAAGAGTCCTTTCGCCCATAGTTCCTCCGTTTGAATATTCCTATACACAATAATTATAACATATAAAGAAGCCTTTGTCAAAGGGGTGAGAGATTATTTTTCACATTTATAAATGTACACAATTAGGCAAAAGGCTTTTTGTGCAAGTATACGAATTTTTAAAGCAGACGAAAGCACCGTTGACAAACCGAAAACAATATGCTATACTTTAATCAAGAGGCAATATACCCTTGAGAAAAACCAATCCGCCGCTGTCGCAGGACTTGCCTCGACGGCGGCTTTATGCTTGTTTTGAAATTCATTAACGAAGAAAGGAGATTTTTATGAAAAATTTCAAAAAAATTACCTCGATGTTATTGACTTTTTCACTTTTACTTTTGCTCTCTGCGTGTGGTACATGCAACAAAAGTAATGAAAAAGACCAACAGAACATACATACGCCTGAAGATACCGTCGAAATCACCGAAGCAGAGCTTACTGATACTGAAAACGGTACGGATAAATCCACGGAAAAGCCCACCGAAAAAGCGACTGAACCGCAAAACACTGATATCGTGATAGACGGAATAAAATTTGATGAAGCCCTTAAATATCGTCTAAAAAATGCAGAAACCTATGGCGAAGTGTGCGAAATATTGGGCAAAGAAGGAACGTTAATTGAGGCGCCGGAATGCGTTACTTATTGGAATTGCACAAGGGTAGCGTCAGATACCGAACTGCCCGAATGCTATGTATTTATAAAATTCAAATTGACAGAACAAGGTGTTGTGGTGTCAGAAGACTATGTTGATACCACCGCGACATTTTCGCACACTCGATTAATGATCGACGAAAGCATAAAGAACGATATCGTCGTTGGAAAAAGCTTGGAGGAGATAAAGTCAATAACAGGTATAGAACATCCTCAATTTATAATGGGTGGGATGTACAAATATGAGTGGAGATTCGAAGAGAATATAAGTATATCCATATATTTGCACAACCAGACTGTTTTTGATACAATTTCTGACATGGAAGAATTATATAACGCCCATTTTTGTAATATTGAATTATGGGATAACGAAACAGCAGAAAAAAATATGGCAGAAAGTTATTTTTATCAAATAAAGCTGGGTCAATCGATGTCAGACGTGAGGAATCTCATTGGAGAAAGACACAGTATGTTAAACACGGATTATTATGGTTGGAAATTTGATGACGGAACAGCTATATACTTGGGATATTATGCTAGGCCATATGAGCCGGGCACACCAACCGATGATTTTTGTATGTTTAACGGAACTTGTAGGATATTAAGATATTAGGTTGTGCTCATACCCCCGCCCGCAAGGGCGGGGATTTTTGTGCTTTGGACAGAAATTATTGATAAAGACTTGCAAAGTGTGTCAAAATCGTATATAATGTAGGAAATACAGTAAAAAAGGGGGCAAAAATGAAAAAGGAGACGGTATATAAGATATTTTCCAACATACCAACGCTTCACACCGAGCGTCTTTCTTTGCGTCCTATGCACCCGATAGATGCCGAGGATATGTTTTCCTACGCGAAGCGTGAGGATGTGACCGAGTATCTTTTGTGGAGTCCGCACCCGAGTGTGAACTATACTGCCGATTATCTTCGCTATATCCAGAGCCGTTACGCGCTCGGAGATTTCTATGATTGGGCGATAATAGACCGCGAGAGCAGGAGAATGATAGGCACGTGCGGCTTTACTAAGATAAACACCGACAACGACTCGGGCGAGATAGGCTACGTTCTCAACCCTGATTTCTGGGGACGGGGGTATGCTGCCGAGGCGGCGAAGAGGGTGATGGAGTTCGGCTTTTGCGAGCTCGGGCTTCACCGCATAGAAGCGAGATTTATGCAGGGGAACGAGCGTTCCTTGCGCGTAATGGAGAAGCTTGGAATGAGCTTTGAGGGCTATCACGTCGACGAAATATTCGTAAAAGGGGCGTACAGAACGGTAGGGATTTGCGCCGCCGTTTGCCATAAAACAGCAAAATAAGAAAATTCCTTGACAAGAGGGGAATAATGGTATATAATATAGATAGTGTTTTTTTGGCACCCGAGAACGACGTATCTTTTTTATTACGATCTTATAGTTGATCGCGCTCGGAAAAAGGAGGAAAATATGAATCTTATCTCTTTGATAGTATCCGCAGTATTTTTCTTTGCCGCAGGTCTTGCCGTACTGGTCGGTGCGCTTCGCGGAAGAAAATACAAGTGGGAATATTCGCTCGCGCGTATTATCGGTGTGATACTTTCCGCCGTGATATCCGCAATACTTGCCGCAGTAGTGGCTAATCTTATCGTAGGTGCACTCAGTAATTTCGTGCTCAACAGCGATATGCTCGGCAGCATAGCCGAAATGCTCAACGAGCTTCCCTCGGGCGTTGCGGCTCTCAGTGCGCTTATCGCGATGATAATTGCGCCCGTGCTTTTCATTCCGATTTTCATCATAGTTAAGGTAATAATAAATATTATCGTTACCTTGGTGATGAGAAGCGTTCTCAATCTTACCAACAAGAAGGAAAAGAATACGGAATCTTCCAAGAAGTTCGTCGAAAGAAAGCATTACCGCAAAAAGAACGAGTCTCTTATCGCGCACCACACGAACGTGCTCGGCGGAGCGTTGGGCGCAGTTTGCTCTGTGCTGGTGCTTTGTGCCTTTATCGTTCCTCTCGTTGGATTTCTTGATTTCGCGGGCGGCGTAGTTCCGCTTGCAGTCGAGAGCCTTAAGGAAGAAGATCCTGAGGTCTACGAGATAGTCAACGAAGCTGTTGACGGAGCTTGCCACAACGCCGGAACGGTCACCGTTGAGCTCATCGGCGGAAAGCTGCTCTACGGACTTATGACTACGAGCAGCGTTGAAGGAGAAATGGCAAATCTTAACAAAGAAGGCAGATTTCTTGCGGCGGTAGCCGATACTGCCGTTGCGATAACCGACCCCAAGGTCGACGATGCCGTCGTAGCGCGTTCGATAAGAAATATTTCTCCTGCATTTGACGGATCCGTAGTCGTCAGAGTAATAGTCACCGACGTGTGCTCTGCGGCAGGCGAGGACTGGAAGGCAGGAAAGGCGTTCTACGGTATCAAGAAGATATCACTCGGCAAGGATCTTTCCGCTATCTCCGACGCTATCGTGGAGGTACTTGCCACCTCGGATAAGGAGAATATCAAATCCGATTTCAAGGCTATAACCGAAGCTATTGCCGTAGTAGTAGAGGACGGACTCACAGACGGCCTTGAAGGAAACGCTATGGTGATACTTTCCAAGGAAGAAACGACTACCAAGCTCTTCGATGCATTCCTTGGAGATGAAAGACTCGATCCGCTGATAGACGGTATTGCCGACTTTGGTGTCGGAATGCTTCTTTCCAGCGTTAACACCCCTGAAACCAAGCAGGATAAGTATGATGACTTCGTTGTCGCGTTCGGTAACGTAAGCGGAAGCGACCACGCTTCGCTTGCTGCGGGATATGCACGCGTATTTGCTAACTTTGCTATAAGAGATACCGAGGACAATGCGGGCCGTGCGGCTGTAGCGGCTCTTGCAGGTGACGATATGAGACGTTGGGTACGCAGCAATATCGCTGCCGACGCCGACGAATTTGCCGCAAAGACTCTTATGATATCCAAGGATATGATCGCAAGAGGAAACACCGTTATCACCGACAGACATCACGAGGCGAAGGCACTTGCACACGCATTTGCGGTCGTTTACGGTATGACCAGCGATATCAAGAGCGATACCTTTGAGGCAAAGAAGATGCTTGCGACAATGGGTCCTGCGCTCGATTCCTTTGCTGATACCGAAACCGTAGGTCCTGAGAAGACGGGTTGGATGCTCGGTGCTATCCTTCAGTCCGATCTCGTTCACGACCAGATAGGATTTACCACGCTCGAGGCAATAGATTCTGCCGCTTCGATCTCTGCTAACTCGAACGGCAAGAGCTACGAATCCATAATGAAGTCGCTTTCCGGTATCGTTGAGATGCTCGAGGCGGCATCCGATAAGTCCAAGAACACCAAGGAAGCGGTCGACAGAATGCTCGCAGACCTCACTCCCGAGGCGGCATCCGTAATGCAGACGATGGCAACGCCGAGCGTTATGCAGAACTACGGTGTTCCCGAGAAGAGTGCTGATGCGTCAGCAGCTATGATAAGCAGCACGTTCGGCAATCTTAAGGAGGTTCCTCCCGAGGAATACGACAAGGAATCTGCGGCTGTTGCAAATATGATGAACGTTATGATGTCTGTGACCGACAACAAGTCGTCCTCCGTATTCGGCGGTGAGGACAGTGCAACTCAGATGACCGAAGAGGAGTATGTTAACAACATTATGGAATCGACCGCTATGTCGAAGTCTGTAGTTGAGACTGTATACGGCGACGGCGACGAGCCCAAGAACGACCCGCTCAATTCGGGAAGAAAGCTTTCCGACGCTGAAAAGAACAATCTTGTAACCTCGCTTGATGCTAAATGGCAGGCTTCCTCTAAGGATGAGGAGACAAAGAGAGAGATCATCTCTATCGCCGCTATGATGAATCTTCCCGTTGAGGTCACCGACAGCGGTGTCAGCGCGATAGTTGTTGAGACCGAGGACGAAAACAACGAGAATAACGAAAACAACGAGAACAACGAGAATAACGAGAACAACGAAAATAACGAGAACAACGAGAATAACGAGAATAACGATAACAACGAGAACAACGAGAACAACGAGAACAACGATACCGAGGTTCAGGCTTAATAGAATTCAATAATACCGCGGCAGCTTCATTTGGGTCTTGCATCTGAATGAAGCTGCCCTTGTTTTTGTAAAAAAAATAGATTTTTCTTTGACTTTTTTAGATTTTGTGGTATAATATAAAATGAGTGAGAATTTGTCTCACTCTGAAAATGCTTATACGATTAGTTTGATATAGAGGCAAAAAATGAGAAAAACAAAGATAGTATGTACCATCGGTCCTGCGTGCAATAACGAAGAAACGCTGACCAAGATGTGCCTTGCGGGAATGAACGTTGCAAGACTCAATTTTTCGCACGGAACTCACGAGGATCACAAGAAAAATATAGACCTTATAAAAAAGGTGCGCGAAAAGCTTGATATGCCTATCGCGATATTGCTTGACACCAAAGGTCCCGAATACCGCATAAAGACCTTCAAGGAAGGAAAGATAATGCTTTGCGACGGGGATAAATTCACGTTTACCTCGCGGGATATCGAGGGCGACGAGAGCTGCGTTTCGGTAAGCTATAAAAATCTTCCTGCCGAGATGAAGGCGGGAGAGAGAATACTGCTCAACAACGGACTCATTATTTTTGAGGTCGAATCCGTGGAGGGAAGCGAGATAAACTGCCGCGTAATTACGGGAGGAGAGCTTTCAAACAGGAAAAGTATGAGTTTTCCCGACAAGGTGCTAAAGCAGATATATCTGAGCGATTACGACAAGAGCGATCTTCTTTTCGGAATAGAAAACGGGGTGGATTTTATTGCCTGCTCTTTCGTATCGGTCAAGCAGGATCTCGTTGACGTCAAGAAATTTCTTCACGAGAACGGCGGAGACGATATAGATATTATCGCTAAGATCGAAAACCGTTCGGGCGTTGATAATATACGCGAGATCTGTGAGGAATGCGACGGCATTATGATAGGCAGAGGCGATATGGGCGTGGAGATACCCTTTGAGGAGCTTCCCGCAATACAAAAGCATCTTATCACCACCTGCAGATTGCTTGGAAAGCGCGTTATAACCGCGACCGAGATGCTTGAATCTATGATATATAATCCGCGACCCACTCGAGCCGAGATATCCGACGTTGCAAATGCGGTATACGACGGAACGAGCGCGATAATGCTGTCGGGTGAGACTGCGGCGGGAAAGTATCCCGTGCTTACCGTCGAGACTATGTCGCGTATCGCTATGCAGACCGAAACGGGAATAGATTACGCGAGCGTATTTCATAATTCGGATTTTATCATCAGAAATACGGTAGACGCGATATCACACGCGACCTGCGGAATGGCGATAGATATCAAGGCAAAGGCGATAGCGGTATGCTCTCTTTCGGGTATGACCGCAAGAATGGTGTCGCGCTTCCGCTGTCCGATAGATATTCTCGGAGTTACCACAGACGAGCGCACTTGGCGCAAGCTTGCTCTTTCGTGGGGAGTCACACCCGTCATGAGCGAGATGTTCAACTCACTCGACGTGCTTTTCTATACGGCGACCAAGCTTGCAAAGTCGCGTATGGCTCTGCAGAAGGGCGAGCGAATAGTCATTACGGGCGGAGTTACGAACGGCTCTTCGGGAAACACTAATCTTATAAAGGTAGAGACCTTGTGATAGGTCGGTATGAATATGGAAATTTGGGATCTTTACGATTTCAACAGGGAACTGACAGATAAAAAAATAAAACGCGGCGACCCCATTCCCGAGGGATATTATAGGCTTGTCGTTCACGTATGTATTTTTAACGGCAGGGGAGAGATGCTCATACAAAAACGGCAACCCTTCAAGAAGGGCTGGTCGGGTATGTGGGACGTATCCGTCGGAGGAAGCGCGGTATCGGGAGATACGAGCGCCATGGCTGCCGAGCGCGAGCTTTTTGAAGAGCTTGGGATCAGACGCTCCTTCTACGGTGTTCGTCCGACGCTGACTTATAATTTTGATAAGGGCTTTGACGACGTTTACGTTCTTTGCGAGGACGTGGATACCGAGTCACTCACTCTTCAGTACGAGGAGGTAGAGGCGGTGAAGTGGGCAGACGCACAAGAAATAAAGAGAATGATAGACGGGGGCGAGTTCATTCCATACGCCAAGAGCTATATTGATCTTTTGTTTTACAGAAGGGATAACGTAGAAATGACGGTGAGAGGAGATGCGAAATGAAGCGTAGAGCGTGTGCACTCTTGATCCTGTTTGGCTTGATGTTTGGCGGAGCGCTTGCCGCTTGCTCAAACGAACCGTTCGCCGAACCGGAGCGATCTGATACCGAAAGCGAGAACGCGACTGAAAAAGTCACACAAAAGGAGAGCGAAAAAATGACAGAAGAAAAGACAACTCAAAAGCCGAAGGACAGAGCACAGATACTTGCAGATACTAAATTTACTGCGACGGAATACAACGTAGACGAGATAAAAAATGCCGACAAGACTGCGGCAGGCTCGTTTGACGCGTGGAAGAACGAGGTCTTCAAGGGCAAGAATAACAACGACGATCCGACCGAGAACGCGGTCATCAACAGCCCGTTCCACACTCTTCGCGTCAACGGCGAGAGTGTTCCCGTGTACACCGCGCGTTGCGGAAAGGGCGCACATTCGTTCGCTTGGATAGATATTACCTCAAAGGATAGCGAGTTTATTCTCGAGCTTGAGCTTGTGCTTAGCGAGTCGGCAGAGAAGTGCGTCATACTTCCCGAGAGCCGCGGCGTTATCGGACAGATGCAGGACGGCACCGTCCGCTCCGAGATAAGCAAAGAGGGCTCTTATACATATACCTTTGCAAAGAGCGTGGAGGACGCTTACACCGACCCGACACTCGCACCGCTCACTATAATGGTCAGCCGCGCGGAAAAGGCGGCGTCCTCCTACGGCTACAAGGTCGTAGAGATAGAGCCGGGATATCACGAAAACAACGAGCTTGAATTTTCGGAAGGAAACACTGTCTATTATTTCAAGGCGGGATTTCACGATATCTGCTCGATAGGACTCCCTTCGAACAGTATTCTTTATCTTGAGCGCGGTGCGTATCTTCAGGTCACCGATCGCAAGAACGCCGACGGAAGCTACAATACGGCAACGGCGATACACGCAGACGACGTTTCGAACGTAAGAGTGATCTCGCGAGGTCTCCTCGATTGCGGTCGTCTTCAGGGCGGAGACGGTAAGTATAAGCACGTGGTAAATACCGCACGTTCAACAAACGTGCAGATAAGAGGACTTACGGTAATAAATTCGAACACGTGGACTATATGCGCGTACGGAGCACAGTACCCCACCATCGAGCGCAATCTCCTGCTTTCCTACCGAACCTATTCGGACGGCATAATGATGTCCGAGTGCACGGGCGGTGTGGGCAGATACAATTTCGTGCGTACGGGCGACGATGCTATCGAGTTCAAGGGTACGGGCTGGTGGAACGGAGATTCCAAGACGGGTACTGAGTGCCTTTACGAGTATAACGACCTCTGGACCGATAAGGGCGCGGGCTATTGCTTGACCTGGGAGTCCGAGCGCCCGATGGATAAGATGGTGTTCAGAAACAATTCTGTCGGCTTTGCACAGCCTACCTGGACGGCGAGAAACACCGCGATAGATTGCCTGCTCGGAACTAACGCGAACGTCTCATGGTCGAATATCACGTTTGAGGATATCGAGATATACAGAGTCATCTCGCCCAACGCGATAAACGTTCAGATACACGGAAACGGCGCGAAGCTTGAAAACGTCACTTTCAAGAATATAACCGTGTCGCACGCCGACGAGGGCGTGTACGCGTTCCGTATGCATTTTTCGGCAAAGGGCGGAAAGATATCGGGAATAGTGCTCGATAACGTGACCTTCTGCCAAAAGAAGCTGACGGCAGACGACGTTTCGAACGAAAAGCTCTTCTGCAACGAGGCGAAGGATTATTTCGGAAAGATAGTTGTTAAGTGAGCGTCACGTGCGGATTTGAACCTTAACCGTCGCGCGAGGACAGATGTAAGCGGAGATGCGGCGGTACGCGACGCTATCGCATCCGTTGGATGCAAGGTTCTGCACGTATGGAAAAGGGAAAATAAAAATGAGGTAGCTTTGCTACCTCATTTTTATTTTGGCCTGCCCGAAAGGATTTGAACCTTCGACCTTCAGAGTCGGAGTCTGACGCGCTATCCAGCTGTGCCACGGGCAGATACGAGTATATTATATCATAGATTTGTGGATTTTTCAATCACATTTTGACGATAAAATAAAAAAGTGGATAAAGAGAGCGAGAAAGGGGTAGAATATAGGAAAGAAAAAGGAAAATATGTGAAAAAATTTTCAAAAAAGCTATTGACAAAAGTCCGCGATTATGATATAATAGCCGATGTCAATGGGGCATCGCCAAGCGGTAAGGCAACGGACTCTGACTCCGTCATTACCTAGGTTCGAATCCTAGTGCCCCAGCCATCAAAGGGCGATAAAAAAGATATCGCCACAAAAAGCCTTGATTTTTCAAGGCTTTTTTCGTTTTTTGGAGCGAAATATCGAGATACAAAAATGGAGATATAAAATCGCTATTTCC
>SVSY01000116.1 GCA_015064065.1 Oscillospiraceae bacterium
GCGACTGAGAGTGTTGAGGAAACCGAAAGCGCCGAAGATGCCGAGGCTATCGAAGAGGCTGAGGCTGATATTGAGGCGGAGGCAGAGGTTGCAGCTGATGGCGACGTGACGGAAGAGGACACTTCCCCATCTGAATTTATGAATATAGAGCATTTTGCGGATTATCGCCGCAAGGACGAGGTCAAGCCTATCAAGGAAGCTACCGAGGCAGAGGCACAGCCCGAGGCTGATGAAGAAGCAGTCGAAGAGGCAGAGTCGGAAGAGGTCGGTGAGGAATTTACGGAGTACGAAAACCTCACGATACTCGGTGAGCTTGAAGAAGCCGAGGAAGAAAGCGCGCCGATCGAAGAGGAGAAAAAGTCCGGTGACGAAGAGCCGTACGACGAAAAGAAGCCTCGCAAGGTTGATGCAAGATTCGATTTTATAGAGCTTTTCGTATGTATGATGGCGGTGATAATGATGCTCTCTGCATTTGTGTTCAGGCACTCGGTGGTAGACGGCGGATCGATGGAGTCTACGCTTTATGACGGCGAGCATTTGATAATAAGCGATTTGTTCTACAAGCCCGAGCAGTACGACATTATCGTATGTGAGGACTACACCACCGGTCTTAAAAAGCCTATAATCAAGAGAGTTATAGCTACCGAGGGACAGACCGTAAAGGTAGTTTCTATGGACGAGGTATACGTTGACGGCATACTCGTTGACACGTCGTTTATACTCATTGACGGCGAGGAGGATCTGATCTACCAGAATATATACCCCATCGAGTACGTAGTACCCGAGGGAGAGGTATTCGTTATGGGTGACCACAGAAACAGCTCGCTTGACTCGAGAATGCTCGGAACGATAGACGAGGACACTATTCTCGGTAAGGTCGTTTTAAGGTTTTATCCGTTTGACAGATTTGGAAAGGTAAAGTAATGGCACAAAATCCTATACAGTGGTTTCCCGGGCATATGGCGAAGACCCGCAGGGTCATAAAGGAATGTCTGCCCCAGGTCGACGTAGTTATAGAGCTGCTCGACGCGAGGATACCGTACAGTTCGAAGAACCCCGAGATCGAGGCAATGATCGAGCAAAAGCCGCGCATTACTCTGCTCACAAAAGCCACGCTGGCTGACCCGGACGTAAGCAAAAAATGGGCGGAGTATTACAACAAGCGCGGCTCAAAAACAGTAATAATAGACTCGGTGACCGGCTACGGAATCGATGCACTTGATGCAGCGATAAAAGAGGTCATGGCCGAGAAGCTTGAGCGCTATCGCGAAAAAGGAATGGACGGCAGAAAGCTTAAGGCGATGATGGTCGGAATACCTAACGTTGGTAAGTCCTCGCTTATAAACAAGCTTGCCGGCGGCAAGAAGGCAAAGGTCGAAAACCGCCCCGGTGTTACCCTTGCAAAGCAATGGGTGCCGACGTCGGTCGGACTTGATCTCTTAGATATGCCGGGAGTGCTTTGGCCTAAATTTGAGGACGAAAAAGTCGGGCAGAACCTTGCTATGACGGGAGCTATCCGCGACCAGATAATCGACATTGAGGAGATTGCGATGCTGCTTTGCGCGCGTCTTATGGAGGTTGCGCCGAAGGCATTTTGCGAGAGGTACAAGCTCGACTATGATGAGGTATGCGAGCTTGACGGATATGATCTTTTCAATCTTGTCGGACGCAAGCGCGGCTTTCTTATCTCGGGCGGCGAGATCAATTCGGAGCGTACGGCAAATATGCTGCTCGAGGAATTCAGAAGCGCGAAAATCGGAAGAATAAGTCTGGAGAAGCCCGATGCCTAATTTTGATTTTGAAAACGAAAAATACGCCCGGGGCTACACCGCGGTATGCGGCTGTGACGAAGCAGGCAGAGGTCCTCTTTGTGGCCCTGTTGTAGCAGCGGCGGTAATACTCCCCCGTGACTGTGAGATAGAGGGTCTAAACGACTCGAAGAAGCTTACGGAAAAGAAGCGCGAGGCTCTGTTTGACGTTATAAAGGAAAAGGCGATCGCGTACGCTATTGCGGAGGCGAGCCCCGCGGAGATCGACGAGATAAACATACTAAACGCATCGATGCTTGCGATGCGCCGCGCGGTCGAGGCACTGCCCCACCCTGCAGATTTTGCACTGATAGACGGTAACTGCTCCCGCGGATTTAATATTCCCACCGAGACGGTCGTCAAGGGAGATGCAAAGAGCGCATCTATTGCGGCGGCATCGATACTTGCAAAGGTAACGCGTGACCGTGGTTGCATCGAGCTTGACAAGCAGTATCCCGAATACAACATAGCCAAGCACAAGGGATATCCGACAAAGGATCATATGGATGCGGTGCGCAAATACGGCGCCCCGCCCATATACCGCAAGTCCTTTTTGAAATTTCTTGACAAATGAACATACTTAAGGTTCTGACCGAGAAGCGAAAGACCGGAAATGCGGGCGAGAATGCGGCAGCGAAATATTTACGCAAGCACGGATACAGGATACTTAAACGCAATTACGAGGCTCTGGGCGCAGAGATAGATATAATTGCAAGAAACCGCGAATACTATGTATTCGTAGAGGTAAAAACGAGAACACTAGGACATCAAAGCCCCAAAGAGCCCCGCCCTGCCTCATCGGTTACGCCCGAGAAGCAGAGAAAGATCATCTCTGTGGCGAAGTGGTTTTTAGGCTCTGTGCCGAAAAACAGAAGGCTGCGCTTTGATATAATTGAGGTGTATCTGAACGAAGAAAAAGAGGTACAAAGGATAATGCACCTCGAAAACGCGTTCAATTACAACACCTCGCGCGGTATGTAACTGCCCAATTTAAACCGTAACACTCCCATCGACAGGCAAGAGAGAGTAATACAAACCCGTTTTAAAGATACTGTTTTCGGACAATACTGCGGTAAAAATTCTTATAATATGCTATATTATCTCAAATTTTAACCTTGTCTTGCCAGAAAATCAGTTATCTTTAAAATTCGTAAGAACTCTCAAGCCTCAATTTTCAGATGATTTTGGTGTTTGGCACTCGATGCCAAGTACGACTTTGCAAGAGGGACAAGCGCCGAAAGCGCTGAAAATTTAGACTTGAGAGCGAGTTCGTATCATTCTCTTTTGCCTGCGTTCACGACATAACTCGGGCAGAGAGAAACGACCGTTAACTCACTTAATATTCGCGCGACTTAAAGGTTGCGCAAACTGTTCCCGACGAGGACTTGGCGCTGTGAGGACCAACGCTGATCTTTCCCGCGCAGCAATCGCTGACTCCGTCGTGATACACGCAGTTCTGCACGTCGCAGTCGATGCCCTTGATCTTCTGCTTCTTACAGTTTGAACCGCATTCGGTCTGATACTTCTTTTCTTCCATCTTATTTCTCTTTTCCGCAAGCCTTACGCTTGCAAGATTAGTATGAGCGAGGAACGAAGGTTTTATACAAACAATCGGAGAAACAATATGTCACTTTTTACCATTGCCGATCTGCATCTGTCGACCTTGGATACTACAAACAAGTCGATGGAGGTTTTCGGCAAACGTTGGACGGACTATACAAAAAGGCTCGAACAGAGCTGGAGGCGACTTGTGACCGACGAGGATACCGTGGTGATACCCGGTGATATATCCTGGGCGCTGTCGCTTGAGGAGTCGCTGTCCGACCTTAAATTTATAGACTCCCTGCCGGGCAAGAAGATACTCGGCAAGGGCAACCACGATTTTTGGTGGTGTACTATGAACAAGCACCGAGCTTTTTTTGAAAAGCACGGGATCGCAAGTATATCCTTCCTTTTCAACAATGCGCACGAGGTCGAGGATTTTATCATAGCAGGCACGCGCGGCTGGTATTATGACGAGGACGCGAGCAACATTCCCTCCGGCACTGATTTTGAAAAGCTGACAAAGCGCGAGGAAATGCGACTGCGTATGAGTCTTGTCGAAGCGGTGAAGCTAAAGGAGCTGTCGCCCGAAAAGGAGATCATCGTATTCACACACTTCCCTCCCGTTTTTAACGGCAAGGCTGCGGAAAACATCGTAGCTGTATTAAAGGAATTCGATATAAAGAGGGTTTACTACGGACACATACACGGCAACTACACAATGCCGGGCACGTTTGAATACGAGGGGATAAAAATGAGCCTTGTAAGTGCTGATTTCCTTGAATTCATACCTAAATTCATAGCGCGCGATTAAAATATTAGATAAATCACTTGACAAAAATATTTTTTTGTTGTAGAATATAGCGGTTGAAATTAAAAAAATAAAAATATACATATTTTTGGAGGAAAAACAAAAATGAGCTTTATTAAGAAGGAGCTTACCGAGAAGTCCGGCTTTGTTATGGAGTTCTCTATCAGCAAGGAAGCTTTTGCAAAGGCAGAAAACGAAGCATATAAGAAGCAGGTCAAGAGCATCAACGTGCCCGGTTTCAGAAAGGGTAAGGCACCCAAGGCTATCATCGAAAAGATGTACGGCAAGGGAATTTTCTTTGAGGATGCTATCAACGCTTGCATTCCCGACGCGTTCGAGGAGGCAGTTAAGGAGGCAGGTCTTCAGGTTGTTGGTATGCCTAAGTTCGACCTTGTTTCCGCAGATGATGAGATCATTCTCAAGGCCGAGGGCTTTGTTAAGCCTGAGGTAAGCATCGAGGGCTATAAGGGCATCGAGGCTGAAAAGAAGGTTGAAGAGGTTACCGACGAGGCTGTTGAGGCTGAGCTTACCAAGGTAAGAGAAAGAAACGCAAGAACCGTTGAGATCACCGACAGAGCGGCAGAGATGGGCGATATCGCTAACATCGACTACGAGGGCTCGGTTGACGGTGTTCCCTTTGCAGGCGGTAAGGGCGAGAAGCACGACCTTAAGCTCGGCTCCGGTCAGTTCATTCCCGGCTTTGAGGAGCAGATCGTTGGCAAGAAGGTTGGCGAGAGCTTTGACGTTAACGTAACCTTCCCCACCGAGTATCACGCAGAGGAGCTTGCAGGCAAGGCTGCTGTATTCAAGACCACTCTTAACGCTATCAAGTTTGAGGAGCTGCCTGAGGCTGACGACGAGTTTGCAAAGGACGTTTCCGAATTTGATACTCTCGATGAATATAAGGCCGATATGAAGGCTAAAATGGAAAAGAGAAACGAGGACAAGGCACAGGGTGAGTTTGAGAACGCACTTGCTGAGGCACTTATGGAGAAGCTCGTTGCAGAGATCCCCGAGCCTATGTTCGAGGCTGAGACCGAGAACTACGTTCGCGACTACGAGATGCGTCTTCGCCAGAGCGGACTTGATCTTAACACCTACTTCAAGTACACCGG
>SVSY01000117.1 GCA_015064065.1 Oscillospiraceae bacterium
CAGCTCTCGCCAACGGGCGAGTCGGAATGCTTTCCCCAACCGTTCTTGAGCTTCTCGCCGCTCCATATCGGAGATTTGAGAACGCAGGAAAGCTTGAGAGGATAGAGTTTTTCCATACCGTTACTCCTTAGGATATTCAAAGGTCTGCTCACGCGAGCAGAGCTCGGAAAGATAGCGTGCCGCTTCGCGCTTTGCGGCGTCGAGCGAGAGCTCGCGGTAGTTTCCGCACTCCTTGCGCTCTGCACCGAACATCACGTCGGCGTCCTCGGCTATAGTGCGGAGGACCTCCTTGACGACGTCAAGCACCTTTTTGTTATCTGCGTTGCGTACGAGCAGATAAAAGCCTGTGCGACAGCCCATGGGACCGAAATATATCACGTCTGCGCCGATAGACGAGTTGCGTACGTAGGTCGCGAACATATGCTCAAGCGAGTGCATAGTAAGGTTGTCCATAAAATCGTCGGCGTTCGGCTTGCGCGTGCGAAGGTCGTAGGTCGTGATATCTCCGTCGATGCGCGAGACGTACATCGCGGGAACGATAAAGTCGTGATCGACCGAAAAGCTGGTTATTCTGCGTATATTGTTACCCATAGTCCACCTCTCAGACAGATGCGACGATAGCTTCGACGAGTCTTTGCGACTTGACTGCGGCTATCTTTACCATCTCGGGATATTCCATCTCGGCATCTCCCGACGCGTTGTCGGAGATACAGCGGATAATTACGAAATCAACGCCGTTTACGTAGCACACGTGACCTATCGCCGCGCCCTCCATCTCGCAGGCTATAGCGCCGAAGGTGTCGCGAATAAAGCTCTTGCGCTCGCGCGAATTGATGAATTGATCACCCGACGCGATAACGCCGCCGACAGCCTTCTCACCCTGCGCCGCGGCAAGCTCCAAGACCTTGTCCGAAAGCTCTTTGCTTGCGGGTATCTCGACGACGTTTATGCCCGAGATAAGCCCCGGCGCGTCACCGATAGCGGTGGTGTCCATATCGTGCTGAACGACCGACGAGGATATCGCGAAGTCAAGTATTCCTATCCTGTCCGAAAGCGTGCCTGCAACGCCCGTGTTGATGATAACCGACGCGCCGTAGCGGAGTATCATGGTCTGGGCGCAGATCGCCGCGAACACCTTGCCGATGCCGCACTGTGCAACTACTACGTCCTTGCCGCAGAGTCTGCCCGAAACGAACTCAACGCCGCTTATCTTCTCTGTGCTTCCGTTTTCTATTTTTGCCTTGAGTGCTTCTACTTCGGCACTCATAGCTCCTATAATTCCTATCATTTTTTGCTCCTCATTCTTTGCTTTCTCTGAGCTTTTTGTGCAATCTCATCGCGTTTGTGTAGGCTGCAAAGAAGACGTGGTCAGAACACTTTTTGGTTCTGTTCCATACGTTTTCGGCAAGGCAGGGAACTCTTTCTTCCACGAGTCTCTGCTCCTCGCGTACACCTTTTTCGATGTTGTCGGGATAAGACCATATTATGTGGTCGCCCCATGCCAGAAGCTCGCCGCCTTCTATCTGCTCGGTTGGCTCTACGTTTATGTGTGAATTGATATACGGAGAGCGCGGGTGGCAGGGCTTCCAATAGTAGACGTTCCACTCGTATATCTCACGCGGCGACCAATATTTGTCGGGCGCGAGCACGTACATAGGGACCCAAGAGCAATTTACGAGTCTGAAGCCGCCCTCAAGCAGAGAGGGGGTGGTCTGGTAAAGGTTCTCCCAACTCATAATTACGGCTTGCTTGGGGATCACGTGATTTACCTCCTTGGCAAAGCCCTCCCACATAACAGGGGTCTTGCCGCAGGAGAGGATGATATCGCATACTTTTTTCAAAAACGTAGCGTACATGAGCTCCTCGAGCTCTCTTTTTTCCATGCTGTCAACGTCGTGACCCATTCTGCGATATACGTCCATACATTTGGGGCAGGTCGTCCACTTGGGGATATTGTACGCCTCGTCGCCGCCGATGTGGACGTATTGTGAATCCTCAAAGAGCTCGCAGAGCTCGCGGTATACCGCTTCCATACCCTTCATAGATTCGTCGGATTGGCAGATTATGCCGTTAGTGCCGAAGATCTCGCCGTATGCCGCGTTGAAGCAAGCGGTGTGACCGGGCGCATCGACCTCGGGAACTATCTCGATGCCGCGCTTTTTTGCGTAGGCGATAACGTCCTTTATCTGCTCGGTGCTGTAGCATCTTCCGACGGTCGAAAGCTTGGGGAAAGCCTTTGAGGGTAGCGTGTAGCTCTGGTCGTCGGTGAAGTGAAGATGCAGATATTTTACCTTGTAAAATCTGCACATATCGATATATTCGTAGAGCATACTTACGTCGTGCCAATTGCGTGCAAGGTCGATCATCACGCCTCGCCACGAGCACTCGGGTCGGTCAAAAAGAGTGCCGAGAGGGAGCGAGATACCGCCGTCCTCTTTTTTCATAAGCTGTATGAGCGTAGCTACCGCGTTTTGCGCTCCGCGCAAGTCGGCGGCACAGACGCATATTCCGCTTTCGGATACGTCGAGCGTATATACTTCTGCGTCAAGAGAGCCGTCGAGCGTGAGACTGATGCCGCCGTCGCCCTCGGAAAACGCGACACCGTGTATCCTTTTTGCAAAATCGCAAAGGGTATCTGCCGCACTGTCAAGCTCTGCGGGAATGCTGTAATTGGCAGGGAATATTCTGCGTTCGTCCTTCAATTCGTTTTTCGTTGGCGTAGGAATAAGATGTACCATAGCTTTCTCCTTTATATTTCTGCGTAGATCTCAAGCAGGCGCTCTTCAAGAGCGTTCTTTTTTTCGTCAAGCTCGGCAAGCAGAGTGTAATTCGTCGCTGCCTCGCCGTTCATTTTTTCGTCTATCTCGTCTATCTCGCGTTCTATCTTCTCGGCTTCTGCGCGCAGACGCTCGAGCCGCTTTTGCGCGTTTCGCGCGTCGGCGGTCTCCTTTTTCTTTTTGAGATAGGTCTCCTTATTCGTGCTCGCCGCAGCGCTCTCGCTCGGTGTGCTTGTTGCAGTGAGCGAAGCTCTGCGCTCGCGGTCGCGGCAAAGCTCCTCGTAGCCCGCTCCCCTTCGCATTACCGTGATATCCGAATACCCGCCTCCCATAGAGACGGGGAACAGGTCGATAAGCCTTGTGGCAAGCTTTTCTATGAAATATCGGTCGTGCGAGACGATGACTACCGTGCCCTCGTATTCCTCAAGCGCGCCCTCGAGAGCCTCGCGCGAGTCGATATCAAGGTGGTTGGTCGGCTCGTCGAGCACGAGCAGATTAGTGCCGTGGAGAATTAGCTTTGAGAGAGTCAGGCGCGCTCTCTCGCCGCCGCTCAGCTCGTTAACGAGCTTATAGACGTCGTCGCCTATAAAGCGGAAGAGCGCGAGCGTGTTGCGTATCTCGGTCTCGGTAAGATGCGGATAGGCGTTCCAAAGCTCGTCTATGACCGTGCTTGACGGATCAAGGTTCTGGTTTTCCTGATCGTAATATCCGATCTCCACGTTGTATCCGTGCTCTACGTAGCCTGCCGTGGCTTTAAGTCTGCCGAGCAGGAGCTTTATAAGCGTGGATTTTCCGCAGCCGTTAGGTCCGACGAAGAAGAGCTTGTCGCCGCGGCGCACGGTAAAGTCGACCGAGTCCAATATCTTCGGTGAATTGGGGTAGGCAAAGGAGAGTCCGCGGACGTTCAGCACCTCGTTGCCGCTCGCGCCCGAGTATTCAAAGGAGAGGCGTATTCCCTTAGGTGCGTCCTTCGGCTTTTCTATCCTTTCCATCTTCTCAAGCAGCTTGAGTCGGCTCTCTGCGGCGATGATATTCCGCTCTCTGTTCCACGCGCGCTGCTGTGCGATATAGGCTTCCTGACGCGCGATCTCCTTTTGCTGATTGCGGTAGTGCTTTTCCTCTATCTCGCGGTCGGTCTTTCGCTGAGTCATGCTCTTAGTATAGCCGCCGTTATATAGCTTTGCTTTATGGTGCTCGATGCAGAGCGTCTTGTTTGTGACTCGGTCAAGGAAATATCGGTCGTGCGATATTACCATCAAGCATTTTTTGTAGCCCGCGAGATAGCTCTCGAGCCAGCCGAGAGTTTCCATATCGAGATGGTTTGTCGGCTCGTCGAGCATCAATATATCGGGCTCTCTGCACAGCTCGCGCGAGAGTGCAAGGCGCGTCCTCTGACCGCCGCTGAGTGCCGAGAAGGGTCGGTCCTGCATATCGGGGTCAAAGCCCATCTTCTGCAAGGTCGAGGCACAGCGGCCTCGGAACTCAAGTCCTCCGTCTGCTATAAATTTTTCGTTGAGTGAGGAATATTCCGCCGCCAAGGATTCCTGCGAGCGTCCTGTCTCTCCTCCGTGCAGAAGTGCTTCGAGCTCGGACAGGCGAGCCTCGGCACTGAGCAGCTCGGGGAATGCGTGATACATTACCTCAAGTGCGCTTGAAGCCTTGTCGTCCTCGGAAAAGTCGAGGAACGCGTCGTCCTGACGGAGTATTCCAACGCTCTTTCCTTTTGATATATATACGTTTCCGCTCGTGGCGTCAAGCTCACCCGTTATGAGCTTGAAAAGTGTGGACTTGCCGCAGCCGTTTACTCCGATTATGCCGAGTCGGTCGCTCTCGTCAAGCGAGAATGATACCGAATCGAGTATCTCGGTCGTGCCGAACGACAGCGACAGCCCGTCTATCGTTATTGCTATCATAATTTTTCCTTTTTGGTTAGTTTGTGGAGTTAGTTTGTGGAGTTAGTTTATGTATTACTTTTGCTACCTTTTTGAAAAAAGGTAGCGCCAAAAACTTTCCTACAAGAAAGTTTTTTGGAACATCAAGGTTGGTTTATGCGGACTTAATGGCATAATAAGTAATTTTTCTAAGGAAGCTTTCTCGGACAGCTCATCGCTACCGAGAAAGCTTTTTATTTTGATTATATGTTTGTACGGCTATTATCTTTGAAGCAAATCCCCACATCTTTGGTAGGGGAGGGGCTTGCTCCTCCCGATGTCGCAAATAAATTATATAGGCACTCACGGCTACGCACATTCGTAAAACAAACATTCTGTTGGTCATCCTGAGCGAGCGAAGCGAGTCGAACTTTTGGAAGGAGGAGCGGTAATATAGCGACTCCGCACAAAAGCGAAAATCGTCAAGACGATTTTCGGGATCTACTATGCGGTTTTATGTAACCTTTTTGCATAAAAGTAACTTTTGAATTATAACGGCTTTACATAAAATTCCTTTATAGATCCCTCACTCGTCGG
>SVSY01000118.1 GCA_015064065.1 Oscillospiraceae bacterium
CCTACTATTATTCCGATATCGTAGGAATTAAAGGTCATTCCCGACACTCTCTGCGCCTCGTCGACAAACAGAGAAAGTCCCCGTCTCTTCTCTAAGAGCGATGCAAGCTCGTCGGTAGTGTACGTCGAAACACCCGAGCTCTTCTCTACAGCACCGCCGCGGTGAGCCGTTTGTATTTCCTTCTTCTCGACCGCTTTTTTCGTTGCATCGTTCTTGTCGTTCTTCGACGCTCTCTGCGTACCGACGATGCCCGCGCCTCTCCAGAATTTGACCGACGCGTCGATCTCGGGTCTTTCGAGTCCGAGCATATCGCCAAGCGACACCTCCTCGGACACCGCTCCGTTTTCGTCTGCCGCCATCATAAGAGCAACGAGTATTCTCAGATCCTGCTCGTCTGCGTTTGCAAGCACGTCGGAGAGATTTTCGGGTATATCGCCGTTTTTATATTTCAATACTATCTTTGCCATATTTAGAATGCCCTTCCGTAAATTTTCAAGGGCATCTTAAATATGCCCTCAGTCAAGCTCTTTTGCTATCTCGTAGCAAAGCGCCATAAGCGAGTCGCCGATGTGTACGTCCTCTATAACTATTCCGCCGTAATCTATACCGAGGTCCTTGCCCGTAAAGTTCCATACACCACGGACCTGCGTGTTCTGAAGACGCTGCATAACCTCTTCGGCGTGCTCCTTCGGGAGAGTGAGTATAACGATGTGTACGCCGTATTCGTTGAGCTTGCTCTCAAGCTCGTCCATTCCGTACACGTTTATTCCCGCTACCTTTTTTCCGATAATATCCTTATTGACGTCAAAAACAGCCACCACGTCGACACCGCGCTTTTCAAACATAGGACTCTTTGCAAGCGCAGTTCCGAGATTTCCCGCACCGACAAGTGCCGCACGGAAGCCGAAGCTTACGCCGAGTATCTCACATATCTTTGAGTAAAGATAGTTTACGTTATATCCGTATCCCTGCTGACCAAATCCGCCGAAGCAGTTGAGGTCCTGCCGTATCTGAGATGCGGTCAGGTTCATCATCTTTGAGAGCTCGGCAGAGCTTACTCTGGTCTTGCCCTCGCGGATAAGCACGCGCAGATATCTGAAATATCTGGGCAATCTCTTAACTACCGCGGGAGAAACGTCGGGGCGTGATATGTTGGTGTTTCCGTACGGTGCTTCGTATTCTGCACCGAGAAGATCTGAATTTGCGTTTTTCTTATTTGTCTGATTGTCTGACATATATTTATCCTCTTTCATAAAATTCAATTCCCGTCATCGTTTGCCGATGCATTAAGAGAGGTATTCGCGAAATTCTGCTCGAGATATTCAAAATATCCCGCCGCCGCTACCATAGCCGCATTGTCCGAGCAAAGCTTGAGCGAAGGACGGCAGAATTCCACTCCGCGCTTTTTACAAAGCTGTTCAAGCGCACCGCGGATATGCGAATTTGCCGCAACACCGCCCGCTAAAACGAGCTGAGCCGTTTTTTCACTGTCAAGAACGTATGAAGTCTTTTTTACTATCGCGTCGACTATCACCTTGGTATAGGATGCCGCGATATCGGCGTGCGAGGGCTCGTTGCCCTTCTGTCTTTCGCCGTTTATATAATTGAGCGCCGCAGTTTTAAGTCCGCTGAAGGAAAAATCCGCGTTGTCTCCGACTATCGCGGGAGACGGAAGCTTTATTGCGTTAGCATCTCCCTCCTTTGCGAGCGCGTCCATAGCCGCGCCGCCGGGGTACGGCATTCCTATAACTCTGCCTATCTTGTCAAACGCCTCTCCCGCCGCGTCGTCTCTCGTAGCGCCTATCTCGCAAAACTCGGTATGCGTTTTGACCGAATAAAAGGACGTATGCCCACCCGAGACGACAAGTGCCGTAAACGGAGGCTTGAGCGTAGGATATTCAAGATAAGCTGCCGCAACGTGTGCCTTTACGTGATTTACCGCAACGAGCGGTATGCCGTGAGCAAAGGCAAGCGACTTTGCAAAATTAACGCCTACGAGCAGAGCGCCGATAAGTCCGGGGTGCGAGGTCACGGCAACGCAACCGACGTCTGATATAGTTATTCCCGCCGTATCAAGCGCCTCGTAGGTTATTCTGCTTATAGCCTCGATGTGCGCGCGGCTGGCTATCTCGGGAACTACTCCGCCGTAAAGTCTGTGTATCTCTATCTGCGATGCAACGATGTTCGAAAGTATCTCTCTTTTTCCCTCTTCCATCAGCACGACAGCCGCGGAGGTCTCATCGCAAGAGCTTTCTATTCCTAAAACGTACATTTAAACACCTTTCAATCTGTCTTTGGTATCTCACGTGTCATAACTATGGCATTCTCAAGCGGCTGGGTGTAGAAATTCTTGCGTATCCCGCACTCGCTCCAACCAAGAGAGCAATAGAGCGAGCGAGCCGCAGAATTTGACTCTCTGACCTCGAGCGAAAGAAAATATATCCCCTTTTGCAGTGCCACGCGCTCAAGCTCAAGCATAAGAGCTTTTCCAATACCGTGGCGACGCGCTTCGGGAAGCACTCCGAGGTTGGTTATCTGCCCTTCGTCGAGAACGTAGGTCATACCTACGTAGCCTGCAACGCGTCCGTCTACTGTCGCGACGAGTGCGGTCGCCTGCTCTCCAAGCAAAAGCTCAAGGCTCTTTTGCGACCAAGGCTGTGCAAAGCACGCGTTTTCTATCTCTGCTATTTCGCCAAGATGCTCTTTAGATACCGTTTCTATGCAAAACATATCAATATCCGAAAATACCGCTGAGCGAATCGTCGTTATCGATCCAATCCTTAACGTCGATAATGCGGAATTCCTCGTTGGTATCGCGGACTATGACCTGAGATATGCCCGCGTTGATAACGAGACGCTTGCACATCATACAGCTTGACGTTCCGCTTACAAGCTCACCCGTCTTTGCATCGACACATACCATATAAATGGTAGAGCCGAGCATTCTCTCTCTTGCCGCCGCTATGATAGCGTTTGCCTCGGCGTGAACCGAGCGGCAGAGCTCGTAACGCTCTCCGCGAGGGATATTGAGCTTATCTCTCATACAGTAATTAAGGTCACTGCAATTCTGTCTTCCTCTTGGTGCGCCGTTATAACCCGTAGAGACGATAACGTCGTCCTTAACGATGATAGCGCCGAATTTTTTTCGCAGACAGGTAGCTCTTTCTGCGACCGTCTGCGCGATATCAAGATAATAATTGTGTTTTGAAACTCTGCTCATAGTGACCTCCACGTCATATTTACATACTCATACATAGTAATTATACACCCTATGCACGAATAAATCAAGTCTTTTTTTCTGCATTTTTTATTTTTTCGACGCTTTTTGCATAATTTCCTGCGCGTATTCTGAAAATCTATTTTTTAACAATTCAAAAAACGTATTGAAATATAAAAAGGCTTGTGATATAATATTTAATGTACATAAAATTACAATATAAGCTATTATACTATAAAGGAGCAGTGCGATGAAAAGATTTCTTGACGAGAATTTTATTCTCACGAACGCCACGGCTGAGCATCTCTACCACGACTATGCGGCTAAAACGCCGATAATCGACTATCACTGCCACGTAAGTCCGCGCGAGATATACGAGGACAAGCGTTTTAGCAGTATCACTGAGGTGTGGCTCGGCGGCGACCACTATAAATGGAGACTTATGCGTTCGGGCGGAGTTGACGAATACTATATCACCGGTGATGCAGACCCGAGAGAAAAATTCCGCAAATTTGCCGAGGTCCTTCCCTACGCTATCGGCAATCCTATGTATCATTGGTGTCACCTTGAGCTGAAGAATTATTTCGGCTACACGGGAATACTCAACGCAGACACTGCAGATGAGGTATACGACCTCTGTGCAGAAAAGCTCAAGGACGCAAATATGAGCGTCCGCGGACTTATCAAGCAGAGCAACGTCGTATTCATCGGTACTACCGACGATCCTTGCGACGATCTTCACTATCATAAGCTTCTTGCGAATGACGCTACTATGGAAACTACCGTAGCTCCCTCCTTCAGACCCGACAAAGCACTCAACATCGACAAGGACGGTTGGCGTGAATATATCGCAAAGCTTAGCGAGGTATCGTGCGTAGATATCACGAGCGTAGCTGCACTTAAAGAAGCACTTGTAAAGCGCATCGCGTATTTTAACGAGTGCGGCTGCAGAGCAAGCGACCACGGACTCGACTACGCTGTATACGCCGAGGCTGACGACGCGGCTATCGAGGCTCTCTTCTCTCGCGGACTTGCAGGCGAAAAGATAAGCGCTCGCGAAGCAGAACCGCTCAAGACCGCGCTTCTTCTCTTCTGCGCGGCAGAATATGAAAAGCTTGGTTGGGTAATGCAGATACACTACAACTGCTTAAGAAACCCCAACTCCGCAAACTTCAAAAAGCTTGGTCCCGACTCGGGATTTGACTGCATAGGTCCGAACTCGAGCGCGGCTATCCCGAAGCTTCTCGATAAGCTTTACTCAGAGGACAAGCTCCCCAAGACAGTGCTCTACAGCCTTGACCCCGGTGACAATCAGTTCCTTGACTGCATCATCGGCGCATATCAGGGCAGCGGCGTTCGCACAAAGCTCCAGCACGGAAGCGCTTGGTGGTTCAACGATCACAAGCAGGGAATGCGCGATCAGCTCGTAAGCCTTGCAAATCTGAGCATTCTCGGAAACTTCGTAGGTATGCTCACCGACTCGCGCAGCTTCTTGAGCTACGCAAGACACGAATATTTCCGCCGTATTCTCTGCTCGCTTATCGGCGAATGGGTCGAGGACGGCGAATATCCGAACGACGAGAAGATGCTCCGCGATATAGTTTGCGGCATTTGCTTTGATAACGCAAAGAGCTATTTCGGTATATAAAAATTTATTTTAAAGGAGAAGCAAAATGCCAATGAAAATGACGTTCCGTTGGTACGGTGAGGGTAACGACCGTATCAAGCTGTCGGATATAAAGCAAATACCCGGTGTTGACGGCATAGTCTGGGCGCTCCATCACAAGATGCCGGGCGAGGTCTGGGAGATCGACGAGATCGCCGAGGTCAAGCGTCAGCTCGACGAATACGGCTTTAATATGGACGTCGTTGAGTCGGTAAACGTACATGACGACATCAAGATCGGTCTGCCCACA
>SVSY01000006.1 GCA_015064065.1 Oscillospiraceae bacterium
GAAATCTAATAAAGAGTAGGAGCATAATGCTTTTATGCCAAAGGCTCCCTGCGGAGGGAGCTCCCGCGCGAGCGGGTGAGGGAGAGTGCGAGCAGTAAGAAAATTTATGTTCAATGCGTCTGTTATGTTTTTGAATAAGATACTCTATCCCAAAAAACGAAGAAATCAATATGCACGCAGGCTCCTTTCGTCATTTGCCTCGTAAAATACTCCGCAAATGCCACCTTCCTCTCGGAGGAAGGCTTTGGTTGAACCTCGTTTACGAGTAGCAAGTAATGATTGCATGGCTGGCAGGCCAATCTAAAAGCGCGCTTGTGCGCAGCCAGTAGTATTAGGGCTATGCCCGAAACTGAAATACCACCCGCTACTGCGGGTGGATATTTATTGTATCACAGAGAGCTTACTTTAAAGCTCGAAGGCAGGCAGTTCATATATTTTTTAAAGGTTCTGGTGAAAAAAGACATATTTTCAAATCCGCAGGCGCGCGCCGCCTCGGCAACCGTGTTTCCCTGAGATATAAGGTTTGCCGCCATCTGAACGCGATAGGAGTTGATATATTCGGTCACGGTCTGCCCCGTGGCTTTTTTGAACTCTCTGCAAAGCGAGTATTTGTCGACGTAAATGCTTTTTGCGATAAGGTCGAGCGACAGATGCTCCCCGTATCTATCGTGTATCATAGCAATAGCGCTTCGCACGCTGTTGAGCTTTTGGTCAATTCTCTTACTGACGTCACGCGGAGAGGAGTGCTCCTTTTGTATTCTGAGCAGTATCTGCAAAAGCAGAGAACAGCGCTCGAGCGTAGAAGCGTTCTCAAGGCTTGTCAAATTACGAATAAGCTTGCTGAGCTCGGGGTCGCTGATGCGCGGCTCGAGCTTTACTTGCATCGGGTCAAAGCCTACCGCTCGGCAGAGCTCTGCTTGTGGGATAAGACAGGTGTAGACCAATCGGCTCGCACTTCCCGTGTGGTGCATAACGTTTGAATTTATGAGGATAACGTCGCCGCACTCAAAGGGATAGCGCTTTCCGTCAAGCAATACTTCTCCTTCACCCTCGGTGCACAGCTCTATCTCGATCTCGTCGTGCCAATTTTGCTCGCTGCTTATTTTATTCGCGCCGCGCTCTATGTCGGCATGCAAAAAGAAGGGCTCGTTTCCGCCGAGAGCGGCGTATTCCTCTCGCCTTGCTGAATTTATCATCTTTTCTCCAAAATAGTGTTATTTTTTTGCAATATTATCTATTGAAAATGATATGTATTTGCAATAAAATTATATCATAAGATATCTTTTGTGTCAAGGAGTATGCGAAAATGGATATTTTAGCTTGGATATTCGGGGCGGGGGCTATGGCGTCGCTCGTCGTGATGAATCAAGTTAAAAAGCGAGAGGGAATGCTCGCCGCCAAGCTGTCGGCAGATGTGTTCTGGGGAGCGCATTATCTGTGCCTCGGCGCGATAGGCGGTATGATACCCAATATCGTCGGAATATTCCGCGAGTTAGTCTATATGAACCGAAAAAAGCACAAGTGGGCATCGAGCCCGCTGTGGCCCGCGCTTTTTGTGACGATAATATTCTTGCTTGGACTTAGAAGCTTCAAGTCGGCGATAAATATACTTCCGATAACGGGCTCGTGCTGTGCAACGCTCGTGCTTTGGTTTCAGCGTCCGCGCCTTACCAAGTTCGTTCTGATATTCGTTTCGGCGGCGTTTTTGGTATACGATATATTCGTCGGATCGTACATTGGCATTATCAACGAGATATTCGGAATATCGTCGGCGATCATATATTTTGGCAGAGAAGCAATAGAAAAAAGGAGAAATAAAAATGAAAAAGGTATTCAGTGAAGATAACGTTACCACAAAAGAGCTTGTTTTTTCCGCGGGTGCGCCTATAGCGAACGTCTCTAAGACCATAAGAGCCGCAGAGGTCTCTGACGAGGCTCGCGCAAAGGGTGACGCGTTTGCAAACGAGATAAGAGATCGATTTGTTGCCGATTTCCAAAAGGAAGGCGACAAGATGGCGCACGTATCTACCTTCGTGGTCGTTGACGGATACGTTTATACTACCTACTACGCAAATACAAAAGAACCCTCGGAAGACCCTAAAAATCAGACCGCGCGCCTTGCGTACGCGCCGCTTTACGATATGTCGAAGATGGTCTATCTCGATATACAAACGACGGGTAACGAGGTAGGCGGCAGAGTGGTAGATATGGTCTACGACACCATACTTATGCAAAAGGACGAGGATACTCTTTACGTTCTTTGGACGGCGAGAGTAGACGAGAATTATTACCGCTTCTACCGCCCGTTCAGCATATCAAAAAAACAGCTCGGCGAGATAGGCGTAAATCGCTTTAAGGTAGGCGAGATAACCAACGATTTCTCGGCAAGCGGTATCCGCGCCGCACTTGCGGAGAACGGTGTGCCCTGCAAGAAGATGTATTCCGATATCGGAATTATGCAGAAGCTTTCGAGCAGAATAGAAAACGGCGTGCGTTATTACTATTCGGGCACGTACAGCGGAGATTTTACTGCAGTTATAAAGAGCCGCGACCTTATCACTTGGGAATACGTTTCACAGCCCGATTATATCAACGACTCAAAGTGGGAGAACGCGACCTACGTCGTCGGCGACAAGCTTTTCTACTTCGTTCGTCAGCAGGATACGAATAAGTGCGGATTTTTGACCGTGCTTGACCTTAACAGTGGAAAATGGGGCAAGGTCGTCGAGATAGAGGACTGCCAGTCGCGCGGCGACTTTATCGAGTACGGCGGAAGGCTCTTCTTGTTCCACGCGCCGATCGACCGCGAGCATATCGGTATCGTCGAGATAGATACCGAGGATATCGAGAACAGCCGCGTCGTGCTTCAGGCGAAGATGCATACGAGCTGCTTCTATCCCTTCGTGCAGTATTACCGCGGCGGAGAGCTCGCGATGTCCTATACCAGCGCGAGAAGGCATATCCGTATGGGAGAGTTTACGCTGAGTAAGTATATCTGATCATAATAAAGCGCGAGGTTACCGTATGATATTCGACCCTAAAATGACAGAAAAAAAGCAGGGAAGATTTATTCTCCCTCAAAACGCAAACGCGGTTTTACATCCCTGCCTTGATAAAAGTGTAGTACACGAATTTTGGCACAATTTCACTTTTAATGCCTCAAGCCTTTCGATTACGCACAGCGACGAGCTTATTTTCAGAATAGGAAATACGCCAAAGGCGGAGCTTGAAGAATTCGATTACAGTATAAATATCGACCCCGACGGCGTTTGCGTGCACGCAAAGAGCGAAAAGGATCTGATCTGTGGCTTTATGACTCTTCTTGACCGCATCGAAGCCGACGATGTAAACGAGGCAACCGTCGCAACACTCGATTGTGCTGTGATAAAAGACTTCCCGTCAATAAAAAACAGAATGGTGCATTTCTGCATCTTTCCCGAAACGGAGATCTGGGAAATACAGCGCTTTATCCGCTTTTGCGGTGCTCTGAAGTATACACACGTGGTTCTTGAATTTTGGGGAATGCTCAAATACGATTGTATGCGCGAGCTTTCGTGGCAGAGCGCGTTTACAAAAGAGCAGATAAGGCCGATAATTAAAGAAGCGAACGACCTCGGACTTGAGATAATTCCGATGTTCAACCATTGGGGACACGCCGCAGCATCGCGCGTAAGGCACGGAAAGCACGTTGTTCTTGACCAAGATCCCTCGCTGCAGACCTATTTCAGCCCTGACGGTTGGTGCTGGGATATCAAAAAACAAAAGGTAAGGGATCTGCTGCGCCGTATCAGAAACGAGCTTATCGAGCTTTGCGGAAAGGCAAGCTATTTCCATATAGGCTGTGACGAAGCGTATAATTTTGAATTCACAAAAGAAAATATGGATACGATCTGCTTGTTTTTAAACGAGATCGAAGAAGATCTGAGAGCGCAGGGCAGAAGAATGATCGCGTGGGGAGATATGTTCTTGTGCAGACATCAGAATTACAATCCCAATAACAGATATACCTGTAACGCACCTAACGAGGAAGCGGCGCAGTAT
The DNA here is from genome assembly GCA_015064065.1 of Oscillospiraceae bacterium. Taxonomy (GTDB): domain Bacteria; phylum Bacillota; class Clostridia; order Oscillospirales; family CAG-272; genus HGM12713. Next base: position 4,042 of record SVSY01000006.1, read on the forward strand.
ATGCTCTCGCGCCTCGACCGTAATATTATTATTGCGGATTGGCAATACGATGCTACCGAAGCACCGGTTGAAACTGCGGCGGTTTTTGCAAACGCAGGATTTGATTGCCTTTTGTGCCCGTGGGATAGAGGAAATAAAAATATGAGAGCTATTATCTCTACCGCCGTGGACCAAGCTCTTATGGGAATTATGCATACCACTTGGCATACCCTGTCGACAGGAATGCCCTTCGTTACCGGTGCTGCTGTCGGTAGCTTTGACACCTTCAAGGACCTCGGCGGTACGTACACAGCCGCTCTTTATCGCAAGGTAATGTTTGTTGACGGCGATTATACAAGGGCAGGCTGGAGTAAAAAACAGATAGACAGTATCTGTTGATAACGGGCGTGTTGCGAACTTGAACAAAATGAAAAGAGATATGAGCGATCATATCTCTTTTTTATATAAAATTACTTGACAAAGTGAGCTTTGCGTGATATATTGAAGCTGTGAAAATACGAAAACGGCAGGAGAGAGAAGATGAAGAACGTCGTTAATATAATAAATTTCATACGCGCTATAGAGCCGCGTCCGAACAGAAACATCGATATGCAGTTGCCTATGCGTGAGCAGATAAGGCTGATGAAGGAAAACTGTCTTACGGGAACTTTTTTGCTCCAATACGATGCAATGATATCTCCCGACTTTGCAAGCCTTATAGACGAGGCGGCAGAGTTTTGCGAGATCGGCCTGTGGCTTGAGGTCGTACAGCCGCAGGTAGAGGCTGTCGGTCTTGAGTGGAGAGGAAGATACCCTTGGGATTGGCACAACGACGTCGGATTTCTCATAGGCTACGAGCCGCACGAGCGTAGGTTGCTTATCGACGAGGCTATGGAGCGTTTTAAGGAAAGGTTTGGCAGATATCCCGACTCGGTGGGCTCGTGGCATATAGACGCCGTGTCCTTGAAGTATCTCGAGGACAAATACGGTATAGTCGCTTCCTGCAACTGTCGTGATCAGGTTGGAACTGACGGATATACTATGCAGGGAGGATACTACAATCAAGCCTACTATCCGAGTGTGAACAATATGTTCTGTCCCGCATCAACACAGGAGAAGCAGATAAATATACCCGTGTTCAGAATGCTTGGTTCAGACCCGTTTTTAGCCTATGATTACGGGGTGTTCGATTACGGCTTCAGAAGCGTTCCCTCACTTGAAGCCGTGCATTTGGGCGGAAGAGAGGATTGGGTGGAATGGTTCACAGATACACTCTTCGGCGAGCCTAACGGACTTTGCTTTCAGTATACTCAGGCGGGGCAGGAGAATAGCTTCGGTTGGCAGAGAATGGGTAAGGGAATCGAATATCAGTTTCCTTACATAGCAAAACTCAAGGCAGAGGGCAAAATAGAGGTAATGACTCTTGGCGAGAGCGGAAGGTGGTTCAGGAAAAATTACAAGACTACGCCTGCCGCTGCCCTGAGAACTATGAGTGCTTGGAATCGTCCGCATATAAGCTCCGTGTGGTATTACAGCCGATCTTACAGAATCAATATCGTGGTAGACAGCGGTGTGGCAAGGATACGGGATATGTATCTTTTCGACGACGAATACCCCGAGCACTATCTTTCTAAAAGATGCTCAAGCACCGCCTGCGAGTTCAGAAATCTGCCTATAATGGACGGTTCGCTCTACTCAAACGCCGAGGATAACGTCGTTGCGGGAATATATTTTTGCGTCGGTGGCAAGAACGTGGTGTGGAAGGATACGAAATACAGTGAGATCTCAGAGAGGACCGCAGTTTTGACCTTGCACTCCGACGTAGGTGATGCAACTGTCAGCTTCGACGAGTGCGGATTTGAGATATTTACCGACGTAGACGGTCTTGCGCTCGTTCCACAATACGATACCGATCGCGTGCTGGGAAGGTCTTTTGAAGAGAATAAATTCACCAACAACAATAACCGACAGTTAGCTCTGAGCTTCATAGAGGCGGCAGAGGTAAGGGGCAGTCGGATAAACTTCAGGATAAACCGATTTGATTACGGAATAGAGATACTTGAAGGAAAAGTCGATAGGGATATGACCGTGTCGGCGGATAACGGCAGAATAAGAGTTGGTATTGCCAAAAAAGAATAAATAAAGATCCCCGCAAGCCGATTGATACGGTCTGTGGGGATCTTTGGTTTTGAAGGCTCAAAGCTTTCCGTGCGGAAGTGTGGGATCCATAGGAGCGAGACGCTCGAATTTCGTGGTCATAACGTAGGGAAGACCGCTCTCGGCGCTCTTCATCGCACCCGTCATTACCTCAAGAACGTGGAGAGTCTGCTTATAAGATGCGCGAGGATCTCTGCCGTTCTCGATCGCCGATGCAAAATCGGCAAGACCAAGGCAACGGGAGTTTACTGAGTAATCAAATTCAAGCGGGATCTCGAGTGTCTCGTTCTTTGCGCCGTCGAGGTATTTCATACCGCACTCAGAACCGAAGCAGTTGGGGTCGGGAACGTAAAGATTGCCTTTTGTTCCGTAGAGCTGGATATTTGCCTGATTGGTATTGTAAAGGTCAAAGCTCATAAGCATAGAGATCGTGGGACCTGATACGAAATTGAGAAGTATCTCATAGTGAGTCGGCACGTTTACGGTTATGATCTCACCAACGTGAGGTGCGGCTGTTATAAGTCTTTCGCTAAAGGTCGTGCGTGACTTTGCGTAAACGCTCTCAACTCCGCCAATGAGGTTGATAAGAGCGGTGATATAATAAGGACCCATATCGAGAAGAGGACCGCCGCCTCGCTGATAATAGAAGTCGGGATCGGGATGCCAGCTCTCCACTCCGCGACCTGCCATAACGCAACGACCGCCGATAACGTCGCCGATAAGTCCCTCTTCGATCTTCTTGCGGCAGGTCTGAATACCCGCGCCCATAAAGGTGTCGGGAGCGCCGCCTATCCAAAGACCCTTTTCATTTGCGATGCGGACAAGCTCCACACCTTCCTCCCAATCCGCACCAAGCGGCTTTTCGGAGTATACGTGCTTGCCTGCCTCAAGTGCGGCACGTGATACCTCATAGTGCTGATAGGGACGTGTGAGATTGAGAACTATGTCGATCTCGGGATCGGCAAAGAGCTCGTGCATTGTGTCGTATATCTTGGGTATTCCGTATTCCTTTTGCGCTTTTTCTGCGCGTTCACGTATGAGGTCGCATACGGCGACAAGCTCAACGTCGCAAAAAGTTTCCTTGAAATTTTTGAGATAGATGCCGGAAATACAACCGACACCGACCATTCCTACCTTCATCATAGTTGTTTTTTCCTTTCATAAAAATTTAGTGATATTTAATACATTTTTGCCGAGTTGTCATATCTTGTCGGGTCCAGACCGTGCTCTTTTGCATAGGTCTTACCCTCAGCCGCCCAAAGCATTCCGCGCTCCATTAGGAGCTGTGCAGAGGGAGAATTGTCAAACACGTCGTCGTGATGACCGAGCGAACAATAGAATACTCTGCCGTCGCCCCAATATTTAGTCCATACGACAGGCATATCGACAGGCTTATTTGCTGAATGATAGAAATTTACGACGGGGAAACGTGTGGTAGCGAGTACCTCAATAGATGGGTCTACGTGCAGATAATATTGCTCTGACGTTACCTCAAAATCTTCAATGCCCTCGATTATCGGACTCGAGCCGCGGCGTACGTTTACCGTATAAGTTACACCGTCACCGCCCGGATGGCTTACCCACTGACCGCCTGTGATGAACTGCCATTCGGTAGAGTTACGAAATGAATCGCACATACCGCCGTGACAACCTGCCATTCCAACTCCGCGGCTGACCGCATAGGAGACGTTTTGTTCGTATTCTCTTGGAAGAACGCTTCCTGTCACGCAGGGAACTAACAGATCGTATTCAAGAAGCTTTTCCGCTTTTGCAAGGCATTCGACCCCATCACAAACATCGACTTCAAATCCGTTATTTTTGAGCAGAGCGGCAAATCTTGCCGAGACCTTTTGCGGCTCGTGACCGTCCCAGCCGCCGAAAAATATAAGTGCTTTTTTCATATTATCCCCTCATTATAAATATTTTTTATCCAAACAGAATTCTGTTTACTATACTCTCAAGATACTCTTGTCTGCCGCTATCGGGAGTTTTGCAACTGCCGAGCTCCTCTGCGTGCGCGGCAAGCTCGGACAGTGTTGCAGTGCCGCTTCGTATTTTTTGACCGAGCTCGCCCTTGAAGCTTTCATACCTTTTTTCAACAAACTCATCAAGCTCGCCGTCTTCGATCAGCTCTGCGGCTTTGATGAGACCGAGAGCGAAGGTGTCCATTCCGAGAATATATGCGTGGAACATATCCTCGGGGGTGTTACTCGGTCTGCGGTTCTTTGCATCGAAATTAAATCCGCCCGTAAGACCGCCTGCCTTGAGCACCTCGTACATACACAGTGTGCTCTCGTAAACGTTGTAGGGGAATTCATCGGTATCCCAGCCGAGCAGATAGTCTCCCTGATTTGCATCTATTGAGCCGAGCATTCCGTTGATAGCCGAGATGCGAAGCTCATGTCGGAAGGTGTGACCCGCGAGAGTTGCGTGGTTTGCCTCAATGTTCATTTTGAAATCCTTGTCAAGCCCATACTGACGCAAAAATCCGATAGCCGTTGCTGCATCGAAATCGTACTGATGCTTCATAGGCTCCTTTGGCTTTGGTTCGATATAAAAGTCGCCCGTAAAGCCAATACTTCTGCCGTATTCGACTGCCATTTTCATAAGCGCGGCGATGTTTTCCTGCTCAAATCTTACGTCTGTATTGAGCAGAGTTTCGTATCCCTCGCGTCCGCCCCAAAAAACGTAGCCCTTGCCGCCGAGCTTGACCGTAAGCTCGATAGCCTTTTTTATCTGTGCCGCCGCAAAGCAGTATACGTCGACCGAATTTGTACTTCCCGCACCGTTCATAAAGCGGGGATTTGAGAACATATTTGCCGTTCCCCAAAGACACTTGATGCCCGTTTCCTCCATCTTTTTTAGCAGATAGTCTGTTATTTCATCGAGGCGGCGGTTTGTTTCGTTTATATCCTCAGCCTCCGGAACTATATCGACGTCGTGAAAGCAAAAATACTTAATGCCGAGCTTCTGCATAAATTCAAAACCCGCATCTACCTTTGCCTTTGCGTGCTCCATAGTACCCTTTTGTGCGCCAAAGCTCTTATCGGCAGTATCTCTTCCGAACATATCCGTACCTGCCGCGCAAAGATTGTGCCACCAAGCCATAGCGAAGGGAAGGTGATCACTCATTTTCTTGCCGAGTATGATCCTGTCAGCGTCGTAATATCTGAACGCAAGAGGGTTTTTAGAGGCTTTGCCTTCGTATTTTATTTTTGGTATGTCAGCAAAATATTCTTTCATTAGCTTATCTCCTTTTAGTTTATGAGTTTTACTTTATGTCTTTATAGAGCTTTTTGAGCGCAGGATATATTTTTCTGTATCTTTCGTATCTTTCGTTGTAGAGAGATACGAGCTCGGGATCGGGGCGGATCACTTCATTGACCTTGAAAAGCTTTTCGGCAAGCTCCACAACGCTCTCGCTCTCTCCCGCACCTACCATGGCTAAGATCGCAGAGCCATATCCCGGACCCTGCTCGGTGAGCGGCAGATGAAGCTCTAAGTTGAGAACGTTTGCGATTATTTTGCACCAAAGCTTTGATCTTGTACCGCCTCCGCAGATACAGCTGCTCTTGATATCAATGCCGAAATTTCTTATTATTTCAAGATTGTCGCGAAAAGCAAAGGCGACACCCTCAAGAACGGCTTGATAAACGTCGGCACGTGAGCTGCTGCCGCGGAGTCCCACAAAAGTGCCGGTTGCATCAGTGTCGTTGATAGGACTGCGCTCTCCCATAATGTAAGGTAGGAAGAATACGTCGTTTTTACCTAAAGCACGATCTTTTACAGAGCGCTCCTCCGCGTCGTAATCCGATGTAGTGAGTATATCGTTGCACAACCACTTGTTGCAGTATGCGGCGGACATTACCACGCCCATAAGATGATAGCCCCCGTCGGCGTGGCAGAATGAGTGTATCGCTTGGCGATAGTCGCCAAAAAAGCTTTTGCACGGAACGAATATAGTTCCCGACGTACCGACCGAGATGTTACAGCGACCCTCGCCCACAGTTCCCGTGCCGAGTGCCGCGGCGGCATTATCACCCGCTCCGGCTACGACTATGGCATCCTTGCTTATGCCGAATTTTTTTGCGAGCTCGCCTTTTATCTTTCCGACGACATCAAAGCTTTCGTAGAGTCGAGGCATTTGTTCTTCGTTGACTCCGCAAATATCAAGCATCTCGGCTGACCAGCGTTTGTTTTTTACGTCGAGCATCAAAAATCCCGATGCGTCCGAGAGATCGGTGCAGTGAACTCCTGTGAGAATATAGTTTATATAGTCTTTCGGGAGCATTATTTTGCTTATTTTTGCAAAGCTCTCGGGCTCGTTTTTTCGCATCCACATAAGCTTGGGAGCGGTAAATCCCGCAAAGGCGATATTTCCGGTATATTCGAACAGCTTTTCCTTGCCGAGTGTGAAATTAAGATAATCTGTTTCTTTGTCTGCTCTGCCGTCATTCCAGAGTATCGCGGGGCGAATAACTCTGTCGTTTTTATCAAGCACGACAAGTCCGTGCATCTGACCCGCAATGCCGATGCCTGCGACTGCCTGACCGTCGTATCCGCTAAGAAGCTCGAAAAGTGCATCGCTTATCGCATTCCACCAATCCTTAGGATCCTGTTCGCTCCAATTTACGTGCGGATAAGAGACGGGGTAGTCGCGCGACACCACTCTTTTTATCTGACCGTCAGCATCGACGAGCATAAGCTTGACGGCGGACGTACCGAGGTCTATTCCTATATAATACTTCATTTTTCCTCCTATTGAGATCAAGAGTAGAGATTTGAAGCTTCACCTAAGACAATTATAGCACATAGTAGTTGACATTTCTCGCAAAAAAAGATATAATAGTAGACAGAATTTTACTTTTGGAGTGTTATATGTTTTATCAAAGCCAGCACTTCGGTGTTTCGGAATATTTTTGTAAAGAGACGGGAAAGGATTTTTCTTTTCCTATGCATATGCATCATTCGTTCGAGCTTATAACCGTGCTTGACGGCGAGATGACCGTGAATATCGGCGAGCAAAAATATTTGCTTTGCCGAGGAGAAGCGGTGCTTATTTTCCCTGAGCAGATACACTCGCTGTCAAGCCAAAAAAGCGAACACTTGTTGGTGATCTTTTCGCCCGATATCGTAAGCGCGTATTATTCGCGACATTCGGGAGAGTATCCCGAGAGTAATCGGATCTCTCTGTCTGAGTATATATACTCGCAGATAGTATCGCTCGAAGATGAACTGTCCACGGTAAAGCTCAAGGCTATATTCTACTCGGTCTGCTCGGAATTTGACGAGGGGGCTGCATACGTAAAAAGAAAAAACGCGGAGAAGGGGCTTCTCCGCGAGATGTTTGAATTTGTTGAAAATAATTTTGATAAGAGCTGTACGCTCGAAGAGTTGGGGACGGCGATCGGATATAATAGCTCTTACCTTTCAAGATATTTTTCGGAAAGTACGAAAATGTCTTTCGTTGCGTTCGTAAATCGCTATAGAGTAAGCCGCGCGTGTCATATCCTTAAAAACAGCGACAAGTCGGTGATGGAATGTGCATACGAGTGCGGATATATGTCCCTGAGAAGCTTTAACCGAAATTTTAAGCTCTACGCAGGACGTTCGCCGAAGGAGTACAGAAGAACTGTGTGAGATAAAATTTATAAATATATTTCGGGTATCGGGTGCTTTTGTGCGAGCAACAAGACCTCTTTGCGCGCATTCTCTATAACGCTCTCGTCGTCAGGTGACTTTACCAGTTCGAGCCAGATATCAGCTATCGCCTCAAGATCCTCGCGATCAAAGCCTCGCTGTGTCAGAACTGTCGTTCCTGCGCGCAGACCTCGCGGCACGGGCGAGTCGTCAAAGGGAATAGCTTTGGTGTTGACGGTTATGCCTACGCGCTCGAAAAGGTCGGCTATCTTCTCGCAATCGGCGTCGAACGGGCGCAGATCGGCTACGAACATATGGCAATCGGTGCCGCCCGTGACGATATCAAATCCGCGCGCCTTGAGTGCCTTGCAGAAATACTGCGCGTTCTCGACCACCTTTTTCATCAGCGCCTTGAACTGTGGTGTTTGCGAATTGTACAGAGAGTATGCCATCGAGGCTATAGTTTGCAGATGCAGAGATGCGACGTTTTTGGGATATACGCTCTTGTCTACCGCGTCGCGAAGGCTCTCGCGGCACATAATAAATCCGCTGTGCGCGCCGCACATAGTCTTTGTTGTCGAGGCGGTCACGATATCGGCATAGGGAATTGGGTTTGGCGATATTCCCGCCGCGATAAGACCCGTGAAATGCGCTATATCTGCCATAAGCAGCGCGCCGTTTGTGTGCGCGATATCGGCAAGGCGAGCGTAATCTATGTTTCTCGAATAGGAGGCAGAGCCAACGACTATGAGCTTCGGGCGAAATTCGCGCGCCTTGCGCTCGGCTTCTGCGTAATCGATAAGAAGCGTGTCGCGCTCAAGCCCGAAATAATCAAAGCTATACATTTTAGACGCTATGTTTGCCGCCGCGCCGTGTGTCTGGTGCGCTCCCGCGTTGGGCGCGAGGGCGAGGACTCTGTCGCCGAGATCAAGCAGAGCGCTGTAAGCGCAGTAGTTTGCCACAGACCCCGAATATGTCAGCATATTCGCGTGATCCGCACCGAATATCTCGCAGGCGCGCTTCGCGGCGAGCCTTTCGAGCTTTGAGGCATACTCCGAGCCTTTAAGGCGTTGCTTGTAGGGAAGTCCGACGGCGGTCTTGTTGTTAAAAATGCTTCCTGCGAAGGCTCTTGCGGCACTCGGCTGAATGCTTTCCGAGGCTATCATTTCAAGACCGTTCTCCTGACGCTCGCGTTCAAGCAAAAGACAACCGTAAAGCTCGGCGTCACACGCCATTATATCGTATTCGTTCATTTGCACACTCCTTAGTTCTTTGTTTTACCTAAATGTTTATATCTACCCTCTCACCCACTCGCGCGGGATCAGCATCATTTATTTAATTATACAGTAGAGAGCTAAAAAAAGCAAGAAGCTTTTGATAATCAAAAATAAAATTTTTAAAGTCTGTTGAAAAAGCTTTGCTTGTGTGTTATAATGAACGTACAGTTAAAAAAGGAGTGCCGTATGGATTATTTAACACCTTTAAAATATCATTTTAAAACAAAACAAGGCTGGGTCAACGATCCCAACGGACTTGTTTATTATAAAGACTATTATCACGTTTTTTATCAGCACGCTCCGCATTTCGAAAAGCCGTGGTGTGAGCCTATGCATTGGGGACACGCGCGAACGAAGGATTTTATCAATTGGGAGGAGCTTCCCGTAGCTCTCTATCCCGACGCGCCCTACGACAATAGGGGCTGTTGGTCGGGAACGGCTATCGTCAAGGACGGCAGACTCTATCTTTTCTATGCCTCGATATACAGACCCGAGGGCGAAGAGCAGGACGCGCAGACTGTCAGCGTTGCATATTCCGACGACGGAATAAATTTCACAAAATACGAGGGCAATCCCGTTATCGACCACTATCCCATAGGTGACGGCTCGCGTGATTTTCGCGACCCCGCGGTATGCTTTATCGACGGAAAATATTATTGCGTTATGGCTTCGGGCAATCGCGAGAAGGATACGGCAAATCTTTTGCTTTACGAGAGTGACGATCTTCTCAATTGGAAATACAGAGGCGTTATGTGCGAGTGGGAGAACGGAATTTATGCCGAATGTCCGTCGTTTATGCGCGCGGGCGACAAGTATCTGCTGACAGCGTCGGTGTGCTTGCATACGCATCACTATTTCTCTGCGATGTACGGAAGCTTTAAGAACGGAAAATTTAGCATAGAGCACGTAGGCGAGGTCGACAAGGGACCGGATCAGTACGCAGGTCAGGTATTTCGCGATCACAAGGGCAGAAATATACTTATCTCGTGGTTCCCGGGGTGGAAATATTCGGGATATGCCGAGCGCGACGTCGGCTGTATGACCTGTCCGCGCGAAATGATACTGAGCGACGGCAGGGTCTACGGATATCCCGTGGAGGAGATACGCCATCTGCTGACAGACAGCGATCCGTCGGTAAAGATGACCGACAACGGATTTATAATTGAGAGAACGGGAAGAGATCCCGTCGTATACGAGGGCGAGATAAAGGATATAAAGATACTCCGCGACGAGTACATACTTGAAGTATTCGTAAACGGCGGAGAAGAGATATATACGGTCTTGCTGTAAGGAGAGCTTATGGAAATAAAATATCTTGGAACGGCTGCGGCGGAGGCTATGCCCGCGACCTTTTGCAATTGCAAATACTGCGTCGAAGCAAGACGTCTTGGAGGAAAGAATATCCGTACGCGTTCGCAATCGATCGTCGACGGAAAGCTTCTTATCGATCTGCCTGCAGATACCTATTATCACTTTTTGCAGAACGGTATTGAGGGAGATAAAATAGAGGATCTGCTCATCACTCATTCGCACGGCGACCATTTTTATCCCACGGAGCTTTATTTGCGCGTACCGCCCTTTGCACACGGTATGCGAGCAAAGGAGCTAAGACTTCACGCAAACGATAAGGTCTGCAAAACGCTTGAGGACGGAGGCGCGCCGAAGAACGTCAGGCTCTGTCCTATGTCGCCCTTTGAGACGCGCGAGATCGGTGAGTACAGCGTGACCGCTCTTCCCGCAAGGCACGCGTTTGGAGAGGGAGCGCTCTTTTATATCATAAAGGGTGAAAAGACTCTTCTTTACGCACACGATACGGGATATTTTTATGACGAGGTGTTTGATTTTATAGCGCAAAAGGGATTTAAGTTCGATCTTGCAAGCTTTGACTGCACCAACGTTGATATCACGATATCCGACGAGGGCAGCCATATGGGAATTGAGAATATCGAGCGGGTTATTGCCCGTCTTGAAGCTATAGGAGCGATAGACGGCGGCACAGTCAAGGTCATAAACCACTTTTCGCACAACGCAAATCCGCTTTACCACGTGCTTGAGGAGAGAGTTGCCGATAAGGGCTGGCTCGTTTCCTACGACGGAATGAGCGTGGAGTTCTGATATGGATATCTCGGCATTTATAATAGGACTTTTAGCGGTTGCCTGCTTTTTGCTGTCCTATCAGCAGAAGAGGCGGAAGGGAATAATACTTCTCAACGCGACCTCGCGCGCGCTGTACATAATTCAGTATATACTGCTCGGCGCGTTTGACGGAGCGGCGCTTGATATCGCGGGTATCGTCGCATCTCTGCTCGCAGAGAAAAAGGACGCACCCATTATCAAGAAGCATCTCAAGCTCTTTATTATAGGTATAGACGCGATAATAGTCGCGTCGGGACTTGTATTTTATCAGAACGTGTTCAGTCTTTTCCCGATCATAGGCGTGCTCTTGCATACGTCTGCGTTCTGGCTTGAGAAGGAAAAGCATATCCGACTCGTGTCTTTGCTCGGCTCGCCCTTCTGGTTGGTATTCAATATCACCAGCGGAGCGTACGGCTCGGCAATAGGCGACACGCTGTCGATAGTTTCTATACTCGTGGCTATTTTCAGATACGATATATTAAAACAAACCCAAAAAGAAAAGGAGATCTCAGATGAATAACGTTAAGATCAATTGCTCCAATGCGTGCGGCAAGGTAAAGCCTATGCACGCAGTAAACAACGGCCCGGTATATAAGTTTGCCGTTGACCAAAGAATTACCAATATCGAGCCATGGCAGGAGGCGGGTATCCCCTACGCGCGCACACACGACGCGGCATTTTGCGCTACCTACGGCGGCGAGCATACCGTTGACGTAAACAATATCTTCACCAATTTCGACGCTGACCCGTACGATCCCGCGTCCTACGATTTCGTGCTGACCGATGAGTATATGAAGGTGATAGAGCACGGCGGATCTGAGCCCTTTTTCCGCCTCGGTTCTAAGATAGAGCACTGGTCGAAAAAGTACAATACGCTTCCGCCTAAGGATTTTCACAAGTGGGCAGTTATCTGCGAGCATATAATCCGCCACTACACTGAGGGCTGGGCAGACGGACTTAAAATGAAGGTCGAATATTGGGAGATATGGAACGAGCCCGACCTTGATCCTGACGACAGCACGCATAAGCGTACCTGGGGCGGTACAAAGGTACAGTTCTTCGATCTGTACGAGATCGCCGCAAAGCATCTGAAGTCCTGCTTCCCGCACCTCAAGATAGGAGGCCCCGCGCTTGCACACAGAGAGGATTGGGCGCGCGATTTCCTTTCTGAAATGAAGAGAAGAGAGGTTCCGATAGACTTTTTCTCCTGGCATATCTATTCTGCCGATCCTAAAAAGGTTGCAGAAAAGTGCCACTTCTTCCGCGCACTTATGGACGAGTTCGGCTATACCGATGCAGAGAGCATCAACAACGAGTGGAACTATGTTCGTGACTGGGAGGGAGATACCTGGATATACTCACTCAAGCAGGAGAAGAGCATCAAGGGTGCGGCATTTATTGCTTCTACGATGAGCGCTTGTCAGTATGCGCCTCTCGATATGCTTATGTATTACGATGCTCGTCCGGGGGGAATGAACGGACTTTTCTCGACCGACCGTATCTGCGATATACTCAAGGGCTACTATCCCTTTAGAATGTTCAACGAGCTCTATAAGCTCGGCGAATGCCTTGAGGTAAAGATTGCGGGTGAGAATATTTATGCCAGCGCGGCAAAGGGAGAGAGCGGCGCGGCTGTAATGCTGACGCATTTCTCTGACGACGACGCTACGCCCACGACCGAGGTAGAGCTTGATATTTCTGATATCGCACTCGACGGCGCTTACACGCTCAAGTGCTATCTGCTTGATAAGGATAACGATATGAAGAAGACTGTCGATATAAAGACGTCGGGCAAGGAGCTTACCGTCAAGCTCGAGATGCCGCTCTTCGCGACTTATCTTGTGACAATAGAAAAGTAAAGATAAAAACGGCTTGATGCAGCGCATCAAGCCGTTTTTAGTCAGAGAGAAAGAAAGTTTTGGTCAAGCTTTTTCAAAAGCTTGCGCGGTGGAGGGCGCGGAGCTCTCCTCGATGTCCGCAGACATCGAAATTTCTTTTTGGCGTTTCTTTTTGCGAGCTTTTTCTTTTCGCCTTTTGCTTGAAAAGAAAAAGCGGAGGGGCGGATTTTGTTATTTGAGGAACTGTTTTGTAAATATTCAAAACGGCTTGATGCACGCATCAAGCCGTTTATCTTTAAAGAGTCTTTATAAATCCTGCAAGGCGGGAGGCGATGATCGCGTGGCCTGCATCGTTGGGGTGGAGACCGTCGGGGCAGTATTTCTGCTTGATGATCTCGACCTTGGGCTGAAGAGAGCTTACCGACCACAAATCAAGCAGAGGAAGCGAGTAGTAAGCCGCTATCTCCTTGATGATGTTGACGTAGGTCAGAAGGTCTGCAACCTCGCTCTCCTTGTATCCGTCGCCGCGGAGGTTGTCCTCGTTGCAACGGTGAAGGGGAGTCATTATTACGATAGTAGCGTCGGGATATTTATTGATGAGTCCCTCGAAGAGCGTGTGGCAAGCGCCGTAAAAGGTATCAACGGTACGATCCGACATCTGTCCGAGAGGAGCATCGCCGTGACCGAAATCGTTTGTTCCGCCGAACACTACTACTACGTCGGCATCGTCGTCCATCTCTCCAAATCTTGAGCAGAAATCACGATCCCAACGGGGCTCTGCCGAAGGCTTTTTCTGGCGGGCAATTCTTGTGCCGCCGATACCGTATCCGCGAACTACCTCTGCACCGTAGGTGGTCTTGATACGGTTCCAATAAATATTTTCGGGTGTGCTTACGCCTGCGCCCTCGGTTATGCTGTCACCGAGAAAGTTTATCTTAAGTCCTTTGAGCTCCATCGTGTACCTCAGAAAAGAAGTTTCTTGATGGTATCTCTTGCGAGGATTATATCAGCCTCGGGATCAGCACCCGTCTCGCGCTCGATGGTGAGATATCCGTCGTAGCCGATCTCCTTAAGTGCCGCGAGGTAAGCGGGGAAGTCGACGTCACCTGTTCCGACGGGTACTTCCTTGAAGAAGTCCGCAACGTTGAGTGCCTCGATACCGCCCGTAGCGAAGTGATCGTATATGATCTTGGGATCGGTCTTCTTGAGCATAACGCCGTCCTTGAGGTGAGTGTGAACGATGTACTTGCCGAGAAGCTTAACAGCCGCAACGGGATCCTGACCCGTTACCATAACGAAGTTAGCGGGGTCAAGGTTGACGCCAACGCCGCCCTCTGTATCCTCAAGAAATCCGTAGAGAACGTCGGCAGTTTCGGGACCCGTTTCGATAGCGAGTGTAACGCCGTGTGCCTTTGCGTACTTACCGCACTCCGTGAGTGCGTCGAGCATTACCTTATAGGTCGGGTCGTTCTTATCCGAGGGGATAACGCCGATATGCGTGGTAACGACCGAAGTGCCGAGATCGCACGCAAGGTCTACGATGCGGTTGGTCATTTTGATCCTTTCGGGGTTGTCTGCGGCTATCTGGAAGCCGTGGCCGCCCATGTCTCCGCAGAGGGCGCTGACCTCAAGACCTTTAGAGTCAAGGAGCGCCTTGTAGCTCTTTCTTGCCTCTGCGTCAAGCGCGTCGGGAGAGAACGAGCCGGTAGTTGCGTATATCTGTACGCCGTTAAATCCAAGAGCTGCCGCGCGCTCGATAGCGTGGTCTACGGGAAGACCAAAGCCGAAGCAGTCTGTAATAACACCTATTTTCATAACTTAAACCTCTTTAGTAGTTTTTTCTCAGAAGGAGATCCATTCGCCGCACTTGCCGCAGGACGAGAGTACTGCGTCGCGGATCTTCATAGCCTCAAGTGTCTGTGCCGTGTCGAAGCTTACGTTGCCATCCTCGAAGAAGCGGAGAATATCGGCAATAAGCTCGTTGAATATCGCGCTTCTCGATTTGACCGTCTTGCCCTCGGTCGCAGACTCCATAATGGTATCTCCGGGGAGACCGAAGGGAGCGTAGACGAGGCAGGCTGAGCGGTCGTCGGCATATCCAAGATGGAAGAACATCTGCTTGCCGTTCTTTACACACATTACCTTGTCAGCACCGATTCCGAGCTTCTTTACGACCATCTCAACGTCGTGGATTATGTATTCGTCTACCGTCTTACCCGAAATAAACACCGTGATATTGCGGCAGTCTGCAACGTCGTCGAGTGCTTTTTCGTAGCGGAGAGCCGAGGAAGAGAAGAAGGGGGTGCCGTACTTCTCTGAAAGTGCGAATATCTCCTTTGCCTCGCACAGAGTCTGCGCGAAGGTCTTGTCTACGTAGGTGGGCTTTCCGAAGGGGAATACAGCCTTTGCGTAGGGAAGATGCTTTTCGGGGTTTGTGGGAGCGAGAATGAATATAACGTCGGACTTTTCGCAAAGCTCCTCTATGGTAGCACACTGCTCTGCGCCAAACTCCTTACACCACTCTGCAGTGCTTCTGCCGTCTACGGGCGAGATATCCTGCTCAGCCCAGACGTAAGCAAGCTCGAAATCGAGCGAATTTTCGCCGCATACCTCTTTGATCCACGCCGGATAGTTATTTGCGTGCCATTCGCTTATATAAAAGTCAACAAAGCCTATTTTTTTCATTTTCTTCACCGTTAAAGCTCGATCTCTTTGCCGATCTCTGCAGACTTGTAGAGGTAGTCGAGAAGCTTCATGCTTTCAAGGATATTGTCGATGTTGTTCTTGTTCTTTACACCCGAGTAGATAGACTTGATGAAGTCCTCATCCTCGCGAAGATACATATTGGGGATCTCGTGAGAGGTCTCAACAGTTTCAAGAGTATCGCCGTCGGTGATCTTGAACTGACCGCCGTAAGCAAGTCTTGCGCCCTTCTTGTCGCCGAGGAAGTCAACGAACATCTCGCCGGGCTCAACGTCAATATTCTGTGCCCATGCGCCGTTGAAGGAGATGGATGCCTTGTTGGTTCTGATGTAGCCGGTGATGAAATCGTCAACGTCGTTAACGCCGTTTTCAATGTCCTTGGTATCCTCAGCCCACATGCTCTTGTACTTGTAGGACTTCATATCCTTTGCCATCTCGGAGTATGCGTCGCAAGTAACGTTCTTAAGCTTTGCGTCGCCGAGAATGTAAAGAATGAGGTCGAGGAAGTGGATACCCCAGTCGATGAGCGCACCGCCGCCCGACTGAGACTTATCGGTGAACGCGCCGCCAAGACCGGGAATTGAACGGAATGCGCGGAAGGAGCAGTAGATGTGGTAGATATTACCGAACTCGCCGTTTCTGTTAAGCTCCTCGAGAAGCTCTACAGACTTGTGGTAACGGTTGCAAACGCCGATATTGAGTATCTTACCCTGCTTGTCTGCTTCCTCTGCCATCTCGCAAGAAAGTGCATAGCTTACGGTAACGGGCTTTTCACACATAACGTGCTTGCCTGCGCGGAGAGCATCCATGGTAACGGTGTAGTGTGCGAAGTTAGGGGTGAGAACGAATACAGCCTCTACCTCGGGGTCTGCAAGTGCTATCTTATAGTCCTCAATGACCTCTTCGATCTTGGGGAAATCTTCCTTAAGCTTTGCAGCCTTTTCGGGAAGGATATCGCAAGCGTACTTGATCCTTACGTTATCAAGCTTGGAAAGAGCGGGAAGATGAGCGTTTCTTGCAATTCTTCCGCATCCGATTATAGCAACAACAGTCGTTTTCATAGTGATCTACCTACCTTTTCTTTAATAATTATCAGGTTTTCAGTGCATGATCGCACATTCAAGATTATTATATAATTCTTTTGTCCGATAGTAAATAGCATAATTTTATATTTAATTTATCATTATTTTGGTTCTTTTACAATAAAAGTTGAAAATAACTGAAAAAATTTGTTATTTTTATTGACATCGGCGCAAAGAGGTGCTATAATCGTATCAAAGGAGGTGAGTGTATGGGCGCTTTTGCAGTAAGGTATATGATAGACAAAAATTATATAGAAAATCCGCGCAGATTTGGAGAGAATATTCTTTTTCAGATAGGTAAGATAAAGAGCGCTCCGTCCAATGAGATAAGCCTGCACGCTCACCTTAATTGGTACGAGCTCACCGTCGTCACGGGTGGAAAAGGGCAGATCTTCGCTAACGGAGAGGGAGTTGACGTATCCAAGGGAGATATATACCTTTCCTTCCCGAGCGAATTTCATATGATACGCTCAAGCGAGGACGAGCCGCTCGATTTTTGCTTTTTTGCGTTTCGCAGTGAAAACGAGTATATATCGCGCGAGCTTGACGATATCATCGAGCGATCGATGCTTGCCGACCGCCGCGTTTTTTGCGACCGAAGGGTAGAATTCCTTATAGAAAATCTTATAGACGAGCTTTCCGAGCCCGATATATACGTTGAATCTCAGGCGCGCTCTATCATTGAGCAGGTGATATGCTACGTTATACGGAATTTCAGAAACGTAGGCGAGGGAGCTAAAGGCGCAAACGTCAGCAAGCCCGAGGAATTTTGCTACAGGATGATGAATTATATAGATACGCATATCTACACTATGGGAAGCCTTTCAGACCTCGCAGATGCTATGCACTACAATTACAGCTATATGTCCGACCTTTTTAAAAAGACGATGTCCGAGACGCTCAATTCCTATTACCGCCGCCGCAGACTCGAAACGGCAAGACTGTTGCTTTCCGACGGAAAGCTTAGCGTCACGCAGATATCCGAGCTGTTGAATTTTTCGTCTATATACACCTTCAGCCGCTCGTACAAGGATTATTTCGGCGCGTCTCCCAACGAGACCAGAAAAAGCAGATGATCTTACATTTCGGAGAGTGAATATGAATAATATACCAAGACCCGATTATGAAAAAATGCATACCTGGGAATTTTATGCCGACAGCGCGATGATAGAATATCAGCAGTCTATAGAAGAGGGGCTCGATATTGAAAAATACCGCGAGCTTTTCGAGCTTACGGACAAAATGCCTCGCGGAGAAGTGAAAAAACAGCTTGGCGATATTCTTTACGGAATAGTAATAAACGCACCGCAAAAAGACGGATACGCGTATAACGAACCGTCGGAGCTTTGTGCGATACGCGCGCTTCGCAAGGAGCATAAAGCGGAGCTTCGTATGCCCGAGAGCAATGAGCTTGAGGACAGAATACACGGTGCGTGGCTTGGAAGGATATGCGGTTGTATGCTTGGCAAAACAGTAGAGGGAATACACACCGACGAACTTATCCCCTTACTTCGCGAAAGCAATAACTACCCTATGCACAGATACATTTTACGAAGTGATCTTCCCACCGACGTTGATACGAGATATAAATACCGTTTGAGCGAACGCCCTTATGCCGACGAGATAAACGGTATGCCGCCCGACGACGATACCAACTACGTCGTGCTCGCGCAGGAGCTTGTAGCGCGCTACGGACGTGATTTTACAGCTTGTGACGTTGCTAAGATATGGATAGATAAACAGCCGAAATATGCATACTGCACGGCAGAGCGAGTCGCCTTTTGCAATTTTGTCGACGGATACCGTCCGCCCGACTCAGCAATATATAAGAACGCTTACCGCGAATGGATAGGCGCGCAGATAAGAGGAGACTATTTCGGATACATAAATCCGTGTAATACCGAGCTTGCCGCCGAGATGGCGTTCCGCGACGCTTCGATATCACACGTAAAGAACGGAATTTACGGTGAGATGTTTGCCTCGGCGATGATAGCCGCGGCGGCAGGCACTGACAGCATAGAGGATGTTATACTCTGCGGACTTGCACAGATACCGCATACCTCGCGTCTCTACGAGAGCGTTATGGGTATCGTCGACGGCTACAAAAATGGAGCTCATGAGGGCGAATGCTTCGAGAACATCCATAAGGCATACGACGAGTACAGTGCACACGGTTGGTGCCACACTATCTCAAATGCTATGATAGTAGCGGCGGCTCTGCTCTATGGAAAGGGCGATTTCGGCCGCTCGATATGTATGGCTGTCGAGACGGGATTTGACACCGACTGCAACGGCGCGACCGTCGGCTCGGTGCTCGGAATGATGAAGGGAACGGGCGCGATAGGCGAAGAATGGTCTGCTCCGATAGCAGACAGACTTGAAACGGCTATATTCGGCGTAGGAACTGTCAGCGTGTCCGAGCGTGCTAAAATGACGCTTGATCATCTGAGGTGATTATGAAAAAGATACTTGTTATAGGAAGCGCTAACGCAGATCTCGTTATCCACTCGCCCAAGGTTCCTGCTCTCGGTGAGACGGTAATAGGCTCGGGCTCATCCGTGGGCGCGGGCGGAAAGGGGCTCAATCAGGCGGTCGCAGCAAAGAAGCTTGGCGGCGAGGTGCACTTTATCGGTTCGCTCGGTAACGACGCTAACGGAAAGATGCTCCGCGGCACGCTTGAGCGTTACGGTATTCGGTCGACCTGCATTGAGGTGGATGCCTGCGCCACGGGCTGTGCGATGATAGTCGTGGTAGAGGGAAATAATTTTATCGTGGTAGACGAGGGTGCGAACGCTTGTCTTACGCCCGACGTCATAGACGGAGAGGCGAGCTATATAGAAGAAGCGGATATCGTGCTGATACAGTACGAGATACCGATAGAGAGTGTGATGAGGATAGCCGAGATAACTAAAAACAGCAAAGCTATGCTTGTGGTAAATCCCGCGCCCTTCAAAGATATTCCGAGTGAATTTTACGCTATGGTCGATATATTAGTGCCGAACGAGCACGAAGCGCACGCGCTGACGGGGATATATCCCGCCGACGAGCAAAGCACGGCCGCCGCTCTTGAGGCGCTGCTGCAAACGGGAGTTAAAAAGGCTATCGTCACACTCGGAGAACGGGGCTGTGCCTACGGAGACGGCGAAGGGATACGCTTTTATCCCGCGATAAAGACCAAGGCGGTAGACACTACGTCTGCAGGTGACAGCTTTATAGGCGCGCTTTGCGTAAGACTCTCGATGGGCGATGAGACCGAGCGCGCGATAGAATACGCGACACGCGTATCATCAATAACGGTAAGCAGAGCGGGAGCGAGTGATTCGATACCCTACGCTTATGAGATAGAAAAGGAGTAATGCTATGAAAATAAGATTGAGTGCGTTCTCTGACGAGGCGGGAAGCAGCCTTGCAGAACAGATAGACGCTTTGAGGGCAAATAAGATACCTATGACCGAGCTTCGTTCTGTCGGCGGTAAAAACGTAGCCGAGCTTTCTATAGCTGAGGCAAAGGAGATATACGCTTCGCTCTCGGGCGAGGGAATATCGCTCTCTGCCGTCGGATCGCCTATGGGCAAGGTGAACATATCCGTGGATATGAACGAATATCTTGACACGGTCAAGCATATCTGCGAGCTTGCAAAGGTATTTAATACCGACAAGATAAGAATGTTCAGCTTTTTTGAGGCTCATAACGAGAGAAGCAAGGTCATCGAAAATCTCTGCCGAATGGTCGAGGTAGCAGATTCCTACGGAGTCGGACTTTACCACGAGAACGAAAAGGGAATATACGGAGACACGGCACAGAGAGTGCTCGACCTTCACGATAACGTCAAGGGTCTGCATTTCGTATACGACCCCGCAAATTTCTTGCAGGTAGGCGAAAATTCCGATAAGACTCTGCCGTTGCTCGTTCCGATAACCGACTATTTCCATATCAAAGACGTTATTTTGGAGGGCGGCGAGTTGGTTCCCGCAGGTGAAGGCGACGGTCAGATACCGCGTATGGTATCTATGATAGAAAAGGATACCTTTATGACGCTCGAACCGCACCTTAAGATATTCGGCGGCTATGACAAGATAGACGGCGAGGTAATGAAGCATAAATTCCACTTTGAAAGCAACCGTGAGGCATTCGACTACGCAGTCGGCGCACTCAAGGGAATACTTATAAATAACGGTTATACCGAAAAAGACGGAGGATTTGTAAAATGATCAGAGAAGGACTTGGATTGAATCTTTTCTCAATAAGAAACTATCTTGACAGCGAGGAGCACTTTGAGCAGGCTCTCGTTGACCTCAAGGCGATGGGATATTCCTACGTGCAGTTCTCGGGCGCGCCCTTTAACGCTCCGATGATAAAGCGCGTAAGCGAAAAGGTGGGAATGCCCGTAGTTCTCACGCACGTTCCTATGGACAGAATACTTAATGATACCGAGGCTCTTATGGACGAGCACGAGAGCTTTGGCTGTAAGAATATCGGTCTTGGAATGATGCCGCTTGAGGCTATGCAGGATGAGCAGAAGTGCCGCGACACTATTGCCGCTCTCAACGAGGCGGGCAAGAAAATGGCTGCGCGCGGATTTAAGTTCTTCTATCATCACCATCATTTTGAGTTCTTTAAGTTCGGCGACAAGTCGGTATTCGATATGCTTATGGAGGCAGAGTACATCAACTTTACGCTCGATACTTATTGGATACAGTACGGCGGTAACGACGTGGTAGACACCATAAAGAAGCTCAAGGGCAGAATAGAGTGCGTTCACTTCAAGGATTATATGATAGCTATCAATGCCGAGGGCAAGGGCTTTGAACCGAGATTTGCTCCCGTTGGCGACGGTAACATCAACTTTGCGGCGGCACTTGAGGCGGCTCGTGAGGCAGGTGCTAAGTATTTCCTCGTTGAGCAGGACAATGCGGCAGTTCTTCCCGACACTCTCGCTCAGGTAGAGAGAAGCGTAAGATACGTTGACAAAAATTTGAAATAATAAAATTCACGGAGGATACAAAAATGAGCGTAAGATACGGAATAATCGGACTTGGAAATCAGGGCTCGTCCTATTACTACAATATTTTCGCAAACGGAAAGGCTACCGATGCAACTGTAAGTGCAGTATGCGACATAAACCCTGCTAAGCTTGACAACATAAAGAACAACGAGAAGATCGAGAACGTAGCGTATTTCGATAACTACATAGAGATGCTTGACAGCGGACTTTGCGACGCGGTGCTTGTTGAAGTTCCTCACTATCTGCATCCCGAGATGGTAATGGAGTGCCTTAAGAGAGACATCAACGTTATCTGCGAGAAGCCCGCAGGCGTATACACAAAGCAGGTACGCGAGATGAACGAGGCTGCAAAGGATAGCAAGGCTCTCTTTGGTATGATGTTCAACCAGCGTACCAACTGCCTCTACCGCAAGATGCGCGAGATAATCGCTGAGGGTGGAATTGGCGAGCTTCAGAGAGTTACTTGGATAATCACCGACTGGTTCCGTACGCAGCAGTACTACGACAGCGGAAGCTGGAGAGCTACTTGGGAAGGCGAAGGCGGCGGCGTGCTTATCAATCAGTGCCCGCACCAGATAGACCTCGTTCAGTGGGTAGTAGGCGAGATGCCTGTTGAGGTAAACGGCTTCTGTCAGTACGGCAAGTGGCACGATATCGAGGTAGAGGACGAGGTTACCGCGTACTTCCGTTATAAGAACGGTGCTACGGGCGTGTTCATCACCACGACAGGCGAGACTCCCGGTACGAACAGATTTGAGGTATCGGGCAGCCGCGGAAAGCTTCTTTGCGAGAACGGCAAGCTCTGGTGGTATAAGAACGAGATCGACGGCTTCGAGTGGTCAAAGACCGCTACTACCGGATTTGATAAGCCTAAGTGCGAGAAGGTAGAGGTAGAGACCGACGGAAACAATCTTCAGCACGTTGGTATCATCAACAACTTTACTGCGGCAATACTCGGCAAGGAAGAGCTCTTTGTTGGCGGAAGCGACGGTATCCGCGGCGTTGAGCTTATGAACGCTATGGAGCTTTCGGGTTGGAACAACGGTGAGACTATAGCTCTTCCTGTAGACGAGGAGAGATATCTGCGCGAGCTCAACGCACATCGCGCGACCTCCAGACTCAAGGTCGTAGACGACAGCAAGGTTTCTAACACCGCAGGAACCTACGGAGGAAAATAAGATAATGTTACGTACAGCTATCGTTGGCTACGGTACTATAGGCAAGGTACACGTTCGCATAGCCCGTAAATACAGCGAGCTTTGCGCCGTGTGCGACGTGGATACCGATAGGCTTACGGAGTTTGATCCTTCTATCTGCTACTCTGATTATGAGACGATGCTTGAGAGTGTAAGACCCGACGTCGTACACATCTGCACGCCTCATTATCTGCACGCAGATATGGTGGTAGCGGCACTGGGGAGAGGAATAAACGTGCTCTGCGAAAAGCCGCTCTGCATAGATCTTAAGGATATCGACCGTATCCTTGAAGCAGAGAAGCGCTCCGGTGCGATTCTCGGCGTATGTATGCAGAACCGATATAACGCGGCGAACCTTTATGCAAAGAAGTTTGCCGAGGAGAATAAGCTTAAGAGCGCACACGGACTCGTTGCGTGGCACAGAGATGCCGCATATTACGCTTCGGGCGATTGGCGCGGACGCTGGGAGACAGAGGGTGGCGGAGTGCTTATCAATCAAGCGCTCCATACGCTCGATCTGCTTATATGGATATGCGGAGAGCCGACCGAGCTTGTCGCGAGCGTTTCAAATCTCACGCTTAGTGAATGCATCGAGGTCGAGGACACCGCAACTCTGCTCTGCAGCGGTGAGCACGGATTTGTGTTCAACGCCACAAACGGAAGCAGTACCGATTGCCCCGTAGAGCTTACGCTGTTTACCGAGGGGGGAACCGTTAAGGTAATGCCCCGTCAGGTGCTCGCGGGCGGCGAGCTTCACAGCTTCGAGGAGTCCTACTCGGCACTCGGAAAGGCGTGCTACGGAAGCGGCCACGAGGCGCTCATAACCGATTTTTACGATTGCGTTACGGAAAAGCGTAAATTTGCGATCGACGGTGCAGAGGGCTCTAAGGTCGTCAAGGTGATACTCGCGGCATATGCAAGCAAGGGTAAAAAGGTAAAAATAGGGTGAGGTAATTTATGAAGAACGGAGTTATCTGGCAGGATATAGACGGCAACGATATTCAGGCTCACGGAGGTTGTATTATCGAGCACGGAGGAACTTATTATTGGTACGGTGAGCACAAGGGTGCAGATAATTGCTCCGGTACGACCAGAGTTGACGTTATCGGCGTTTCTTGCTACTCTTCAAAGGATCTTTTAAATTGGAAGTACGAGGGACTTGTGCTCGAGAGCAACAAGGATGACCCGCAGAGCCCGCTTTATTACAAGAAGGTGCTCGAGCGCCCGAAGGTGATATACAACGAAAAGAATAACAATTTCGTGCTCTGGGCGCACGCCGACAGCGCGGATTACGTCTTTGGCGGTATCGCGGTCGCCGTGTCCGACAGTCCGACGGGGCCCTTCAAGTTCCTTTATGCCAAGCAGCCTAACAAGCAGGATTCGCGCGATATGACTATCTTTAAGGATATCGACGGAACGGTATATCTCGTTCATTCTAAGGACTGGAATAAGACTATGAATATCTCCCGCCTTAACGACGATTATACCGATACCGACGGCTTTTATGCATCTGTCCTCATCGATCAGGAAAGAGAAGCGCCCGCGCTCTTTTTCAAGGACGGAATGTACTATATGATAAGCTCGGGCTGTACCGGTTGGAATCCCAATCAGGCACTCTTTGCAAGATGTCCTCATATAATCGGAAAATGGAAGCTTATCGACAATCCCTGCCGAGGAGCAAAGATGGATACCACCTTTGACGGACAGAGCACGTATATATTCGAGGCAAACGGTGAGTTTTATCTTATGCTCGACCATTGGCACCCGAACGATCTTAAGACCTCAGGCTACAGCATACTCAAGATAGATATACTTGAGGACAATAATATCCGAGTCAATTGGCAGGACGAGTGGAAGGGAATATAATATGGCAAACGATATCATCAGTGGTATGGGATTTCACCATATCGCGCTTAAATGCAAGGATATAGAAAAGAGCCTTACGATGTACAAGGCTCTCGGAATGAAGGAGATAGTCCGCTGGGGCGAAGGTGAGGGTCTTATAGTGATGCTCGACGTTGGTGACGGCGGCAGAATAGAGCTTTTTGCGAACGGCTCGGACGAATACAGCGTAAATGGCAAGTGGCAGCACTTCGCGCTTTGCGTTGACGACGTCGACGCGGCATACGCCATCGCGCGTGCGGCAGGCTTTGGCGAGCACACAGCTCCCAAGGTAGTTCCTCTCAAGGCATCTCCTGCGGATATGTCAATAAATATCGCTTTCGTT
Source organism: Oscillospiraceae bacterium (assembly GCA_015064065.1). Classification (GTDB taxonomy): domain Bacteria; phylum Bacillota; class Clostridia; order Oscillospirales; family CAG-272; genus HGM12713. Next base: position 29,283 of record SVSY01000006.1, read on the forward strand.
ATAGGACCTGACGGAGAAGAAGTTGAGTTTTTTAAGGAGATATAATATGGATTGGAAAAAGGAATTTTACCGCGCTGACGAAAAGCCGCTTGATCGACTTGTTGAGAGCTATAGCTATACGTCTGTATTCAGAACTATGGCGTTCGTAGGAGACAGTCTTTCATCGGGTGAATTTCAGATACTCGGATCTGACGGGAAGAACAGATATTACGATATGTTTGAGTATTCCTGGGGTCAGTATATCGCGCGCGCAAACGGACTTACGGCATACAATTTTTCAAGAGGCGGAATGACCGCACATGAGTACATAGATACCTTCGCAAACGAACGCGGCTATTGGGATCGCGACAAGGCGGCTCAGGCGTACGTTATCGCGCTCGGTGTGAACGATATCTACAATCAACACGGAGAAATAGGTACGCTTGATGACGTACATCCCGAGGATTATACCAAGAACGCAAAGAATTTCATTGGTTACTACGCGCAGATCGTTAGCAGATATAAGGAAATAAGTCCCGATGCCAAGTTTTTCTTTGTGACCTTCCCGAACGAGACTCGCAGAGGTGAGAACGAGGACGGTAAAAAGGTCATCGAGCTTCTTTATGGGCTTTGTGATCTTTTCGAAAACTGCTACGTTATTGACCTTTATAAGTACGGTCCCGTATACGACGAAGAGTTTGGAGAAAATCTTTGGATGTTTGGCCATCTTAATCCTATGGGTTATATCGTTACAGCAAGACTTATCGATTCTTACATCGACTATATCGTGCGCCATAACCCGAAGGATTTCGAGACTATTGGCTTTGTCACGAAGGATATTGAGTATAAGTTCTGAAAAAGAGAGATGTTTCATAAATACAATCGCAAAATCGGCGGAAAGACTTTCCTTTCTGCCGATTTTGTGTTATAATGTAAAGGGTGATAGTTATGGAAGAATTTGCAAAGAGAAAAACGCCAAGATTACAAGGTTTTGATTATAATAGCACCGGAGCATACTTTATAACAATTTGCACGCAAAACAGACGGTGTATTCTCTCCCATATTGTAGGGACAGGCGTCCCCGACTGTCCGCAAATTGAATTAACAAGATACGGTGAGATCGCAGATAAATATATCAAACAGTTAAATTCTTTTTATGATCACATATCTATCGAAAGTTATGTTATAATGCCAAATCATATTCACATTTTATTGTTTATTAAGCAGAGCGGACAGTCGAGGACGCCTGTCCCTACAAATGCAGATAGAGCAAATAGTGCTTTTTCGCAATTTATATCCACATTTAAGCGGTTTTGTAACAAAGAATATGGAAAAAATATCTGGCAGACTCGTGTAAATGATCACATTATTCGCGGTAGAGAAGATTATGAGGAGCATTTGAGATATATTTACGAAAATCCCAAACGATGGCTTTATGATGAGTTATATACCGAAGAGTAGATAATGCTATTGCAAAAAGATATAAATAGAGGGACTGCTTCATTTTTAGTGAAGCAGTCCCATTTATCTATTTTGATCAAAGTCTTCCAAGATATTTCATCAGCGGAACGGGGTCGTTTGCGGTGATGAGTGAAGCGCCGCGCTCGATGCAGAGCTTGACGTCTTCTTCGGTATCCGCACAGAACATATGCGCAGGCATACCCTTTTTCATATAGAACTCGCAAAGCTCGGACTTAACGAAGGTCATAGACAGACCGATCTCCTCGTAGTAATCGTACGTATCAGGTTCGAATTCTCCCATCTGAATGTCGGGATATCCCATCGTGCGACCGTTGTACTTTTCCTTGATGTATTTGATGATCCTACCGTTGAAGGCGTAGAACCAGCAACGGTCAAATACACCGTATTTCTTGAGAAGAGCAACCGTGAGGTCAACGTTCTCCTCGGTGTATTCCTTTATCTCAACGCCAAAAAGGATATCGGGGCGAAGAGAGAGAGCAAGCTCAAGCGTCTCTTCGAGCGTAGGAACGGTAACGCCCTGACCCTTGTATGTGTCGCCAAATTTTGCACTGTAGCACGCGTCAAGCTCTTTGACCTCGGCGAGCGTCATATCGCGCACGTGCTTGTCGACTCCGCAGGTGCGGAGCGCGTTGCCGTCGTGCATAATTACGGGAACTTTATCTGACGTGAGCCAAACGTCAAACTCGAATGCGTCAACGCCGAGCTCAAGCGCTGCTTTGAACGAGATAAGTGTATTTTCGGGATACTTTGCACAGTATCCGCGATGTCCTTCAACTATAATATTTTTCATTGGAAATACCCCCCAAAAAAGAATTTATTTCATTATATCACATACAACAGATAGAGTCAAGCAATTTTTGTCTGCGCGATCAAATTTTTGCTGTAGTATCTTTTTGAAAAAAACAGGACAAATGTTGCTTATTTCGCCCTGTATTCTTGACATATTGGTCAAAAAATGGCATAATAGGTACAACAACGTATTAAATTTTTGGAGGGATCTTATGAAAAAGAATTTTAAAAAGATAATTTCTATGATCTGCGTTGCATCGACTCTGCTCGTTGTCGGGGCGGCGGTAGTTCCCGCGTCGGCAGCTGAGCCCAAATGCTATCCCGCAAAAGCGTGGTACGAGCTTGACGTGGATAACGACGGATTTGCATCGGGCATTCTTACCGTAAAGTCAAACGGTTGGTGGGACAGCTCGACCTATCCGATAGATGCCGTAGCTTATTGGGCAAACGAGGACGGCTTGCTTGAGGGATATTCCTCGCTTGCAAGATTTTCTCTCACTACTATATCCTCAAGCTACAGATTTCCCGCACTTCAGATAATTCCCGAGGGTGCAGATAGAATTCGCGTATATACCGCAAGCAAGAACGACAGCACTCTCTCGACGCAGTATGCCGAGGCTATGCTTCCTTCCAATGCGGATTTCGTAATAAACGAAGAGCCTAAGCACACCTTTGCAGTTGTCAGCGATACGCACGTCGTCAACGACGATAATCACGAATGGACGAAAAAGTTTAAGAATATGCTCAAGGACGTCAGCGAAAATATTGGTGTTGAGGGTGTGTTCATCAACGGAGATATGGTCAATACGGCGAGCGGTGCGGCTACAACACCCGACAAGGCAAGTGGAGAATACGCTAAGCTTCAGTCGATTAAGGGCGAGGTCTGCCCCGATATGCCTATCTATATGGCAATAGGTAATCACGATCTTTGGCCCGTAGGATTTAATGACACTTCGCTTCAGACTATGGAGCAGATGTTCTGTCAGAATGCTATGCTTCCCGACGGAAGCCGTCCGTCCTCTTTCTTCTATGATTTCTGGATAGACAATAACCATTTCGTATTCGTAGGTGACAGCGGACGTGATCCCAATTACATATGGTTGAATGATAATGCGCTCAATTGGCTCGATACTACTATAGCTTCGGGTTATGGCGAGGGAAAGAACACCTTTATCTTTATGCATCAGGCTATGCCTAATACCGTTTCGGGCTCGCTTACCGATCTTGCGCAGGGCGATGCAACAGTTGACAACGCTTACGAGATACGTCAGGTGCTCAAAAAATATCCCGACGCGATGATGTTCAGTAGCCACAGCCACTATGAGCTTGACTCTGTCGGCAACGCATATAATGCAGATGCTAAGTATCCTACGGTATTCAACACCTCGTCGGTAGCAAACCCCTACAGCGCAAGAAAGGGTGCTATTACGGGTGGAAGCGAAGGATATATTATGGAGATATACGACGATTTCATTCTGCTCAAGGGAAGAGACTTTACTAACGGTCTTTGGAAAGCTTCTTCGCAGTACGTAGTGATGCTTGCTGACGAGAATACCAACGATAGCGAGAACAACGATACGAACAACGATACGAACAACGATACGAACAACGATACAAACAATAACACAAACAATAACACAAACGATAACACAAACAACAACACAAACAACGATACAAACAACAACACGAACAATAACACAAACAACAACACAAACAACGATACAAACAATAACACCAACAATAACACCAACGATAACACAAACAACAAGGACGATAACAAGCCGACCGAAAAGGTTACGGAAAAGCCTACCGAAGCGGCTACGAATAACACCGCTACCGAGCCGATAGTGAATGTCGGTTGCGGCTCTGTGATCGGATCTGTGGGCGCAGCACTTGCTTCGCTTGTCGGTGCTGTTTGCGTACTTAAAAAGAAAAAGGACTGATAAATAGTCACTAAGGGCTGTCTCAAATTTGCATTTGAGGCAGCCCCTATTTTTTTGTTAAAAAATACAACTTATTTTATATAACTATTGTAAAATAGGTAAAAATGTGATAAAATAACTATGTATGAAAATGAGAGGGGGAGAGGCTATGCTATCCACCGTTTATAGCGCGGGTCTGTTCGGTATCGACGGATATATAGTTACGGTTGAGTGTAACGCGCGCTCAAGAATACCCGAATTTCAGCTCGTAGGGCTACCCGACCTCGCGGTCAAGGAGGCAAAGGAGCGAGTACGCACAGCGTGCGAGAACAGCGGATTTCATTTTCCGTCTATCGAGCTGATGCTCAACCTCGCACCCGCCGACCGAAAGAAAGAGGGCTCGGGATTTGATACCGCTATACTTATGGGAATAATGCGTTGCGGAGGTATTCTGCGTCAGGAGGTCGATTTCTCGGACAAGTGTTTTGTCGGTGAGCTTTCGCTCTCGGGTGAGCTTCGCGGAGTACGAGGAGTGCTTTGTATGTGCGTTGCGGCGCGCGATGCGGGCTTTAATGAGTTTTACGCACCTGCAGAAAACGCAGGCGAGGCTGCGGCAGTTGAGGGAATAAAGGTATATTCTGTCGCCTCGGTCCGAGAGCTCGTTATGCATCTGAACGGCGAGAAGCTGCTCGAGCCTATAGAGTGCGACCGCTCAGCTTTTGAAAATGCGGTGCGAAACAGCGCGCTCGATTTTGCCGACGTAAAGGGTCAGGCTATGGCAAAGCGCGCTATCGAGATAGCCGCGGCAGGCGGACATAACATATTGCTCATAGGTCCTCCCGGAACGGGAAAATCTATGCTTGCAAAGCGTATTCCGGGAATTATGCCGCCGCTTGATTTTGAAGAGGCTGTGGAATGTACCAAGGTGCATTCGGTTGCAGGAGTTCTTAAGGGAGGAGTTTCGCTCGTCTCGCAAAGACCTTTCCGATCGCCGCACCATACGATGAGCTCGGTCAGCCTTGTCGGCGGAGGAATAAATCCGCTTCCGGGTGAGGTCTCGCTTGCGCACAACGGAGTACTCTTTTTAGACGAGCTTCCGGAGTTTCCCAAGCACGTGACAGACGCTCTGCGTCAGCCGCTCGAGGACAGAAGCGTTACTATAACGAGAGCCAACGGAAGAGTCACGTATCCTTGCTCGTTTATGCTCGTCGGTGCGATGAACCCGTGCAGATGCGGCTTTTTCGGACACCCGACAAAGCCTTGCTCGTGCCACCCGAACGACGTCAAACGCTACATATCCAAGATAAGCGGGCCGTTGCTTGACAGAATAGATATACAGATAGAGCTCCCGTCGCTCAGCTACGATGAGCTGTCCGACAACACGCCGCCCGCCGAGAGCTCGGCGGCTATACGCGAAAGGGTAACGAGAGCGCGCAGATTTGCGCTTGAGAGAATGAGCGAGCAGAGCGAGAGAAAGATATGGTGCAACGCTCAGCTCGACTCGGCACTTATACGTAAATATTGCGTTATGGAGCCGTCGGCAAGCGCGATACTCAAGGCGGCTTACGACAGAATGGGAATGTCGGCAAGAGGCTACGACCGCATAATGCGTGTCGCACGTACTATTGCGGATATGGACGCGTCGGAGACGATAAAGGCAAATCATATAGCAGAGGCTATACAGTACAGAAGCCTCGATAAAAAATATTGGGGTTAGGAGGTCACGCGGATAACGATGATTGAAAAGAATATTAATAACACAGGGTCCGCCGAAGAGGTCAAGGAAGAAAAGGAAGAAAAAGCAGTAAAGACCTACGCTTCGGCAGAACAGCTCAAAGAAGATATTATTAAGCTCTGTTCGGTCCCTTCGCTTTCGGGCTTTGAATACAGAGCGTCAGAGAGAGTAAAGGAGATATACGGCAAGGATTTCGACGAGATAAAGACCGACCTCGTCGGAAACCAGATACTTCTCCGCAGATGCGGCAGAGAGAATGCGCCAAAAATACTCGTAGATGCACACTTCGACGAGGTCGGAATGATAGTTTGTGACGTGCTTGAGGGCGGATTTTTGAGAATGGCGCGAGTTGGCGGCATCGACCCCGCTATAATGCAGGCGGCTGACGTTATAGTCTGCGGCAACGAAACACTCAGAGGCGTAGTAATATCGACACCGCCTCATCTGCGCGCAGGAAAGGACGCAAAGCTTCCTCCCGTTGAGGAGCTGCTCGTTGACGTCGGTCTCGGATATACGCTTGACGAGCTTCGCGAGCTTATCCCGATAGGCAGCCCGATAGTTTACGCGGCGGCATATTCAGATCTCGGTGATAAATACATTGCGGGCAAGAGCTTCGACGACAAGGCTTGTGGCGCAATAGCAGCAAGAGCTATAATAGACACTCCGCAAAAGGAGCTTGCAGGCGACATTTATCTCTGCTTCTCGGCGAGAGAAGAGACTTCGATGTACGGCGGCGCTCTTTCGGCTACTTATAAGACCGAGCCCGATTACGCTATGGTAATCGACGTAAATCTCGGCAACGCACCCGATATCCCCTCGAACGAGACGGTAAAGATAGGTGACGGGATTTCGGTATCCTACTCTGCGGCAACGCACAGAGAGCTTACTAAAATGACTATCGAGCTCTGCAAGCAAAAGGAGCTCCCCGTAATACCTACGGCGTCGCCCTCATCAACGGGTACTAACGCGCCGACCGTAAATCTCGTAAGAGACGGAGTGCCGACGGTTGACGTTGGACTTCCGCTTAGAAATATGCATACCTATAACGAGGTCATCCACCTTGGAGATTGCAACGTGCTTTGCGGTGCGGTCAGAGAATTTATCTGCTCTAAGGAGATCGCAGAGCGTTTCGGAAGGGAGGAGATACTGTGAGTGACATTATGAATAAAAACGGCACAGAGCTTTTACGCGAGCTTTGCCTTGCCTTTGGTCCGTCGGGATTTGAAGGGGCTGTCCGCGAGCTCATACGTCCCCGCGCAGAAGCAGTAGCCGATAAGGTAACTGTCGACAAAATGGGCGACCTTATCGCGCTTATGCAGTTCGGTGACCTGACGGCAGAGAACAGAAAAAAGATAATGATATCGGCGCATATGGACGAGGTCGGATTTATGATAGCCGACGTGCGTGACGACGGAATGCTGACCTTTGGCTGTGTCGGCGGAATAGACCCGTCGGTGCTTGCGGGAAGAAAGGTGACTGTCGGTAACGAAAACGGCTTTATGAACGGAGTCATCTGCTCGAAGGCTATACACCACAAGAGTCCCGAGGAGCGCGAAACGCCGATAAAGGCCCGCAAGATGTATATTGACGTCGGAGCAGATAAGAAAGAAGATATTGAAGATAAGATAGCCGTCGGCGACTTCGGCACGTTTGATTCCGAGTTTTACACCTTCGGCAAGGGCGACCGCACGATCAAGGCAAAGGCGCTCGACGATAGAATGGGTTGCGCCGCGATGCTTGAGATAATGGATTCGCTCAAGGCTGACGCACCCAATCAGGACATCGACGTTTACTTCTG